>CAXTWN010000100.1:11944-13327 GCA_964248055.1 uncultured Acidobacteriaceae bacterium | reverse complement strand
CAATGCACTGGGATCAGATCCAGCATTCGTTGGGATCACCACCGGTATTCCTTGGGATCAGCGCCAGCATTCGTTGGGATCAGCACCAGCATTCGTTGGGATCAGCACCGGTATTCCTTGGGATCAGCGCCAGCACGTAGCGGGACAAAGCGCAGTAGCCGGTCTCGCATCGGCTTCTAGACAGGCCAACTTCGCACGACCGCCGCTGGTTCACTGGGCGAATTCGAGCAAGGCGAAAAGGAAGAGCCAAAGCAGGCCCATGACGTGCCAGTACCAGACCGTGGAGTCGACCACCACCTGGCGGGTAGCCATCTGCTTGCTGTAGCCGAGCAGCCAGAGCGCCCACATCACGCCGCCGATGCCGAGGAAGAGGTGGGCGGCGTGCATGAAGGTGATCAGGTAGAAGAAGTGGCTGGAGGGGTTGGAGCGGAAGAAGACGTGCTGGGCGGCGAGCTGGTTCCAGGCGAGCCACTGGCCGGCAAGGAAGACGAAGCCGAGAGCGAGTGTTGCGGAAAGCCAAAGCGAGGCGCGCTTGGAGGTTGGGCGGCCGTAGCCGAACCACTCGTCCATCACGTGGTGCTCGTGGAACATGGCGCGGCGGGCGAACTCAGCGGTGACGGAGCTGACGAGCAGGACGGCAGTGTTCAGCCACAGGACCGACGGGATCGGCGTGGGAAGCCACTCGTTGATGTAGCGATCGTAGGCGTCGAAGTGGCCGTTGGCTTTGGTAACGAAGAAGACGCTTACCAGGGCAACAAAGAACATCATGTCGCCGCCGAGGGCAAAGAAGAGGCCGACGCGGGCCTGGGCGAGGCGCTCGCGGGGGCCGCGTCTGCCGTGCGGGCGCTCGTGCCAGTTGTCGCCGTCGCCGTTACCGCCGGTGCGCTTGTCAGTGGGAGGACGGCGGCCGGAGCCGTTGTCGCCTTCACCGGTGTGGTGACGGCGGTCGATCTCAGGAGGGGTGAGGATCGTCGGCATGCAGGGCTCTGTCGCGCGAGGGGGTACGTGCGTTCTCAGCTTACTCCGGTTTGGGAGGGATGTCGTGCTCGGCGATGGGGCTGGGCTGCCATTGCGGAGAGAAGGTTTCGTCGTGTAGCGAGTACACGCACGGCATGCGGTAGGCGATCACGGGCGGTGCTTGCAGGAGGGTGTTGTGGGGCTGAGGTGCGGGAGCCCATTCAAGCGTGGTGGCCTGCCAGGGGTTCGCGGTGAGGTCGCGAGGTTTGCGGGCGGTGAGGAGCAGGTTGAGCAGGAACGGCAGCTGCCTGACGGCGAGCAGGATGGCCGAGGCGCTGATGTGGCGCTGCAGCGGCATGGTGGAAGCAAGAAGCGTGCTCGCGGGGCAGGGGATGGAGGCGAGCTGGGCGTAGTGGCGGGGCTCGC
>CAXTWN010000100.1:0-11934 GCA_964248055.1 uncultured Acidobacteriaceae bacterium | reverse complement strand
GGTCATGCGGCTTGCGGAAAAGCAGCAGCAGGTTGAGCAGAAAGGGAAGTTGGAAGGCGGCTAGCAGCAGGGCTGATGTGGTGATGTGGCGCTGTAGCGGCATGGTCGCCAGCAGCAGGGCGTTGGCGGGCGGAGCGATGCCTTGCAACTGGGCGTAATGGCGGGGCTCCGACGCGAGGCCCGTGAGGTGCATGGGGAGAAAGGTGTTGTAGGCGAAAAAGAGCGTGCCCCAGAAGTGGACTTTGCCGAGCGTTTCGTCCAGGCGGCGACCGAAGATGAGCGAGGCCCAATAGTACAGGCCGCAGAAGAGACCGAAGGCGCCGGCCATGGCCATGATGAGGTGGAAGTGCGCGACGACGAAGAAGGTGTTGTGGAGGTATTCGTCGAGGATGGGCTGCGCGAGGATGGGACCGCTGAGGCCGCCGGCGACAAAGAGCGAGACGAAGCCGAGGGCGAAGAGCATGGGCGTGGTGAGGCGCGGGCGCGAGCGCCACACCGTGGCGAGCCAGCTGAGGACCTTGGCCGTGGCAGGAATTGCAATGGCGAGCGAGGCGGCGGAAAAGGCGGTGCCGGCGAAGGGGTTCAGGCCGGCGACAAACATGTGGTGTCCCCAGACGATGATGCCAAGCAGGCCGATGAGCAGCGTCGTGGCGATCATGAGGCGATAGGCGAAGACAGGGCGGCGGGCGAAGTTTCCCAGCACCATGGAGGTGAGGCCGATGCCGGGGAGGATGGCGATGTAAACCTCGGGGTGACCGAAGAACCAGAACAGATGCAACCAAAGGAGCGGGGAGCCGTCGCCTCTGTGCTGTAACAGGACACCGCTCACCAGATCCTGCGCGGGGACGAAGAAGCCTGTATGGAGGTGGCGGTCGCAGAAGAGCAGGACGAGCGCCGCGAGGAGGACAGAAAACGCGAGGATGATGAGCAGCGCGGTGGTGAACCAGGCCCACACGGTGAGTGGGAGGCGGTGCCAGGTCATGCCCTCGCAACGGAGCTTGACGACGGTGGTGAGGGTATTGACGGCGCCCAGGGAGGACGCGACGGCGAAGACCGCGAGGCTGAGCAGCCAGAGGTCGAGGCCGGTGCCCTGGCCGGGGCCGGCGAGCGGCGTGGTGGACAGGGGCGGGTAGCCGGTCCAGCCGGAGATCGGGCTGCCGCCGGGGACGAAGAACGCAGCGAGGAGGATGAGGAGCGCGAGGCTGGTGAGCCACATGCCTAGCGCGTTGAGGCGCGGGAAGGCCATGCGCGGGGAGCCGATCTGCGCAGGGAGGATCAGGTTGCCGAAGCCGGACTGCGGGGCGACGGTCATGACGAAGAAGAGCATGAGCGTGCCGTGCATGGTGACCAGGGCAAGGTACTCCTCCGGCAGGATGGGACCGTGCAGGGGCAGCTGCCAGGCGGGCCAGGCGAGGTGGAGCCGCATAAGGAGCGACAGGATGGTGCCGAGGACGAGGGCGATGGCCGCGATGAGGAGGTAGCCAAAGCCGACCGTGCGGTGATGGGTAGAAAAAACTGCGAGCAGCCGGTTGCCTACCGGTGCACTTCGCCGCGCCGCCGCGGGGTACTGAGGTCCTTCGCTTCGCTCAGGATGACCCAACGAGGAGGGTTCAGGATGACGCGACCGCGAACGGAGGATCTTTGCGAGGGCGTTCATGATCGCGGCTCCCGAGCTTGGAGCCAGCGGTCGAAGTCGGGTTGGGGCAGGACGCGGAGGATGGCATGCATGCGGAAGTGGCCCAGGCCGCAGACCTGAGTGCAAAGGATGGCGTAGTCGCCGGGGATCTCCGGGGTGAAGTGGATATGGGTGTCCTGGCCGGGGACGGCGTTCTGCTTGAGGCGCATCTCCGGGACCGCGAAGCCGTGAATGACGTCCTGGGCGCGGAGAGTGAGATCGATCTCGCGGCCGGCGGGAAGTACCAGCTGGCTGCTGACGAGATCGTCCTTGCCGTAGCGGTCGTGCGGGTCCAGGCCGAGGGGGTTGCCGGTGCCCGGGTCGGCCAGTGCGAGGCTGGTGTGCCCGAACGCCCGGTCATGGCCGGGGTAGCGGAAATACCACACGAACTGCATGCCGGTCACTTCGACCTGCATGGCGGTGAGGTCGGCGCCGGTGTAGCGCTGCTCGGCCCAGAGGTGCTGGGCGCGCACGCCCAGCCAGGCGAAGAGCAGGGTGAAGGCTGCCAGAGGCAGGTATTCCAGCGTGAGTTTGTGGATCGGACGCGGCGCGCGGCGCCGAACGAGCAGGCCGGCAAACAGCAGCACGTGCATGAGCGCCAGCAAGCTCAGGGCGATCCAGAGATTGAGGAGGAGATGCCGGTCAAGCGCAGGGCCGTGGGCGCTGGCGTCCACGGGAAGGTGCCAGAAACGGAGATCGGCGAGGATGCGGTGCGCAAGGGGCACAAGATCATTGTAGGCGGCGACGGGGGTAGGGTCTGCTCTGCCGACACGACGATCCGGTCGTGCGCAAGACCGATGTTGGTCTTACGACCGAAGGTCGAGCGCGGACCTCGTAGCACGGACGATCGTGCCTCGCGATCACCTGCGAAGCGGTCGGGTGTCGAACACAGTGTAGGAATGCTCGTCAAAACTGGTCTGTCCGAGTGGCGGGTTGAGGTAGCCTGTGCCGATGAACCGTCCTCTTCATGCAAGGCTTTCGCAAGCGTCGTTCGCAGGTCTCCTGCTCGCCTGCTCCGCAGGCGCGCAGGGAAGAGCCCAGGCTTTCCCGCCCTCGCAGCCAACGCTGTGGAGTGGCAATCCAACCGTCGCCACGTTTGAAGCGGCAGAGAATGAACACCTGAAGCTGGCTCAGCAAGCCATCGACGAGCTGCTTGCGGTGCAAGGGCCGCGAACGGTGGAGAACACGTTGGTGCCGTACGATCGCGCCTTTGATGAACTCCTGGAGGCTCTGGAGTTCGCGAACCTGGTCCAGAATGTCCACCCAGAGAAGGCGTTTCGCGACAGCGCAACCACCCTTGCGACCGCCGTGAGTAACCGCCGGTCGGCGCTGGCGCTGAACCCTCGGGTGTACCAGGCGTTGCTGTTCATCAACCTTTCGGCTGCCGACGCGGCGACGAAGTACTACGTTCAGAGACAATTGCTTGCGTTTCGGCTTGCAGGGGTGGACAAGGACGAGGCAACGCGCGCGCGGCTGAACGCGTTGCAGGACCGACTGACCACAGCTAAATCCCAATTTGAGCGGAACATTGCCGACGGGAATCGCTCGGTGGAGGTGCGTGATCTGGCGGAGCTGGACGGTTTGCCTCAGGACTTCATCGCGAGCCACAAGCCAGACGCGAAGGGCATCATTCACCTGACGACGCGCTATCCGGATTACGCCCCGGTGATGGCATTTGCAAAGAGCGATGCTTTGCGAAAGCGGATGGCTGAGGCGAGTTTCAACAAGGCGTATCCGGAGAACGACTCGGTGCTGCACGAGATGATGAGCACTCGTTACGAGATCGCGAAGCTGGTGGGGTACCCGTCCTGGAGTGAACTGAACGCACAGGACAAGATGACGGGCAGCGGCAAAGCCATTGCTAGCTTCATCGCAGAACTCGACAAGACCGTGCGGCCCGCAGAGGAGCGAGAGTTTGCGATGGAGTTGGAGGAGGAGAGAAAGACGGATCCGGGAGCAACCCAGATCCAGCAATTCCAGCAGCAGCGTCTGGCCGAGTTGGTGCGACGTTCGCAGTATGACTTCGATTCCTCTTCGGTGCGGGTGTACTTCCCGTACGACGAGGTCAAGCAGGGTCTGCTGTCCACAGCGGCCAGGCTCTTCCAACTCGAATTCAAGCAGGAGAGGAATGCACCGGCGTGGGATCCTTCGGTGGAGACCTGGGATGTTCTCGAGAGAGGAAGAGCGATTGGACGCTTCTACCTGGACATGCATCCCAGGCCAGGCAAGTACAACCACAACGCGACCTTCACGACCGTGACTGGCATCGCCGGAAAGCGCCTGCCCGAAGGCGTGTTGATCTGCAACTTCCCCGGTCCTACCGCTACCGATCCCGGCTTGATGCAGTATGAGGACGCGGTGACGTTCTTTCACGAGTTTGGGCACCTTATCCATCACATTGTGGCGGGCAAGCAGCGGTGGGCCGGCATCAGTGGGATCTCTGCGGAGCCGGACTTTAATGAGGCCCCGTCACAGATGCTGGAAGAGTGGATGAGGAGCCCTGAGGTGCTCGCGTCGTTCGCGAAGCACTACCAGACGGGCGCGCCAATACCGGCGGAATTGGTGCAACGAATGAATCGTGCCTCCGCATTTGGGAGGGCATCCTATGTGGCCGGACAGAACGCGACGGCAGCGCTGTCGTACGACTTGTATAACGCCGACCCTGCGACCTTCGATCCTTATGCCCTCGGAGTCCAGGAGCGGCTGCGGTACACGCTCCCGGTACCGCTCAAAGGCTCGCACGGCATCGCGAGTCTGAACCATCTCGCCGGGTATTCCTCCATGTACTACACCTATATGTGGGACAAGGTGATCGCGGAGGACCTTTACGCGCAGTTCGATCAAACGAACCCGTTCGCAGGGGATGCGCCGATGCGATACCGGCGAGAGGTGCTGGAGCCGGGCGGGTCGGAGTCGGCCAACGACATGGTGCGTCGCTTTCTGGGCAGGCCGGTGAACATGGTCGCGTTCAAGCAATGGCTCGGCCAGGAGTTCGTCGAATCGCCGGGCGGGGAAAGCTCCCTGAGCCCTCGCGCTAGAACACACTGATCCGACGATTTGGAAGCGTCGTTTCGAGTGGAGCGCTTAGGGAACAACCCGGATCTCGTGGACCTACGCGCTTTTCGTAGAAAAACCTACGGCTCGCCTCCGATGCTGCCGCTACTCTTGCAGCGGCTGCGGGCGAGACTGTCACCTAAGCTCGGCAATACCAGAGGTCCGATGCGGATCTCTTTGTGCTGATCACCCAAGGCGCTGAACGGAGAGCTTATCCTTCACGAGGGCGCTGTGCTTCGCGCACGATGTCGAGGAAGAGCTGGTGGACGCGGCGGTCTTCGCTGAGTTCGGGGTGGAAGGTGGCCGCGAGGAGGTGGCCCTGGCGGACCAGCGTGGGCGCGGGGGCGGTGTCGTCTTTGGCTTCTCGGGTCGCGAGAACCTCCACGTCAGATTCGAGGGCGGTCAGGCGCGGGGCGCGGATATAAACGGCCTCCAGCGGACCTCCGGGAAGCGAGGTTTGTTCCGTGCGGATGACGGAGTCGTTCTGGCGACCGTAGGCGTTGCGCTCGACCGTAGCGTGAAGGACGCCGAAGCTGCGCTGGGGCGGGTTGGTGACCTCGCGGGCGAGGAGAATGCAGCCGGCGCAGGTGCCGAAGACGGGCTTGGTGTGCACGAACTCGTTGAGGACGTCGTAAAAGCCGGCGCGCTCGAGATGCTTCAGGAAGGTGGTCGACTCGCCTCCGGGAATGACCAGACCGTCGAGGCCGTCGAGATCTTCGGGCTTGCGGACGAGACGGGTCTCGGCGCCGAGTTCGGCGAGGCGCTTGGCGTGGACGTCGAAGGCGCCCTGGAGCGCGAGGACGCCGATGCGAGGACTGGAGGAGCTCACGGCTTCGATGATACGGCGCGCAGGATACCGGCAGAGCCTTGACCGCGGGCGGGATCAGCCGACGAGCGCACGGGAGGGGAGCGGCGCGGCGTCCCAGGAGCGCAGCGTGCGCAGGCGGTAGAAGAGCACCGCGGCCGCGAGCAGGAGTTGCAGGCATTGCAGCACCGCAGTGAAAACGGGGTGATGATTCGTGAACACCAGGAAGGTAAGCAGATTCTCAAAGACGGCGCTGCCGATGGCGAGGCTCACGGCCGTGAGACTCAGCAAGTAGAGCAGAGGGACAGGGCGCTGCAGGCAGTCGTGCCAGAGCAGCGCAAAGGCGATGTAGGCCATCGCGTACGCATGGAACCACGAGACCGGCGAGAGGATGGGCGCGATCAGGCTAAGCAAGCCGAGGACGAGCACCTGGTCGCCCCTGGTGGCGCGGCGGCCGAAGACGGCGATGAGTACGGCGAGCGTCAGAAGCAGCCCGGCCGAGGCGAGCCTACCGGCCAGGACCGCGGAGGAGGGCAGCGTGGTGCTGAACGGCCCAATGGAGCCTAGCGTGAGAATGGCGGCGAGACGCTCTACCGACGCCGCGAGGGAGTAGTTGCTGTAGAAGGGGATGCCGCCGGACATGGCGGGCAGCACACGGTGCAGATAGATCCCGCAGGCATACGGTGTGTTGAGAACGAGGCAGAGGAGGGTGAAGGCAAGGCAGGCGCCAAGGAAGCCGGCGACGGCGCGGCCTCTGAGCCAGAGCAGAAAGCAGAGCAGCACCAGTGCGGGGGTGAGCTTGATACCGGCCGCGAGCGCGAAGACGGCGCCAGCGGAGGCGAGCCAGCCGCGCTGGAAGAGCAGCAGCGCACCCGTCCAGAGAAAGAGCAGGACGATAGTGATCTGGCCGTCGTGGAAGGCCTGCAGCACGGGGGTGAAGCAAAAGAGGGAGAGCAGCAGGACCGCAGTCGGCAGGCTCAACAGCCGCCAGCCTAGAAGTCGACTAAGAAGCAGGGCAGAGAGGGCGACCAGGACGAGGTTCGCCACAAACCAGAGATCGGCGGCGTGGGGAAGATCGAGCGCGGTGAGGGGCACGAGGAGATCGGCGAGCAGGGGAGGGTAAACGTAAAGGCCCACATAGCCGAGCCCCTGGGACCGAGCGGCCTGAAAGATGGGCGTGCCCGGAGAGGCAATCGCCTTCTGCGGATCGGCACCGGTGTCGGCGCCTACGTACAATTGGTCGGCTTTGCCCTGGCGAACGAGCAGGGCCGAGGTGTAGTAGACGTTGAAGTCGACGGGATCGGTGGCGCGGAGCGGGCGCCTGAGGCGTGGCGCAAAGCAGGTGAGAAGGACCAGCGAGAGCGCGAAAAGAGCGCGCTTCTGGAGCGGCCTGTTGGGTAAGTCTCGAGACGATGAGCTGGGTGACGTTGGCTGCGACGAGGCACCGGCGACAGAGACCAAAGGCGGCATCTATGCGGGACCGCCGGGTAGGAGGACGCGTACTTTCACCCACCTATGATAGGACCGCTCCCGCGATAGGCCCGTGCCCGGACGTGACTCGAGGAATGCTCGGGCTAACACGGTGGAGGGCCAGGACGCGTGCGATGGAGGGACCAGAGTGTCAGGGGCTCCCATTCGTGGATGGCGGCGATCTGCTGAAGCTGGTAGGCGGGATTGTGCAGGAGGCGATCGTTGAACCAGGCGCTGCGGTGGGGGCTGAGGAGCAAGTAAAGATCGGGATAGCGGGCAAAGAGAGTTTGGCAGGGGAGAATGCTTTCCGCGTCGTACCCGGCGCGTCTCCAGTTCTCCATCAGGCGCTCGCCGGTGTCATCCGATGGATGATGGGGGTCCAGGTCGTAGTCTCAATCCAGAAGAAAGAGATAGCGGTGGGCCGGATCGTAGTTGGCGAAGAGGGTGAAGGCTGGGATGGATGCCAGAACGGGAGCTCCGGGCGGGATCGCGGCCGAGGCGCGCTGCGGATAGCCTGGTGCGGGATACAGATAGGGGTAGCTGACCCGACGATAAGCGAAGAGGCACAGCGGAAGCAGTGCAACTGCCGCGAGGCTGAAGCTGATCGTGGGGGGTAGGGCGGCGGTACTCCGCGGAAGAAGGCGCGCAAGGCACCAGGCCAAGGCAAAGACCGTGGCGATGCTGACCGGGAGGAGGTAGCGATCGGAGTAGATAGAGACTCCGACCTGGGACTTGGCATAGAGGATAAGTTGCGCGAGACAGAGTGAGGCAATGAGGAATAGCACCGATCTATGTTGGGACTGCCAGGGGGCGGGTCGCGGTGCCTTGCGGAGAATCCAGGTTCGCAGGAGAACCAGGAACGCAAGAACGAGCAGCAACCAAAGCGTGGTTTTGCCGAAGACGGACCAGCCGAGAAGCAGCTGCAGAGGGCCGGGTTTGCGCGTCCAGAAAGAGCCTTGCGCGACCGAGGCGCTGCTGCGGATGGCCTGGTACGAGAGTGGAAGCAGAAGCCAACCGCTACCGGCCGTGAGATACAAAGGCCAGCGGGTGCGCCGTTCGAGGCGGTCGAGAAGGAACATGCCGGCGATGAGGCTGAAGCTGTAGACCAGGCCGAGGATGTGGCTGCCCACGAGGCAGGTGTGAGCGCAAGCGGTGAGCAGGAGGTCCGAGCGCGTGGGTGTGCGTTCGGCAGTGACGAGAAAGAAGAGGCTCGCGAGCGCGGCGGAGGCGAGAAAGAGACCGTAAAAGCGGGCGTTGACCTCCTGCCAAAGCATCACGGCCGGGGTGAGAAACACAATTCCCACCGAGAGGGCGACGATGAGGGTCGAGGTGTAGCGGCGCACGGCAGCCCAGACGAAGACCACCGCAGCTGCCATGCCCGCGGTCGAAAAGAGCCGAAAGGTAAGCTCGTTGAGGCCGAAGAGCCGGGTCCAGAGGCGGGCGAGCAGGTAGTAGACCAGACCGCCGCCGTCGGCACCGTCACGCCAGCCGGTGAGCATGTGGCGGAAGGAGGGGTCGCCGACAACACGGGCACCATAGAGCTCATCGGCCCAGAAGAGACGAGTACGGGAGCGGAACCAGCAAAGGCCGAAGAGAAACGCCGCGAGCAGGAGGACCAGCGTCCAGTCGGCGGGGGTCATCGACGCAAACGGCCCGAAGCGTCGCTCGGAAGGGAGAGGCCGGAGAACGTTGCCTGAAGGCTCTTGCGCTATGGCTGCAGAGGGAGGGTAAAAACGCACGGCCGGGGTTACCAGCCGCGCGTTTGCATCAGGTGCTGCTCTTCGATCGCCGCGGCGGCGAGGCCCTTCATGGTACCGGTGATGGCCTCGCTGGCCTCGGCGACGATCTCCGCGTCGCGGAAGTGCGTGGTGGCGAGGACGATGGCCTTGGCGCGGGACACGGCTTCGGCGCGCTCTTCGGGGTTGCGCGGCTGGCCGACGTCGGCCTTGGTGCAAAGGCCGATCTCCGCGTCAGTGGTGCTCCAGAGGTCGACGTCGAGCGGCGGGGCGCGCTCCTTCATAAAGATGCCGGAGCCGACGAAGACGGTTTCAGCGCCGAGCTGCATCATGAGCGCGGCGTCGGCCGGGGTGGCGATGCCGCCCGCGGAGAAGTTCGGCACCGGGAGCTTGCCGGCCTTGGCGACCAGCTTGACCAGTTCATAGCTGGCGCTGTGTACCTTGGCGGCGTTGTAGAGCTCGTGGTCGTCCATGACGGTGAGCTCGCGGATCTCGCGGGGGATCTGGCGCATATGCTGCACCGCGTGCACGACGTCGCCGGTCCCGGGCTCGCCCTTGTGCGAATCATCGCCGCACCCTCCGCGATGCCGGCGCAGAGCCTCGCCGAGGTTGCGCGCGCCGCACACGAACGGTGTGGTGAAGGCGTGTTTGTCGATGTGGTAGACCTCGTCGGCGGGCGTGAGGACCTCGCTCTCGTCGATAAAGTCCACACCAAGGGACTGGAGCACCTGAGCCTCGGCGAAGTGGCCGATGCGGGCCTTGGCCATGACCGGGATGGTGACGGTGGCCATGATCTCCTTGATGAGCTTGGGGTTCGCCATGCGAGCGACGCCGCCTTCGGCGCGGATCATCGCGGGGACGCGCTCAAGGGCCATCACCGAGACCGCACCGGCCTCTTCGGCGATGCGAGCCTGTTCAACGCTCATCACGTCCATGATCACGCCGCCTTTCAGCATCTCGGCGAGGCCGGTCTTGAGCCGAAGCCCGTCTGCTGCGGTGTTGCCTTCCGGGTTGCCGTTGCTACCGTGAAGCGGATGCTGTGCCATGGGGAGGGCTCCTTGTGAGGCGGACGGTGCGGGGGCGCTCACGCACGGGGGTCTAACTACGAGTTTAACAGGCCGGGGACGGCAGCTTAGAGATCGAACGGAACGGGGACAGGCTGCTGCTCCAAAGGCGGTGAGGAAGTGTTGTCCGCAGGGGAAGGGGTTGGATTCGGCAACGAGCAAAGCGGGAGCTCTTTGGACTGCTGCATAAGCCAGTCCTGCGCGCAAAGGGGACACTGGGAGGCGTCGCGAGAGGACGCCAGAGACCGATGATAGGAGCCGTCGGGCCGCAGGAGGTGGGACTTCACCTGGTCCTGAAGATAGGCTTCAAGGATCTCGTGGCGAAGCCGGTGAGCGGCCTTGGGATTGGCCACGGGAAAGACGACCTCACAGCGCTCATAGAGGTTGCGGGGCATCCAGTCGGCGCTGCCGGCGTACACCTCGGGTGTTATGTCGTTCTGGAACCAGAAGATCCGGCTGTGCTCCAAAAAGCGACCCACGATTGAGCGGACCCGGATGCGCTCGCTGAGGCCGGGAACGCCGGGGCGGAGCGCGCACATGCCGCGGACAATGAGGTCGACCTCGACCCCGGCGGCGGAGGCAGCATAGAGCGCCTCGATGGTTTGGTTATCGAGCAGGGCGTTCATCTTGGCGATGATCTGCGCCGGGCGACCGGCTTTGGCGTGCTGGGCTTCGCGGTGGATGAGTTGCAGGGTGTCGTGGGCGAGGGAGACCGGGGCGACCAGCAGCGGCTGGTAAGCCGCCGGGTCGGCCTGCCAGTCCGCGGTGAGGTAGCGGAAGACGTTCTGAACGGCCCGGGTAATCTCCGGGCGGGCGGTCAGGAGGCTGATATCGGTGTAAAAGCGGGCGGTGACGGGGTTGTAGTTGCCGGTGCCGAGGTGGGCGTAGGAGCGGACCACGCCGTCGGGGTCGCGACGGACCAACTGCGCCAGCTTGCAGTGGGTCTTCTGGCCGAGCAGGCCGTGGAAGACCTGGACGCCGGCCTCTTCCAGCTCGTGGGCCCAACGAATGTTGGAGGCCTCGTCGAAGCGAGCCATCAACTCGACCACGACCGTGGTCTCCTTCCCGTGGGCGGCTCCCTTGAGGGCACGGAAGATGGGTGAGTTGGCGCTGGTGCGGTAGAGGGTTTGCTTGATGGAGATGATGCGATCGTCGGTTTGGCCCGCCTGGATGAACTTTTCTACCGTGGCGTAGCTGTCGAAGGGATGGTGCAGCAGGACATCGGCCTCCCGCAGCTCATCGAAGATGTCGGTGCTGGTAGGGGAGAGCTTGAGCTTGCGCCCGTGGAACTCCGGGAATTTCAGCTCCGGTCGAGGAACGGCGCTGTAAAGCTCCATGAAGCGGGAAAGATTGACCGGAGCCTCGGTGCGGAAGACCTGCCACGCATCCAGCTCGAAGTTGGTTTGCAGATGCTCCGTGATCTCCTCCGCAGCGGAGCTGTCGATCTCCAGGCGGACGACGTCGCCTTTACGGCGGTTGTGCAGCTCCTCGCGAACGCTTTCCAGCAGCGATCGACTTTCTTCGTCTTGGAGATAAAGGTTGCTGTTGCGGGTGACGCGGAAGGCGGCGCGGCTAAGCACGCGGTAGCCGCGGAACATGCCTTCCGCATGTGCCTCGATGAGCTGGTCGAGCGGAAGGAAGTCGCGACGTCCCTTTCGCTCCGGCAGGGCAAGCAGCGCGGGTAGGGAGCGCGGGATCGTGAGGATGCCAAGAATGTGGGGCGACCGGCTGGCGGTGCGGCGCTTGGTGCGCAGCAGCAGCGCCAGGCAGAGCGCTTTATTGAGCACACGGGGAAAGGGATGTGAGGGGTCCAGGGTGACAGGGGTCAGCAGCGGATCCACCTGCTCCTGGAAAAACTTGTCGGCAAAGGCGCGGTCAGCCGGACGTAGTTGCTTCCAGGTAACGATGCGGATGCCGGCGGCGTGAAGTGCCGGGGCCAGTTCTTCGGTCCAGCAGGCGGTCTGCTTTTCCAGGAAGGTGTGCAACTGGCGGCCGAGCCGGGTCAGACGCTGCGCCCGGGTCAGGCCGCCCTCGTCTGGGCTGTCAGGGAGGTCGCGGCCCTCCTCGATCTGCTGGAGGATGCCGGCGACGCGGATCTCGACGAATTCGTCGAGGTTGCTGGCGGTGATG
>CAXTWN010000099.1:0-13369 GCA_964248055.1 uncultured Acidobacteriaceae bacterium | reverse complement strand
CGCTGCGCGCTGCGTAGCCACGGTGCCCTCGTGTGCGGAGGGGTCTCAGACGCCCGAAACCTTCACGGGTCCTCCCTGGACCTCGAGCGATGCGGGTAACGCGCCACCGCATTGACCGCCTATATTTTTGCAAATTGGGCACTTCCACTTCCACGAACCGGCTGTGCCAGCGTTCGTTGCTCCCAAGTCCTTTGTTTGCAACGCGAGTTCTCGCGAGTGGCATAGCGTTCGTGGAAGTGAGCCAGTTCTAGTCTACTTCCACGAAGCCCTGATTTGCCCGGTTTCGTGGAAGTTGGCTACCGTTGCGGCGTGAAGCACGAAGCCATGGACATCGAGACGGTCGCGGAGCTCCTGGACGTCTCGACGCGCCAGATCCGCACCTACGTCACCGCCGGCATGCCCGCCGGCCGCGACGGCCGCAAGCCCGTCTTCAACTGGCGCGAGGTCCTCGACTGGTACGTCGGCTACCGCAGCTCGCTGGAGTACGGCGAGCGCCCCCTCGCGGCCGCCGACGACGCCGATCCCGACGACGAGCCGCTCGCCGAAGACGACGCCACGCCCGGCCGCAAGGAGGACATCCGCTCCGCCAGCTTGCGCAAGATCCGCGCCGAAGCCGACCTCAAGGAATTAGCCCTGAGCAGGGAACGCCGGGAAGTTGTCACAATCGCCGACGCTCGTGCCAGTCTTGATCGACTCTTCGGCAACCTGCGCACCCAGCTGCTCGGCATCGCGCCGCGGCTCGCTTCGCTGGTCGTGGGGGTTAAGGTGCCTGCCGAGATCGAGTCCTTGGTTCAGGCGGAAATGGAGTCCCTTTGCCGCGAACTCTCAACGGGAAAAATCGTCGGCGTCAGTGACAGCACGTTAGAACTAGCCGACGACTCTGAGCCGCATGGTGCAATGATCGAGGACATCGAGGCGTCGGCAGAAACCGGGCTCTCCGACCGGCAGCTTCGCCGCGCAGCTCAACGTCTAGAGCGACTCTATGCTGCCGAGTAGCCGCGAGTCGCTTGCCGCGTTCTCTCGTGCGCTCTTCGACGCATTCGCCCGGCTGCGGCCTCCTGAGAAGCTCACCATCTCCGAGTGGGCCGATAAGTACGCCTACCTCTCGTCGGAAGGTTCAGCGAACCCCGGCAAGTTCTATACGGCAACGGCGGAATACCAGCGCGAGCCTATGGACGCCTTATCGCCTGGTTCCGAGTTTGAAACTGTCGTCCTACTTTGGTCTTCCCAAGTAGGTAAAACGCAGATCGGTCTCTGGTTTGTTGGCTATCACATCGAGCACGATCCCGCGCCCATCCTGTTTGTTGAGCCTGACGAGACGCTCGCCGCCACCATTTCCAGAGATCGCGTTGATCCCATGATTCGGGACACTCCGCGTCTGAGACCTCTTTTCCGGCGAGCGCGTAGTAGGAGGTCGGGCAATGACAAGCTCCGCAAGCAGTTTCCCGGCGGTCAGCTCACGTTTGCCTGGGCCAGCTCGCCGACGCAGATGGCCTCGCGCCCCATTCGCATCCTGATCACGGATGAATCTGGTGCTTTCGCGGCGGCTCCAAACAAAGAGGGCAATCCGGTCACGTTGGCCCGCGCCCGGATGGCTACGTACCGTCGTAAGCGGAAACACCTCAACTCCTCTAGCCCTCGGCTAGAGAGGACGTGTGAAGCAACAAAGGCCTTCAAGGCCTCGGACCAGCGGTACTTCTACGTGCCCTGCCCGCAGTGTGGGCACTTCCAGCAGCTGGTCTGGGAGAACCTCCACTGGCCGCCCGGCGACCCGGAGCACTGCTACTACGTCTGCGAGGCCGCGGGCTGCCTGATCACGGAGACCGACAAGTACGCCATGATCCGCAAAGGGGAGTGGCGCGCCCACAACCCCGGCGGCGGCGACGGCCGCACCGCCGGCTACCAGCTCTCCGCGCTCTACTCCACCATTGGGTACACCTGGCGCGAGCTCATCGATGAGTTCCTGGCCTGCGAGGGCCTGCCCGATCGCCTGCAGGCCTTCACCAACACCAAGCTCGGCCTGCCCTGGAACGAGGAGGCCGAGGGCGCGGACCTCAGCGCCGTGCAGCGCCGGGCGGAACACTACCCCGCGCAGGCCCCCTGCTGGGCCGTCGTCTTCACCATCGGGGCGGACGTCCAGAAGGACCGCATCGAGGGCACGCGCTGGGGCTGGGGCCTCAGCGAGGTCTCCGGCGTCATCGAGCACCGCATCTTCCGCGGCGACCCGCTGAAGCCGGAGGTCTGGGCCGCCTTCGACACCTGGCGCCGCCAGCTCGTCGCGCATGCGTCCGGGCTCTTTCTGCCCACCGCCTGCACCTTTATCGACTCGGGCGACGGCAACCGCACGGAGGCGGTGTACAGCTACTGCCGCCGCCATCGCAGCGAGCACGTGTACGCCTGCAAGGGCAGCTCGCAGCCCGGCGCGCCGCTCTCCAACCGCGGCAGCAAGGTGGGCCGCTTCAGCACTCTCGTGGTCTCGGTGGGTACGTCCACGGCCAAGGACATCCTCTACGGCCGGCTGCGGATTGAGGATCCCGGCAAACCCGGATACATCCACACCCCATCGAACCCGGAAGCCGGCTGCGATCGCGACTTTTATGCGCAGCTGACGGCGGAAAAACTGGTCACACACAAGACCAAGGCGGGGGAACGGGCGACATGGGAAAAACAGCAATCTCGGAACGAGGCTCTGGACTGCGCCGTGTACGCGCTCGCCGCACGCTGGTTTATTCCCTTCCGGATTCAGTATCTCGCCCGGGCGCTCGAGGCCAGGGCCGCGAAGCTGCCGCCGGAGCAGCGGCCGGGCGGCGAAGCCTACAGGCCCGCACCGGGCGCCGCCGCAGCGCCGTCGTTGCCGTCGTCGGCGTCCTCGCCGGCATCACCCTCGCCTGCCGCTAATCCGCCGAGAAAACAACGAAAACCGTTCAAGCGGCCGGGATTCGGCTTTATTTACGGCTGATTTGACCGTTTCCGCGCCCCGCCGCTAACAACAGCGGGTGAGCACCCCGGCCGTCTGCGTTCTGCCGCTGAACCGAAGCCTGCCCGAGCGGCTGCGGGCAGGCGATCAGCACAGCTGGACTGTCCAGGCCCAGCTGGCCGACGGGACGCCCCTTCCCGACGGCACCTTTCTCCTCTACGTCCTCACCGGCGTCATCCAGGGCACGCCCGTGCGGCAGATCCTGTTCCAACCGGCGGGCGCGCCGGGCAGCTACACGGGCGGGGTGCAGGTCACGGGCGCAGAGGCTTCCTTCACCCTCAGCAGCACCGCCACGGCGGCCTGGCATCCCGGGCGCTATCAGTGGATCTGCTTCTCGCTGGATGCGGCCGGCGATCGCCAGCAGGTGGCTGAGGGCGATATCCGCATCGAGCCCAACCCGCTGGCCACCGTGCCCGCCGACCCGCGCAGCTTCAACCTCCGCATGTTGGAACAGATCCGCGCCGTGCTCTACAGCAACGCGCTGGACGATGTGGGGATGTACAAGATCGGCGGCCGCGAGCTCACCAAGATCGATCGCATGACCCTGATGCGGCAGGAGGGCCTGTTTGAGGCGCGGGTGCGCGACGAGCGCCGCCGCCAGGGCCAGTACGTGCCCACCAACACCAAGGGCATCACCTTCGGAGGCCGCTGGTGATCCGCGTCCTTGCCCTCTGCCTCGTGCTCTGCGGCGCGGCCCGGGCGCAGCAGCCGCTCGCCTGCCCGGTGCCGGACCCCGGCAGCGTCGCGCAGCAGGACGCCTTCTGGGACTGCCTCCACGCGCACCTTGTGGCGAGCGACCCGTTGATCGCCGACATCGCGCGGGAGGCCGCGCAGGCCCGGCTGGACATGGAGATCGGTCTCTGCGAGATCGCCTGGGAGCGCACCCCATGGTGGCGCCGGGCGTTTCGGTACCAATTCCGCAATCCCTGCACCCATGCCGGAGGCCGATAGATGCCGATCCTCGACCTCACCGCCGCCAAGCCGTTTCAGACCGCCGAGGGCAAGCGCCTGTTCCGGCCGGGGCGGCGCGATCTGCCTCTCACGCCGAGCGTGCTGGCGGCGATCCAGAACGGCGGTTACAACGCGCCCGGCGGCTTTGCGGCGGCCAAGTACAACCGCCTCACGGCGGATCTGTTTCGCGGCTCGCGCTCGGCGGACCAGGACCTCTTTCAGGACAACCGCGCCCTGCGCGCGATCGCCCGCGGTCTGGCCCTGAACAACTTCGCCGCCAAGAAGTGGCTGCAGATGGTGAAGCAGAACGTCGTCGGCCCCACCGGCATCCAGATGCAGGCCAAGGTCACCGGCCTGAACGGGAAGGAGACCGCGCAGACCAAGGTGATCAACCAGCGCCTGGAGGAGGAGTGGACCCGTTGGTGCGACATCGACTACGGCAGCCGCACCTCCTGCACGGCAGACGGACGCTTCACCTTTGCGGACGTGCAGCATCTGGCCGTGACCACCTGGGCGCGTGAGGGGGAGAACCTTACCAAGAGCGTGCTGGGCCGCCAGTTCAACGCCTCCGGCTTCGCGCTGCAGATGCTGGACAACGACCAGCTGGATGAGACCTTCACCGCCGCGCAGCCCAACAACGGCGAGGTGCGGCTGGGTGTTGAGGTCGATCAGTACCGCCGGCCGCTGGCCTACTGGCTCTACAACGGCCATCCCAACGACCCGGTGAGTGTGCGGCAGCGCAACCGGGTGCGCATCCCGGCCGACGAGATCATCCACACCGCCGTGTGGGAACGCCCCGGGCAGACCCGCGGCTACAGCCAGATGGCCGCCTCGATCCTGGCGCTGAACCAGTATGGCCGTTATGAGGAGGCAGTGGTGGTCGCCGCGCGCGCCTCCGCCGCCAAGTTCGCCGTCATCGAGCAGCAGATGGCGGAGGGTTGGTCACCCGACGATGAGGACGCGGTCGGCCATGATCGCAACCCCGACGGCACCGCCATGATGACGGCCAACGCCGGCGAGATCCCGGTGCTCGACCCCGGCGAGACGCTGAACTTTACCGACCCGCGCTTTCCCACCACGACGCACAAGGACTTCACCCAGACCATGCTGCGTAACATCGCCAGCGGCCTGCTGGTCAGCTACCCCTCGCTGGCCAACGATCTGGAGGGCGTGAACTTCAGCTCCATTCGGGCCGGGCTTGTGGACGAGCGCGACTGCTGGCGTGTAATCCAACGCTGGTTCATCGATCACTTCATCCGTCCGGTGTTCTACGCCTGGCTGAAGATGGCGCTGGTCACCGTGCTTACGGACATCACCCTCACGCCCACGCAGATGCGGCAGATTCGCTGGCGCGCGCGGGGTTGGGAGTGGGTGGATCCCCTGAAGGATGCCGACGCCGCGGTGCTGCGGCTGGGCAACGGCCTGACCACCTACGCGCACGAGCTGGCGCAGCAGGGCCGCGACTTCGAAGAAACCATGGACGAGCGCGCCCGCGAGCAGAAGTACGTGGAGGATCTGCAGGAGCGCTTCGACCTGCGCGCGCCGGTCACGCTGGGCACCGACCTCGCCGGCGACCAGGGCGGCAAGGGCGTGGCCGCGGGCGACGAGCAGGAAGCGGCTGAGGTGGAGGGTGGCGACGAACAGGGCAGCGGCGGGAAGGGCGGCGGCAAGCAGGGCAACGGCGGCAAGGCGAAGTCCTGATGCCGTGGCCCATGCTTTCCTGAAAGGCCCAGAGGTCGCGATGTTCCAGCGCTGCCGCAAAGCGCGCTTCGACAGCCGGGCCATGGCGCTGCGTGCCCTTCGTGACTTCCACAGCAGCTCCACCGTGCAGCACGGACGGGGCATCCTGAACGCGCACCGCTGCCCGCTCTGCGGCGGCTTTCACCTCGGGCATCGCCGGATTTGACACGCTTTTCAGGGCGCGTGGGATAAACAGCGCGTCAACATGCTCGATCTGCCCCAGACGCCGGATGCGCCGGTTCGCGGCTTTCTCTCCGACCTTTCTGCCGCCGAGGCTGCCACGCTCGGCGAGCGCGAGATCGGCGGCCAGCTCGTCCGCGACGTCCCGCTGCAGCTCGGGCGGCAGTTCCGCAAGGTCCAGAAAGCCAGCTACGACAAAGACGCCCGCACCGTCACCATGGCGGTCAGCTCCGAGTTTCCCGTGGAGCGCTACTTCGGCGTGGAGGTGCTCAGCCATAAGAAGGGCGCCCTGCGCACCGATCGCCTGGAGGGCGGCGTCTCGCTGCTCTTCAACCATGACTACGACCAGCTGCTCGGCCGTTCGGTCAGCTACCAGCTGGGCGAGCCGCTCCACGTCACCTGCCGTTTCGGCACCTCCGCGCTGGCACAGGAGAAGGAAGCCGATGTGGAGGCGCAGATCCTCGTCGACGTCTCGATCGGCTATGTGATCCACGAGGCGGACGTCACCGAGGACAAGAACGGGATCCGCAAGTACGAGGTCACCGACTGGGAGCTCCTCGAGGTCTCCCTGGTCACCGTGCCCGCCGACCCCACCGTGGGCGTCGGCCGCGCCGTCGCGGAGCAGGTGCCGCTCAAGGTCCGCAGCTTCCGCAAGCTGCTGAACCCTAACGACGCCAGTGAGGCGGAAGGCGATCAGCTCGACGACGAAGATCCGGACGACGAAGAGGCCGAGGGCACAGGCTCCGAGGACTCGCGCTCTGCTCCCCAACCTTCCACCAGCACCACCCAACCCACTTCCACACAGAGGGACGTACCCATGGCCGAGGCCACCGTAACCAACGATCTCGCGGCAGACAACAAGGCTCGTGTCGAAGGCCTGACGGCGCTGCGCACGCAGTATCCCGCGCAGTACACCGAGAAGGATTTCCTCGCCGATCTCACCGGCACACGCTCGGTCGCGCAGGCTAAGGACGCGATCTTTGAGACCCATGTGCGTCAGGCACAGGCGACCGACGTGCCCACGATCGCCACCGAGCATCTCGCGCGCATGAGCGAGCAGGAACAGCGCAAGTACTCCCGTGCGGGCGCCGTCCGGGCCGCCATCAACCTGCTGCGCGCCGGCACCTTCCAGGATGAGCAGGCAGGCTTCGCCAAGGAGGTCTCCGACACGATCCGCAAGGAGGCCGGCGAGCGCGGCATCAGCGGCCTGGGCAACGGCATTCTCACGCCGGGGCACACCAACGCGCGCTTCGCCGCGATGGAGGCGCAGAAGCGCACGATCGCCAGCGGCGGACCCGTGGGCGCCGTGACCAACTTCACCACCGTCATCCTGCCGCCGATCGAGCTGCTGCGGCCCCGTACCGTGTGCCTCTCGCTGGGCGCGCGCATGATCCCCGGACTGCACGGCACGCCGCAGTTCACGCGCCAGAACGCGGCGGCCTCCAGCAGCTGGCTCTCGGAAGGGCAGGCCGCCACCAACAGCGATCTCGGCCTGAACGACTTCACGATGACCCCGCACCGGCTGTCCATGCAGAACAGCTACTACCGCGACTTCCTCGCGCTCTCCAACCTCGCCATCGATGACTTCATGGCGCAGGATCGCGACGCGGTGCTGGCGCGTTCGCTGGATTATGCGGTGTTTGCGGGCAGCGGCGTTGCCCCGGTGCCGCTGGGTCTGATGAACCAGACCGGCCTGGGCGAGACGCTCTCCGGCTCCACGCGCTCCACAGCGGGCGTCTACACCGCCGGGTCTGGGGGTGTGCCCCCCACCTACGTCGACCTCAACGGGATGGAGGCGGCCATCTCCACCGCAAACGCCGACATCAGCACGCTGGCCTGGGCGACCACCCCGCGGGTGCGCGCGGCCATGCGATCCATCCCGCAGCTGCCCGGCACCGCCGGCAACATCACACTGATGCCCAACAGCCGTGTAGACGCCAACGGCGTGCAGGAAGGACCGCTGGGCTACAACCTGAAGGCCTCCACCAACGTGCCGGTCAACTACACGGCCAACAGCGTGAACAACCTCCATCCGCTGGTGCTGGGCTGCTGGGATCAGATCCTGATCGGCGACTGGGATCTGAACGAGATCATCCCGGACAACATCACCGGCGCCGCCCAGGCGAAGTACATCATCACCGAGCACGGCTACTACGACACGCAGGTGCGGCACCTCGAGTGCTTCAACGCCATGTTCGTGCTGCCCAGCTAAGCTCGAGCGCTTCCGCAGCCCGGCGCAGGCGCAAAGCGCCGGGCACACCTCTCCCGGAACCCTTCACCACAGGAGCCTCCCGAATGTTCCATTCCGCAGCGTCCCTCGTCTCGGCCTTTCATGCGCGATACCCCGCGCCCTCGGCAGAGACCGTCAACCTGCAGGCCAGCGCCGACCCCGACTTCGGCGGTCAGACGGTGGACGGCATCCAGGCCGCCGCCGGCGTGCTCAGCTTTACCCAGGGCAAGACACGGTTCGTCACCGCGACCGACAACTTCCGCGTGCTGGGCAATCCGGTCAAGGCCGGCGAGGTGGTCGAGATCAGTGAGGCGGACGCGAAGTACCTGGTCGGCCTGGGCCGGGCCACGTACGCCACCGACGTTGACATCGCCAAGGCGCAGAAGGCGGGCAAGTAAGCCATGCCCTTCGGTGCCGGCGATCTGCGCACGCTGTGCCGCGCCATGGGCGTGGCGGTCAGCTTTGCGGGCGTGTCGAGCTATCCCGAGGGAGAACCGGTCCAAGGGCTCCTCGACACGCCGCAGCAGATCAAGCTCGCCGAAGGCGGCATCGGGGGCGTGGAGGCCCTCGTGCCGGAGCTGCGCCTGCCCTTCAACGCCTTCGCCCCCATGCCCGCCTCCGGCGACACCGTCACCGTCACCGACCTGCAGACCCGCGTCGCCACCACCTACACCGTCAACGAACCCACCGCCGAGGATGACGGCGCGTTCCTCGTCTACGAACTGCTGGAGACCTAGCCCATGGACCACGATGACGACATGCCCTCGATGCCCTACTTGGCCGTATCTGCCGTTGTAACGGCTCCCTTGTGGATTCCCGCGCTAGCCGTCTTCGGGGCTTACCACGGGGTGAAGGCCGCAATCGTGCACGGCATCGTCCCGGGCGTGAAGAAGATCGCCGCCGCCAGCAAGAAAGCCTGATGGCCAACTCCGTCCAGTTCGCGCTGCTCGACCATGCCACCCAGCTGCTGGGCGGCAACAGCGCGGGTGCGTGGCGCTGCCGCTTTCGCAACTTCGCGCTGAGCGAGCTGCCCTGCGACAACCTGCTGCCGGAGCAGAGCGAGGCGCTGTATGACAACACCGCAGACGTCGAGCGCAAGTTCCGCTTCCACGTCCGGCACATGGCCGCGGCCGTGGATGACGCCGGCACGCCCGTGGACGGCGCCGACCGCGCCGCCGACGCCCGCTACGTGCGCGGCGCGCAGCGGCTGATGGCGGACCGCACCTGGGGCGGCCTGATCAAGATCATCCGCGAGGTCGGGCAGCGGTGGGAGATGGAGCCCGGCAGCCTGCAGATCATGGCGCTGGTCGTCACCTACGAGATCGAACTTTCGACACAGAACACCGACCCGAGCCTTGCCGGGTACTGAAGAAGGGAAACCATGGCCGACGTCAAAAATCAGGACGACAGCACCAAACACATCCTCGTGACCCGCGAGACCACGGTGCTGGTCCCCGGGCTGCTCAGCATCACCCGCCGCAAGATCCTCGACTTCACCAGGCTGGGGAGCCTGGCCCGCAAGAACTGGGCGGCCGACGGGGCGATCGAGCTGCGCGCCTCGGCCGACTTCCTCGACGGCCCCGGCCCCGAGCTTACCGGCGAGCAGCTGCTGCTGTTCTGCCGGCAGATAGGCGTACCGGACGAGGACATCGCCTACAAGCTGGGCGACGACGGGGTGATCGACGAGATCACCGCCAGCGTCCCCACCCACTTTGAGTACGACCCGCACGAGATGGGCGAGGTGCTGGAGTCGCTCCAGGCTACCGGCGTCACCCCCACCAAGATCGTGGGCGACCTGGCGCAGACCAGTGTGGGCGCCTCCGGCTCGGAGGTCCAGGTCATCGGCCTCTCCGAATGGACCATCTCCTGGAAGAGGAAGACCGCCGACGCCACCACCACGGACTACAGCAGCTATGAGTCCTCGCTCCCCTCCACGGCCAGCTGGAGCGTGAAGGCCAAGTACATGTTCATCGACGGCGACCCCAGCCAGCAGACCAACATCCTGGCCACCATCACCACGCTGCAGACCACCACGCAGACCTGGAACTTCTTTCCCACCATCGCGCAGGGCCGTTCGGCGTTCTCCGGGCAGGCCTATGTGGACAGCATCGACATCGCCAGCGGCATGGGCAAGTGCGTGGGCCTGGACGTCAGCCTCAAGGGCAACGGCCCGCTCTTCGTGCTCACCCAGGTGGCGCCGCAGGCCAACGCCAACACCCAGACCGGCCAGCAGGCCGAAGTCTAATTCAGGTCTAATCCAGCAGACGAAAGGAGCAGCGGGGAACGCCAGAGCACACAGGGCCGCCTTCGGGCGGCCTTCGTGTTTTGACCGAATCCGCCGCCCCGGCCTAACACTCGGGGCATGGACGATCTCCTTCTGCAGCGCGGCGCCATTCCCGTCGAGCTCGACCGCCCCCGTATTCTTCTCTTCGATCACAAGGCCACCTGGGCTCTGTACCAGAAGTACGGTCCGCGCTTCCTGCTTGACCTGTACTTGCCGAAGAAGGTGGGCGACCGCACGGACATCGTGCTGCAGTCCATGGACGCTCTTGCTTTTTACCTCCACGCGGGCCTGCAGGCGGAGGCCGAGCGGCACGGGGAGACGCTCTCGCTGGAGGACGTCGCCAAGATGATCCACCCCTGGAACGTGACGCACGTGCTGGAGCGGGTGGTCTTCGCGGTGGTGGGCGCGTCCGCGACGCCGAGCATGCTGGGAAAAGCGACGGCGACCGGCCAGGCGGCGAAGCCGGCCGCGACGAAGACAGTGCCGCCGCACCCGGGCCCGACCAGGGTTATGACTTCGACGAAGCGCAGCGCGTCGCGTTCGCGGAGCTCGGCTGGGGCCCGCAGCGGTTCTGGACGTCGACGGTCCGGGAGTTGAACCTCGCCCGGCAGGGCCTTGACGCCGCCCGCACCCGCGAGCTGCGGGAGCGCGCCCTGTGGGTCAGCTATCTGCTCTCCGCGCAGACCGGGGAAAAGATCACCCCCGCGCAGCTGCTGGGGGAAGAGGGCACGGACCTCGCCAGCCGGGCGGAGTCCGCGGCCAGGGATCTGGAGAAGCTGGAAGAGCGTCGCAGGCAGGCCGGGCTGGGTGCGGGCGGGTTGATCCCGGTGCAGTCCACCGGCGAAACGTTCATGGGCTGAGAGGAAACACATGGCACGCGGCATTGTCATCAACATCGCGGCGGATCCCTCCACAGCCAAGGCCGCGCTGGAGGTGGTGCGCCAGCAGATGCGCGAGACCGCCGAGGAGGCCAAGGCCGACGCCTCCGGCATGGCCGAGGCCTGGGAGCGGGTCGGCAGCGCGATCGAGAGCGTGGGCCTGTACATGGGCGTGCGTGAGGCCATCGACGGCATCAAGGAGCTGGTCGGCGGCAGTATGGAGCTGGGCGAGGCCATGCTGCAGGCGCATCAGCGCACCGGCCTCGCCGTGGAGACGCTGAGCACGCTGCACTACGCCGCCGCCGTCACCGGCCAGGACTTCGATGGGCTGGTGAACGGCCTGGGCCGCATGAACAAGACCATCGGCGATGCGGCCGACGGCAACAAGAAGGCCGGTGCCTTTATGCAGGCGCTGGGGCTGAACGCCAAGGACCTCGCCGGCCGCACGGACGGCGCGGAGGTCGCGTTCCATCGCTTCGTTCAGGTACTAGGCGCCACCGAGGACCCCATCCGCCGCAACCAGCTGGCGATGGAGCTGCTGGGCCGCGCGGGCTCGCAGCAGATCCCCGTGCTGCTGGAGATCGCCGCGCACTGGGACGAGTTCCGCGCCCGGGCCGAGGCCGCCGGCGTGCAGCTGAACGGCGAGACCGCGGAGGCGCTCGCCCAGGCTAACCAGCGCATGAAGGATCTGGAGCAGCACATCCAGGGCGCCGGCCTCGCCCTCACCGAGGGCATGGCCCCGGGGCTCACCCAGATCTTCAGCATCATCTCCAGCGGCAAGAGCCAGCTGCAGACCATGAACGAACTCGGCCAGAACCTGAGCAAGACCTTCGCCTTCGTCGGCGAGGTGATCTACTCGGCGGCCGGCGCGGCGGAGTTCCTGTTCGGCGCCGCGGAGGGCGGGCGCTTCACCGAGATGGGCCGGCATGACCTGGCCGTCTTTGAAGAGCTGAAGAAGAAGGCCGAGGAGATGCACGACCTCGCCTTCAGCAAGGGCACACCCACCGCCGCGCCGCTGATCACCGGACCTGCGGTGGGTGCGTTGGGGCCGGGCTTTGGGGGTGCGCCGGAAGAGAAAGGCGCTGGCCGGGCGCGGCGGGAGACCGGACAGAACGGCATCGCGGAGGCGGCCGCGGGGGGGGGGGGGGGGGGGGGGCGCGCCGGGCGGGGGGGGGGGGCGCGCGGGGGGGGGGCGCGGGCGGGGGTGGGGGCCGTGCCGCCGGGGGGGGGGGCCTCGCGGCAGAAGGATGCCGACACCCTGCAGATCGCCGAGCTCGAGGCCCAGCACAAGATGCTGCTGGTCTCGGACCAGGAGTTCTACGCGGAGAAGCTGGCGCTGCAGCTCCAGTCGATTGACGCCGAGGAGAAGGCACTGCGCGATCGCCGGGCGGCGCTCGAGGCGCTGTACCAGAAGCAGCGGGCCGACAAGACCGCCAAACGCAACGGCGACGGCAACTCGGAGGCAGAGCTGCGCACGCAGCGCGAGCTGCTGCAGGTGCAGGAGCAGCTGAACGCGGCGGAGGCGCGGCGCGGGCAGGCCACCAGCGCCAACACCGCGGAGGCCACCACCGCGAACCAGGCAGCGGACCTCGCCAACCTGCGCGCAGCGGCTGAGCTGGAGAAGGCCCGCGGCGACGGCATCACCGCGCAGATTGCGCTGATGCGCCAAGAGCTGGCGCTGGAGGTGCAGCGGCTGCAGGTGCAGGGCGCGTCGCCGCAGGCCATCGCGGACACCCGGAGCCTGGAGCAGCGCAACGAGCTGAACCTGCAGGCCGACCAGATCTACCGGCAGATCGGGCAGACGCTGGAGGAGAACCGCGAGCGCGTAAAGCTGCTGAACGACGAGGCAGCTAAAAACCCTCTGGAGAAGGGCGCGCTCACCAAACAGATCAATGCGGACAACCAGGCCGCGGCGGCCTCGCTGCAGACGCTGGGGGCGCAGTATGACGCGCGGGCCCAGCAGCTGGGCGGCCCGGCGCTGCAGGCCGCGCGGCAGCTGCACACCGAGCTTGCCGAGCTGAGCACGCCCAACGAGCGCGGTGAGGCGCAGTGGATCAAGGAGCTGGACACCAACCTCGCCTCCATGACCAACCGCCTGGTGGAGAACGCGGCGCTGGGCACCGAGAGCT
>CAXTWN010000098.1:0-13512 GCA_964248055.1 uncultured Acidobacteriaceae bacterium | reverse complement strand
CACCCGCGCCGCCATCGCCGCCGGCGTCCAGGTCTTTCCCATTCCCGGCGCCAACGCGGTCCTCAGCGCCCTGATCGCCAGCGGTCTGTCCACCGAACGCTTCACCTTTCACGGCTTTCTCCCCGCCAAAGAGGGCCAGCGCCGCACCTTCCTCGAAGAGCTACACTCCACGCTGCGCGCTGCCGCCATCACGCCCGTCACCCAGATCTTCTACGAGACCCCGCACCGGATCCTCGAAACCCTGAACGAGGTCAGGAGTGTCTTCGGCGCGCAACAACCGATCGTCCTCGCCCGCGAACTCACCAAGATGCACGAAGAGTTCCTGCGCGGCACCGCGGCCGAGCTGCTCGCGACGCTCCAAAGCCGCCCTGTGGTCCGGGGCGAGATGGTCCTTCTGCTCGGGGGCCAACCCGCCGCATCCGCCCCCGGATCAGACGCATCCAACGCAGCCCTGACCCTGGCCGAAGAGGTCGCGGCGACTATGCGCGAGGGGCTAAGCGAAAAGGATGCCCTGAAACGCGTCGCGAAAAGCCGCAACCTGGGCAAGAGCGACGCCTATCGCGAGTGGCAGCGCGCCAAGCCGCGTTAAGCAGACCCTATTGAACCAGGTCCAAGCCTCGCAGCTCAGGGCCTTCCACCTTCACGATCATCCCCGCAAAAGCGCAAACCGGCGCGCATCATCCCAAAGCTTCCGATCCAATGCGCTACGTTCCCGGTCAGGCTCTGCACGGGTACGGAGGCCTGCATGAGGGGCCCGCTGCCCTGGGCGCCGTCCACCGCGGTGCGCAGCTTACGTGCGAGCGCGAGGTCAAAGCCCTCGCTGATCCACACGCGGTTGCCCTCGCGCCGCAGCAGGATGTCGCCTTCGCCGGAGGTGTAGACGCGCTCGTCGCTGTCGGTCTCGTCGGCTTTGCGGCGCTTCAGGCCGTCGTACTGGCGCGGCAGCTCCTCCTCGAAGATGTGAAAGAAGCTGAGCGCGGAGTCGTCGTTCTTCCAGCGCGAGTCGTAGAGCAGCGCCAGCGAGGCGGTGGTCTCCCTTTCGGCGGGGGTCGCGCTGCGGCGCTGCGCGGCGTAGTAGACACCACCGTTCCAGTTCGGCGCGAGCGCCTCCGCCATCGGCTTGCCGCCGAAGAGCTCCGCCGTCATGCGCACATCGAGCTCGCCCATCACGCCGACGTCGTAGGGCTCAAAGCCCGCGGCGTTGAGCATGGGGTGGACGTCCGGCAGGAGCATCACCGGCACCGGCGCGTGGGCAAGATAGGCCTTGGGGTGCAGGATCTGCGAGCTGGCGCTGGGCGGGGTATCCAGCACGCCGGCAAAGGCCTGCTGCGTGCCGCTCTTCATCAGCACGGCGTCTTCAAACAACAAGCCGCTCTGGTACGGAAACAGCAGGCTCTGCTGCAGCACCAGCGGCGCGCGTGCCAGCACCGGCGAGTCGCTCATGTCGCTGGAGTCGTTTGCCACCTTGTCGGCGATCTGCGGCAGGTCCTTCAGGGTTTTGGTGATGCCCTGCGACATCAGCGCATAGTCGGCAAAGCTGACCATCGCCTGGCCTTCCAGCACGGCGTCGCGCGCGGTGTCGCTCTCGTCGGTGTCGATGTGCTTCTGGTCTTCGGCGACGTTTTTGGCCGTGCCCTCGGGCTCGGTGTCCTCCCAGTGCTTCAGGTCGACCTTCTGGTCCTGCAGCGCGTGGGTCAGCTCATGCGCCATCACCGATTTCTGCTCGTCGATCGGCACCCAGTCGAGCAGGTTCATGGTCTTGGTCTTGTTGTCGTAGAAACCGGCGATCTGCTCCGTGAGCAGGCTGAGCAGAAACGGCCGCAGCTGAAAGTCGCGATCAAGCAGGCCGAACTTCTTCAGCACCAGCTCGCTCTGCTCCATCTTCTTGTTGCCCTTATCCTCGTCGAAGCGCTTGCGCAACTCCTTGTTGACCTGGTCACGCGAGATGAAGACCTTTTTTACCGTGTGCTGGATGGGCAGACCGGTATCCTTGCTGGCAAAGCGGAAGATCTCATCCGCGTCGGCGAAGAGCTGGTCTTCCTGCTGCTTGGTCAGGCGCTTGTCGACCGTGATGGTGGTCTGTCCGGACTCCAGCTGCGGAGGCGTGATGCCGGGCTTGTTGCCGGGGACTGGAGCGCCGGCGCCGGGGTTGGCCGTGCCGGGAGTGTTGGGAATGGGCTTCTCCGGCGAAGTCTGCTGCTGAGCGCTGGCACTGGCCGTTCCCCAAAGTGTTCCCCACATCAAAGCCGCTGCCCACAGCTGTCTCCCGACCTGCACCGTTTGCCTCCACCTTGCTCCTTTCAGTGTACGTTGCGGGCCTGGCGGTGCTCCGCTGCACAGGACGAAAGACAAAGCGGCAGGACCTCACTCACGCGTGCGCCGGCCGGCTTGTCAGAAGCGGGATGTGCGTTTATCGTAGAGACAGAGCGGCAATCGAACATGCTCCCCGCAGACCTCGTTGCTCTCTCGCAGGAGGATCGCATGTCGTCCGTTGCCACCCTTCCCTCTGACCCCGTTCGCACCGCCCCGCCCACGCCTGTGAAGAAGCTGCTTCCGGGGGTGGCGCTCGATGCCTACACCGGCGATCCAAACTTCATGGCGTCGTTGGCGCGCGGGCTCGTGGTGATTCAGGCGTTTACCCCACAGATGCCGCAGATGACGATCTCGCAGCTGAGCCTGCGCACGGGCTTGTCGCGGGCCGCGGTACGACGGTGCCTGTACACCCTCGTGAAACTCGGCTTTGCCGGCACCGACGAGGCGCAACGCTACTCGCTGCGGCCCAAGATGCTGACCCTGGCGAACACCTACACCGCCAGCAGCACGCTGGCCAATGCCGCGCAGCCCATCCTGGAGCGCATGTCGGCGGTGCACCATGAGAGCTTCTCGGTGGCCACCCTCGATGGCGACGACATTGTGTACATCGCGCGCTCGTCGGTGAACCGGGTGATGTCGGTGGACCTGCACATCGGTTCGCGGCTGCCCGCGTTCTGCACCAGCATGGGCCGGGTGCTGCTGGCGTACCTGCCGCAGGACCAACTGGAGCAGTACCTTTCGCACGTGGTGCTGACGCCCTACACGCCGCGCACGGTGAACTCGGTGGAGAAGCTGCGGCTGGCCCTGCGCAACGTTCGCCGCAACGGGTATGCGCTTTGCGACCAGGAGTACGAGGTCGGACTGCGCTCGCTGGCCGTGCCGGTCACCGCCCCCAACGGCCGCGTGGTGGCCACCGTGAACCTGAGCGGCCACGCCCCGCGCATGGCCATGCTGGACATGCAAACGCGCTTTTTACAACCGCTGCGTGGAGCAGCCGCGGAGCTGAGCGTCTTTCTGCGCTGAACGGCGCTATCGCTTACGGATGCGGCTTTCGACGGTACGGGATTCGGGCCGGGCGGTTCGAGCGCCCTGCTGCGATCATTTACACTGCACGGGGGCGCGCCGGCAGGTCTTTACAGCAAAGTCCGTTGTGTTGCAGGCCCGGCGGCTACAATCTGTTCGGCGGCAAGCCGTACGACGCACGAAGGACACAGCCATCTCGATCTCCGAACACACGCTCTCGATCTCAGGAGACACGCTTTCCGCTATTCCTGAGCGGTCCGTCCCCACGCGTTCTGAACAGCAAAGCCTGCTCGCGGGTCAGTCAGCCTTTCTCGCGACCACAGTTCTGGTCGCGTTTGCGCTGCGGATGGCGCTTGTGGTGTACCTGATCAGTCACGTCGCGTCACACACGATCGACTACAACAACTTCGGCTGGGAGAGCTGGGAGATGGGCTGGACCGCTCGCAGCATCTTCCTCGGCCATGGCTTCGGCTCCCCGTTTCTTCCGTTCACCGGACCGACGGCGCTGGTGCCGCCGCTCTACCCTTATCTCCTGGCGGGCATCTTTCACCTGTTCGGGCTCAACACGGTGAAGGTTGCGGTGGCGGTGCTGGGGTTCAACAGCCTTTGTTCTGCGCTGACCTGCGTACCGGTCTACTTTCTGGCCCGCTTTTCCTTCAGCGAGCGCATCGCTCGCCTCGCGTCCCTTGCATGGTGTGTCTACCCATTTTCGATCTACTTCTCAACCGACCGGGTGTGGGACTACGCGCTTACGGCGCTACTTTTTAGTTGCTGCCTTGTGGCTGCACAAAGATTGTCTGTTCGCAGATGGCCTGCGTGGGCCGGTTTCGGCGCGCTTTATGGCATCGCCGTTCTATCAAATCCCTCCATCGCCTCGCTGTTGCCCTTTCTCCTAGCCCTGGCCATGTACAGAAGCCGGTGGTTTGGGGGAGCCTGGTTGCGCCACGGCTTGGTCGCTGCCGTGGCGTTTGTCGCGGTGTGCGCTCCGTGGACCCTACGTAACCAGCGCGTCATGCACGCCAACTTCTTCATGCGCGACGGGTTTTGGCTGGAGTTTTATGCGGGCAACAACGGCGACACCAGCGAGTCCAACTCGCAGTTCGCCCACCCGGCCAGCAACCCGGTGGAGATGCACAAATATGAGACCGAGGGCGAGATCGCGTATATGGCGGAAAAGCGCGAGGTCGCGATGCAATTCGTCAAACAGCATCCCGGCTTCTTCGCGGTCGCGACCCTGCGGCGGATCGTTCGGTTCTGGACGGGTTTCTGGTCGTTCCGTCCGGGGTACCTGAAGTATGAGCCGATGGACCTGCCGAATGTTCCGTTCTGCCTGTTTCTCTCCTTCTATGGAGCGCGCGGTCTGCTGCGCTGGTGGCACACGGACCGACTGGCGGCGCTTCCCTATTTGCTCGCCGTTGCCATCTTTCCGATTCCGTACTACCTGACGCATAGCTCGATGGATTACCGGCAGCCGCTGGAGCCGGTGTTGATCGTGCTGGTGACCTTGGGGCTCTTTGGCACGCGCCGGCGCGGACGCATCGCGAAGTCCGGGGAAGAGGCATGCACCCCGGTGGAGGCCCTTTCCGCGGCCTGAGTTTCGTGTGGCCGAGCGGTGACGAAAGTCTTACAAACAAGCTGCCCAGGACTATGTATGGTCGAAGGTGAAGGAGTTTCACCCGAGATGAGTTCTGCGACACTGAACCCCCAAGGCTCCGCGACGACGATCCCTGCCGGAAGCGAGCGCCTGAGCACCGCCCAGCAGACCGCTGAAAAGATCAAGCAGGACCTCCGCATGGGACGTGAGTACCAGGAGGGGCGCATCAACTGGATCACCAGCATCTTCATGGGGCTCTTCCATGTGGGCGCCATCGCCGCGCTGTTCTTCTTCTCGTGGAAGAACCTGGCTGCCGCTGCGATCATGTACTTCCTCGCCATCAACGTGGGCATCGGCATGGCGTACCACCGCCTGCTGACGCATCGCGGCTACCGCGTGCCGTCGTGGCTTGAGTTCCTCCTCACCGCTTGCGGCACCATGGCGCTGGAGGGCGGACCGATCTTCTGGGTGGCCACACATCGCGTTCACCATCAGCACTCCGACCACGAGGGTGATCCGCATACGCCGCACGACGGCACCTGGTGGGCGCACGCCGGCTGGATTCTTTCCGGTCGCGCGCTCCACTCCGAGACCGCGCTGCTGGGTCGCTATGCACCGGACCTGACGCGCAAGCCTGGACACGTCTGGCTCTCGCGCTTTCATTGGCTGCCGATGACGGTCGCCGGCGTGCTGCAGGCCATCCTCGGCGCGGCGCTGGCGACGCCCGGCCACCGCGTTATGGGCGGCGTCAGCATGGTGCTTTGGGCGACGTTTCTACGCACCACGCTGGGGCTTCATGCCACCTGGCTGGTCAACTCGGCGACCCACCTTTGGGGATCACGCCGCTTCGAGACCAAGGACGATTCGCGCAACAGCTGGTGGGTGGCGCTGCTTACCGGCGGTGAAGGCTGGCACAACAATCACCACGCGCATCCGGTCAGCGCGCGGCACGGCCTGGCCTGGTACGAGTTCGACATCAACTACTACGGCATCTGGGTGATGGAGAAGCTCGGGCTGGCGAAGAAGGTGCAGATTGCGAGCTTCGATCCTAAGAACCCCAAACCTGCCGGCGTCTCCTAAGCTGCCTGCAGCAGAGTGCCTGCACGAAGGCCGCCCAGAGAGGCGGCCTTTGTGCGTCTGGCGAAAGGTGCCCGGTATACTCGGCTCGGACGCGCATGAACCTCACTCGCCGCCGCGGCAGCAAGGCTTTTTTTCTCACGCTGGGCGTGTGCCTGATCTGTGTTGCCGTGGCCCTGAACATCACCTGGGTGCACATCAACGGGCGGCGGCTGGCGATCGATCTGCTCGGCTTTTTGCTGTTCTCGATCCTGATCGCAGGCGTGGTGTTGAATACGGTTTTTCTCCTGCGCGAGATTCGGCGCAACGAGCGTCAGGACTCGTTCTTGAACGCCGTAACTCATGAGCTGAAGACACCCGTCGCGAGTATCCGGCTGTATCTGGACACGCTGGAGCGGCGGCCCGTAGAGGAAGCGCAACGGGCGCAGTTTTATCGCATCATGCGCGACGATACGGATCGCCTGCTAGGCACCGTCGAGCAGGTGCTAAAGGCCGGAGAGCTTGGGCAGCGGGCACGCACGAGCGAGCGAACGCGGGTGGAGCTGCGGCCTTTGCTGGCCGAGTGTATCGCCACGGTGCTGAGTCGCTATCGCCTGCCGCCGGAGTCGATTGAACTCGAGAAGACCGCGGGGGACGTGCGCTTGTTTGCCCTGGGTCACCCGGAAGATCTGCGCACGGCGATGTTGAACCTGCTCGACAACGCGGTCAAGTACTCGCCCGGAGGTGTACATGTTCGCTGCCGGTTGTCGATCGACCGGTACACCTTTGCGGTGGTCGCGATCACGGACACGGGGCTGGGACTGCCCAAGCATGAGCTGAAGCACATCTTCAAACGCTTCTATCGCGCCGCATCCTCTGACCGGGAGCGCATCAAGGGCACGGGCCTGGGATTGTTTCTAGTGCGCACGATCGCGCGGCAGCATGGAGGCGACGTGCGCGCGCACAGCGACGGGCCCGGCAAAGGCACGACCATGCTGCTCAAGCTGCCGCTGGCGCTTCAGTAATACGGAGAGGTGTGAGCTGTGCTGATTGCCGTGATCGAGGACGAGGAGCACCTTGCAGAAGGGCTGCTGTTCAACCTGCAGGCGGAAGGCTACGAGACCCATCACGAAGCCGACGGCGAGGCGGCGCTGCGTTGGCTGCTCGGCGCAGAGCCGAAGCCGGCGGCGGTGCTGCTGGACGTGATGCTCCCCGGGCGCACGGGTTTCAGCATCGTGCGGGCATTGCGCGAGGCTAACGTCTATGTCCCCGTGCTGCTGCTCACCGCGCGCGGGCGCACCGAAGATGTGATCGAGGGCTTCGCTTCGGGCGCGGACGATTATCTGTCCAAGCCCTTTGATTTGGGTGTGCTGCTGGCGCGGTTGCAAGGTCTGCTGCGGCGATCCCGTTGGACCCCTGAGGTTGCGGCCAGTGCGGCAACAAGCGCGGAGCCTTCCGCGCCCTCGATGAGCAACCAGGTACAGGTCGGCGACCGGATCATCGACTTCGATGCGCTTGAGATTCGCGGAGGCGAACAGCCGGTGCGGCTAACCGTGATGGAGGCCGATCTGCTGCGCTATCTGATCGATCGCCCGGGCCGCGTGATCTCGCGCAAGGAGCTGCTTCAAGAGGTGTGGCGGGTGCGCGGCGATACGGACACGCGGCCGGTGGACAACTTCATCGTGCGCCTGCGCCGTTACCTTGAACCGCAGCCCGCAGATCCGGCGTACCTGCTTACCGTGCGCGGCGTCGGGTACCGCTTCGTTCCTCCTCCGGAGAGCTAGCGTCGCTTCTTCTGCACGGCAAGGGACATCCAACAGGGGATGGCTACCCTGACGCTGCAGATCGAAAACATGCATTGCGGAGCCTGCGTGCGGCGCGTGACGCAGACGCTGAACGCCCTGCCCGGAACCCATGCCGAGCAGGTGCAGGTCGGCTCCGCACGTGTGTCCACGGAAACTTCGGCAGCAGAGATTGAACGGGCGCTGCAAGCGGCAGGCTTTCCTGCGCAGGCGGCTTCGGCCCAGCCGTGAGCGCGACCGCGCCCGAAACCGCGCTCACCGAGCAGAAGTTGCAGGTCCGCGGCATGAGCTGCGCTGCCTGCCAGATCCATGTGCAGCGCGCGCTGGAGGCTGTGCCCGGCGTGGAGAGCGCGTCGGTGGATCTGCTCGGCGGCCAAGCGCAGATCACTGCCCGAGCGCCGCTCGATGCTGCTGTGCTTGCAGCCGCGGTGCGTCGTGCCGGCTACGACGTAACAGATCGCAGCAACGCGCCGGACGCGGACGCGGCAGGGCAGGCGGAGACCGAGGAAGATGGGGCGCGCAGCCTGGGTTGGCGGGCGGCGCTGTCCTTGGTCGCGGGTGCGGTTGCAATGTTGCTCTCCATGCCGCTGCTCGCAAACGAGCCGGCGGCAACCCCTAACGATCCGCTGAGCCGGGTGTTGTTGCGAGTGATGATGCCGCTCATGCCGTCGAGGCTGATGGCGCTGCCGAGTGAGCCTGTGCGCTGGGTGTTGTGCGCGCTTGCCCTGGGAACGATGCTGTTTGCGGCTCCGGAGATTTACCGCGCCGCTTGGCGCGCAGCCCGGCATGGCGCCACCAACATGAACACGCTGGTGACGCTGGGCACGCTTTCCGCTTTCGGTGTCTCGCTCGTGGTCACGGTTGCCGATGCGCGGCATCGGCCCTTGCCGCTGTTCGGGGATGTGTACTACGAGGCCGTGGTGCTGATCCTCGCGTTTCTGCTCGCGGGACGCTGGCTGGAGGCGCGTGCGCGTCGTCTCGCCATGCGTGATCTGCACCGCGGGGCACGGGTTGAGGTCAAAGAGACACGTTGGATCGCGGACACGGCGGGCCCCGATCCGCAAACGTTGCTGAACGCACCGGAGACGCTGCTCCCGCTGGATGCGCTTGCGGTCGGCGATGTGCTGCGCGTGCTGCCGGGCGATCGTGTGCCGCTGGATGGCGAGGTGCTGGCGGGGCGCAGTTCGGTGGATGAGTCGATGGTGACGGGAGAGCCGTTGCCGGTGACTCGCAGCCGCGGCGATCGGGTGCTTGGCGGTACGTTGAACCTGGATGGCGCTCTGCTGCTGCGGGCAACGGCGACCGGCGCCGAGTCCACCGTGGCGCAGATGACGCGACTGCTGGACCGTGCGCGCGCCAGCCGGGCGCCGCTGCAGCGCATGGCCGATCGCGCCAGTGCGGTGTTCGTTCCGGCCGTGCTTGGGTTGGCGCTGCTCGCGTTTGTGGTGTGGGCCGTGGTAGACAACACCGGCGCCCACCATGCCGGCCTGGCCCGCGCTCTCTCGCTGGCGATCTCGGTGATGGTCATCGCCTGCCCTTGTGCCATGGGGCTTGCGGTACCGGCGACGGTTGCTGTGGCATTGGGTACAGGCGCCCGGAGCGGCGTGTTGTTCAAAGGCGGCGAGGCGCTGGAACGGCTCGCGGAGGCGCGTGTGATCGCCTTTGACAAGACCGGCACGCTTACCGAAGGCCGACCACGGATTGTGCGCTTCAGCGTCATCCCGGACAGCCCCTATGCCGAGGAGCAACTGCTGGCGTGGGCCAGTGCCACGGAGCAGATCTCCACGCATCCACTGGCCGAGGCGGTTCGGCGGTATGCGACCGAGCCTGCGGCCGCCGGCGACGTTGCCGAGCCGAGCGAGGCGCGCGTGTTGCCGGGCGTCGGCGCAGAGGCGACCATCGGCGGGCACCGGGTCGCGCTGGGCAATGCTTCCCTGCTCGGCCCGGAGAACCTGTCCTCGCTCCAAGAGGTCCACGACGGGCAGACCCCGATGTATGTAGTGGTAGATGGCCGCCATGTGGCGACCTTCCAGGCCGTGGACACGCTGCGCCCTTCGGCGAAGAACATCGCGGAGACGCTTGCGGGCCTCGGGCTGCGCACGGTGCTTCTTACCGGCGATACCCTTGCCTCCGCGCAGCCGATCGCGGCGCAGGCGGGCATCGCGGAGGTGCGTGCCAAGCTGCTGCCCGCGGACAAGGTGCTGACGATTCAGGCGATGCAGCAGAGTGGGTTGCGCGTTGGGATGGTCGGCGACGGGCTGAACGACGCGGCGGCGCTCGCGCAGGCCGATGCTGGCATTGCGGTGGCCTCAGGAACCGATCTTGCCCGTGAGGCGGGACACCTGCTTCTGCTGCATCACGATCTTCAGCTGATCCCCTTCGCCGTGCGCCTGGCGCGCAAGGCACGGCGGCTCATGCGGCAGAACCTCGCCTGGGCGCTGTTGTACAACGTGCTCGGATTGCCGATTGCGGCAGGCGTGCTGTTGCCGCACTTCGGCATCGCGCTCAGCCCCGCGCTGGCCAGCGCCGCCATGGCCCTCAGCAGTGTGAGCGTGCTGCTGAACTCGTTGCGCCTGGCGCGTGTGCCTGCGCGTTGGAAGCCCGAGGCCGGAAGCACGGTACGGTAGACTCGGGCCAGACCGCTTGAAAGACGGTCGTGCGTGCGCCTGTTTACCCGCTACATCCTTCGCGAGATCATCGGCTATGCCGCGTTGGGCGGCCTGCTGTTCACCTTTGTTCTGCTGATGCGCTACCTGCTCCCTTTGCTGGAGCTGTTTGTGCGCGGCATCGCCTCGCCCTTCGATCTGCTGAAGCTGCTCGGTGACCTGCTGCCGAACTTCCTCACGCTGGTTCTGCCCATGGCCGTGCTCATCGGCATCCTTCTGGGCCTAAGCCGGCTTGCGGCCGACAGCGAGATCACGGCGATGCGCGCCAGCGGCCTGGGCGTGGTCACCTTTCTGCGCGTCGTCGGCCTGTTTGCGGTCGTGTGCTGGGCCGCGGGTCTTTTCAACGCGTTGTACGTTGCGCCGCGCGCCTCCGCCGCGCTGCTTCGGTATGAAGAGCAGAGCAAGAACTCGCAGGCCACGCTGGAGGTGCAGCCGCGGGTCTTCTATGAAGACCTGAAGAACTACGTGCTGTACGTGCAGGACGTGATGCCCGGCAGCAACGGCACGGCGCTTTGGAAGAACGTCTTTCTCGCGGACCTGTCGCAACCAGCATCGCCGCACATCGTCACCGCGAAGGATGCCGTCGTGCTCGGAGGCGGCGGACAGACGCTGCATCTGGAGTTGGCCAACGGCGCCCGCCACGACAACTCCGCGAACACCCCGAACGAGTACGAGATTTCCACGTTTTCTTCTACCGATCTGCCGGTGCAGAGCGGACAAAACGAAGAGACACAGCACATCACCCGTCGCGACACCGTGCTCTACGCCATGGGGACGCGTGAGCTTTGGCGGCAAGCCTACGGCCCGGGGTCAGCGCCTGACAGCTCGCCGATCTACCGCATCGAGCTGCAACGCCGGCTCGCCTTTCCTACGGCTTGCCTTGTGCTGATGCTGGTCGGCGTCCCCATGGGCCTCAGCTCCAAGCGCGGTGGCAAAGGTGCGGCCTTTGTGCTCACGTTAGTGCTGGTGATGTTGTATTACGTGTGTTCCTTCATGGGGACGGCGCTGGCCCGTGACGGCAAGGTGCCGGCAGGTCTGGGTGTCTGGGGAGCGAACATCCTGTTCTCCGTTGCGGGCGTGTTGCTGATCCAGCAGATCTCTTCGGGCGGCGCGGTGCTCGCCTATCTGGCGTCCATGGGCTCGGCCTGGCGACGGCCACGCGCGACGAAAAGCTCTCCGCTCGTGGCGGGCTCCGAGACGCAGCGCCTGAGCACGCCGATGCAGCGCATGCGCCAGGCGCTGAACAGCCGCTTTCCGCTGATCCTTGATGAGTACGTGATGGGCAGCTTTCTGCGTAACTTCCTGATCGTGCTCGCCGCGATCACCGGCCTGTTTCTGATCTTCACGTTCTTTGAGCTGATCGGCGACATCGTGCGCTACCGCACGCCGCTGGTTACGGTGGGCGACTACCTGCTCAACCTGATTCCGTTTGTGCTGTACAACATGGCCCCACTCTGCTCCCTAGTGGCCGTGCTCATCACCTTCGGCGCGCTGGGCCGCACCAGCGAGTTGACCGCGATGAAGGCCTCCGGTGTCAGCCTGTACCGCGTGGTGGCGCCGATCCTGGTGATTGCCGCCATGCTCTCGGCTGCCCTGTTTGCGTTTGATGAGCTGTATCTTCCCATCGCCAACCGGCGCCAGGAGGCTCTTCTCTCTACGATCAAAGGCAAGCCCGCGCAGACCTTTTTGCGCCCGGACCGCAAGTGGATGTCGGGCCAGGCAAGCCGCAACGGCGAGTCCACGCGCATCTTCTACTACCAGTTCTTCGACCCTGACAAGGACGAGTTCGCCAATCTCACCGTCTTCGAGTTTCAACCCGGCAGCTTTGCCCTGACGCGACGCATCTTCGCCGCCAGCGCGCAGTGGAACGCCCACGACGGTCGCTGGATCCTTGACGATGGATGGCAGCGCGGCTTCAACGGCGAGACCACCGCCAGCTTCAGCACCTTCGCCTCCGCGTCGTTTCCCGAGATCCGCGAGCAGCCCTCGTACTTCAAAAAGGAGCAGCGGCCCTCACAGGAGATGAGCTACGACGAGCTCGCGCGCTACATCCGCGACCTGCAGCAGAGCGGCTTTGACACCACCCGCTTGCGGGTGCAGCTGAACCGCAAACTCGCCTATCCGCTTATCACGCTGGTCATGGCGATCGTGGCTGTGCCGTTCTCGCTTTCGGCGGGCAAACGCGGCAGCATCGCCGGGCTGGGCGCGGCGGTGGGCGTTGCCATCGCGTACTGGATCGTGGCGGGTGTCTTTGAAAACCTGGGCGATGTGGCGTCCCTGCCGGCGGTGCTCGCGGCCTGGTCGCCCGATCTGCTGTTTGCGATGGCGGGGTCGTATCTTCTTCTGCGCACCCCCACGTAAGCCAATGCCGGTTCGCCTCCGGCTCACCGCATGACATAGACTTACGGGTGAAATGACGAAAGTGAACCTTCGCCTGTGTTTGCTCTCCGGAGCCGCGTCTCTTCTGGCCGGGGCTGCCCTGGGCGCCTCTGCACGGACCGCCGTCGCACAGACCGCCGCGCACCACACAACGGCACATCGGGCAGCCGCGGCCCATCCGGCAGCCAAGTCCGACTGCGTGGCCGTTCCGCCGCTCTCGCCCAGCATCCCCGCGCTGCCGGCCGGCACGCCCTGCCCCAAGGCGATGGTCACGATCTCCGAAGGCATCCAGTTTTCGCCGCTGGTGGGGCCGGATCTCCGCAGCGCCTTCCCGAATCTGCCCTCCACCTTCTCGCTTGTGTACCAGGAGGTTCGCATCGGCACCGGCGAACTCGCCAGGCCGCACATGTACTACACCGTGAAGTACGCGGGCTACCTAACCGATGGCACAAAGTTCGACGCCTCCGACGATCACCCCGAGACCAAGAACGGGTATGCGTTTGCTTATGGCGGCCATCATGTGATCCCGGGATGGGATATGGGCTTTGAAGGCATGCGGCTGGGCGGCAAGCGGCGTCTGTATGTGCCCTTTCAGCTGGCCTACGGCAACAACGGCCGCGGAGCCAAGATCCCGCCCAAATCGGAGCTGATCTTCGACATGGAGCTCGTCTCGCAGAGC
>CAXTWN010000097.1:7173-13651 GCA_964248055.1 uncultured Acidobacteriaceae bacterium | reverse complement strand
CCCATACCCGATGGTCCATATGCCGGCACAATCCTGGTACGCCTCCAGCCTGAGGCCCTCGAATTGCTTTGTCAGAGCCAGCCCGGCGTCGCTGTACTTGAACGATTGCATGCGGATGCGCCTCCTTGGCGCGTTTGTTGGTGGGCTATGGGGTTCTGAAGCAGCAGAGCCGCGAGGCCTGTGCCCGAGAGGTAAACTAGAGGAGTCTGTGGTCAGGTTCCCGGGCAGCGGCAGGAACACGCGCATGCCCGCTCAGAGCCCTGTAGCACTACACGGAACGGAGCGCCTTCCCTTTGCCAGAAACGATCTACGACCTTGTCCTCCTCGGCGGCGGTCCCGCCGGCTATACCTGCGCCATCCGTGCAGCGCAACTCGGCCTCCGGGTCGCAATCATTGAGAAGACCGACAAGCTGGGCGGCACCTGCTTGCACTGGGGCTGCATCCCCACCAAGAGCATGCTGTTTTCGGCTGAGGTATGGGATCACCTGAAGCACGCGACCAGCTACGGCATCGATGGTGTGGAAGCGCCCAAGCTGAACTGGGACAACCTGATCAAGCGCAAGAACGACATCACCCTGAAGCACACCAAAGGTCTTGATTTTCTGATGAAGAAGAACAAGATCACCGTGGTGCGCGGGCACGGCCGTCTCACCGGGCCGGCCCAGGACGGCGTCTGGTCCGTGGAGGTCACGGACGAAGACAAGGCCCAGAACCGCGGCCGCGATCTGCAGGCGGAGGGGTACACGCAACAGACAAAGTCGACCGTGCAGGGCAAAAAGCTCGTGCTCGCCATGGGGTCGGACGCGCGCATGTTGCCCGGCTACACGGCTGACGACGACATCATGACCAACATGCAGATCCTCACGCTGCCCACCATGCCCAAGTCGATGATCGTCATCGGCTCCGGTGCCGTCGGCGTCGAGTTTGCCTCGGTGATGAACAGCTTCGGCGCCGAGGTCACGATCATCGAGGCCCTACCTCGCATCGTGCCCGTAGAAGACGAAGAGGTGTCCAAGGAGCTTGCGCGGCAGTACAAGAAGCGCGGCATCGACATCAACACCAGCTGCAAGGTAGAGAAGCTCGAAAAGCTGGAGGGAGGCGTGCAGGTCACCTGGGCCGACGCCGCCGGCAAACAACAGACCAAACGGGCCGACAAGGTTCTTGTAGCCGTTGGCCGCGCACCGCGCACCTATGACGCCGGGCTCGAGAAGATCAGCTTGGAACTCGAGCGCGGCTTTGTCCCCGTGAATGAGTGGATGGAGACCAGGCACGCTGGGCTCTATGCCATCGGGGACATCGTGGCGGGCCTGCCGCAACTCGCGCATGTGGGTGCGATGGCTGGCATCGTCGTCGCCTCCAAGGCAGCCGGCAAGTACGCTCGCCCGGTACGTAAGGACCGCGTTCCCGGCTGCACCTACTGCGATCCGCAGATCGGCTCGGTGGGCCTCACCGAGGCGCAGGCCAAAGACAAGGGCTACCAGGTCAAGGTCGGCAAGTTCCCCTTCGTCGGCAACTCAAAGGCCACGATCCTCGATGCTCACGACGGCTTCGTCAAGGTGGTCTCCGAGGCCAAGTACGGCGAGATTCTCGGCGTCCACATCATCGGCCCCTCCGCGACAGAGCTCATCAGCGAATGTGTCACCGCGATGGAACTCGAAGCCACCGTGGAAGAGATGATGTTCACCATCCACGCTCATCCCACGTTGTACGAGTCGCTCCTGGACGGCTTCTCTTCAGTCGAAGGCATGGCCATCAACGTCTAGCAACCCCGCGCGGCAAGGGCGACTTCAATCGCCCTTGTCGTCGCTGAAGATCACCACCTGGCCCTCATCGTTCGTGATCGTCTGCACACAGGTGATCTCGGCACAACCGTCCCGATCTACCGGTCCAGTGATCTTCACCAACACCCTCGCCAGATCCCGGTGACCCGCGATCCGCGACTTTAGCTCCATCAGGTTCATCCTACCTCCGCTATGCCTGCCGTCCTTCATCTCCTGCAACTCGGCCGCGTCTCCTACGCCGAGGGCCTTCGTGTCATGCGCGAGGTCGCCGAAGCACGCCGGGCCGGCGAGGTCGGCGACACGCTCCTGCTGCTGGAGCATCCGCCCGTTCTTACCCTGGGGCGCAACGCCACACGCGCAAACGTCCTTGCCACCGACGACCTCCTCGCACGCAAGGGTGTCGAGGTTCATGAGATCAATCGCGGCGGTGACGTCACCTATCATGGTCCAGGCCAGTTGGTCGGCTATCCCATCTTCGACCTTCGGGGCGATCTCCCCGGCAAACGTGGTCCCCACCTCGGTCCCGTGGACTTCGTCCGTCTCATGGAAGAGGCGCTCATCTTCACCTGCAAAGACTTCGGCGTTCGCGCCCAGCGCATCTGCAAACGCACCGGGGTCTGGACCTACGCCGGCGGCAGCGTGCCGGAGAAGAAGATCGCCGCGATCGGCATCCACGTGGCCCAGGGCATCACCACCCACGGCTTCGCGCTTAACGTCACGACCGACCTGCGCGACTTCGAGTGGATCGTTCCCTGCGGCATCACCGACCGCGGTGTGACCTCACTTGAACTCGAGGCCCCCTCCGACATCACGCTCAGCATGGCCGCCGCAGCCGACGCGGTCGCCCGCAACTTCGGCCGCGTCTTCGCACGACAGGTGCTGGGAGCCGCCTCGCTCAAAGAGCTCTTCGCTCCGGTCTAATCTGTCCGGTCGGCAGGGCTGGAGGCGAGCCGCTTACCGCACCCCGCTCTCTACAGCCCCGTTCTACGCCTCGTATAATCCCTTCTTGCAGACGTGCGCCGTACGTTGCATCGCTTTGCCGGAGACCGTTCATGCCCACTGACGTCCTTATGCCCCAAATGGGCGAATCCATCACCGAAGGCACTCTCACGAAGTGGCTGAAGCAGCCAGGCGACACGGTCGCTCGCGACGAGCCGCTCTTCGAGATCTCCACCGACAAGGTCGACGCCGAGATCCCTTCTCCCGTCGCCGGCACCCTGGGCGAGATCAAGGTCACAGAGGGCACCACGGTGGGCGTGAACACAATCGTCTGCACGGTCAGCGAAGCGGGCGCCGCAACTGCCTCCGCAAATCAGGCCCCGGTAACTGCGCCCGAAACCGCCAGAGAGTCGCGCACACAGGAGGACACGGTCACTCCCTCCGCCGAAGCCACGGCCATGCGCGATGTCGCCATCAACGACGGCACGTCCGCCCCGCAGGCGGCGCCCCCCGCGCAAGCCGGCCCTGGCACCGAGATCCTCATGCCCCAGATGGGCGAGTCCATCACCGAGGGCACGCTTACCAGGTGGCTGAAGAAGGTCGGCGACACCGTTCAGCGGGACGAGCCCATCTTTGAGATCTCGACCGACAAGGTGGACGCAGAGATTCCTTCTCCCGCCTCAGGCACGCTCACCGAGATCAAGGTCCCGGAAGGCTCCACCGTCTCCATCAACTCGGTCGTAGCCGTCATCGGGGGGAGCAGTGCCCAGCCCGCTTCCCAGACTGCGCCCCAATCCTCCGCCTCCGGTGTGTCCGCTTCCTCGAGCGCGCGCACCGAAGCGACCCCGGTGCAACCTGCCGCGACGCCTCAGCCCTCGACACCCACCGCAACGCAGGGGGAACCGCTGCGCTCCTCTCCGCTCGTCCGCAAGATCGCCTCAGACAACGGCATCGATCTCACTGCCGTGTCCGGCACCGGCGCCTCCGGCCGCATCACCAAGCAGGACATCCTCGGTCACATGCAGAACGGCCCTGCCGCCAAGCCTGCGACACCACCGGCGGAACAGCCGGCCACCCAGTTTCAGGGGCAAACCACCGCAGCCGCGCCGCCTCCCGCCGATGCGGCCACGCACGCGACCTACGCGCAGGCGCAGTCCGCACCGGCGACCACCGCTCCCGCCAAGGCCGCGGCGCAGCCTACCCCGCAGCCCGGCGAACTCGTTCCCATGTCCAAGATGCGCGCCATCATCGCGCGCCGCATGGTGGAATCAAAGCAGACCAGCGCTCACGTTCACACCGTCTTCAAGGTGGACATGACGCGCATCGTCAAGCTGCGCGAAAAGGAAAAGAACAAGTACGAGCAGCGGAACGGCGTGAAGCTCACCTACATGCCCTTCATCACCCGCGCCGCCGTGCAGGCCCTCCGCAAGCACGCCATCGTCAACGCCGCGACCGAGGGCGAGGCGATCCGCTACAACAAGCACATCAACATCGGCATCGCGGTCGCCCTGGAATGGGGCCTGATCGTTCCCGTCCTCAAGCAGACCGAAGAGAAGAACTTCCTCGGCATCGCGCGCGGCATCGTGGATCTCGCCGAGCGCGCTCGTGCCAAAAAGCTCGCTCCCGACGAGGTCGCTGGCGGCACCTTCACCCTCACCAACTCCGGCATCTTCGGCGAGCAGTTCGGTACGCCCATCATCGCCCAGCCGCAGTCTGCCATCCTCGGCATCGGCGGCCTCAACAAGGAACCGATGGTCCTGACCGATACTGACGGGAACGACTCCATTGCAATCCGCTCCATCCAGCGCTTCACGCTGGGCTTCGATCACCGGATTATCGACGGCGCCGACGCCGGAAAGTTCATGACCGACTTCAAAAACTATCTCGAGAACTGGACAGAAGACATCGGGTAACCGCTGCGATCTTCGGAAGAAAGGGAGCCAGCGTACGCTCCCTCTTCTTCCGAAGATGCGCCTCACCGGACGCAGTACCGAATCACAGACTCACATGGGATTTCCGCCGCGAGATGGACTATGCCATGATCTCCGCCGCTACGCTCCGTTCCCCGTACTCGCTGCCTCTCCCGCAGCCTTCCCATCAAGAAGGTTCACAACAGGCCCGGCCAGGATGTTGAACACGTTCTGGATCCACGTGCTGATGATGCTCTCCGCGTTGGAGCTCACCCCTTTGCTCGACAGAATGGCATTCAGCGCGGGCGTCGCAGCCTGCACCGCGATCGCCGCCTTCTGCACTCCACTCAGGTTCGTTCCGGCAGCAAGCGAAGCCTGCGCCACCTGCTGAGCCCCGACAATCGCGTTCACCGCAACCTCGTACTCAGGCCCCGCCGGCGTCAGCGCAAGCAGCGGTTCTGCATCCACCGCCGCGACCTCCACCACGTGTGCTGTGGGCTCTGCCTTCACCAGCACAGCCTTGATCTTGTCAATAAACCGCTCCACCGCGCTTCCACTCGTCCCTGCAACTGACGCACTTGCCATAGAGATCCTCTGCTGTACATCACCTGCGGCGCGCAATGCGCCGTGGTCACTCCCCTGCCGGGGAGATGTTGGTCGTTCCGCCGCTTCTGTTCGTTACTTGCGTGTGGTTTTGCGTGAGCAATGCCAACCCCGCAGCATTCGTCGCGACCGCAATGGTCACCATATCCCGATACCCGAGATACTCCGCCAGCGCACAGGCCACAAGCCCCATCAGCACCAGGGCCAACGGCGTCGTCTGTTTTGCAACGGACGGATTCACATAAGTCATACCTCACCCTCAAACGTCAGTTGTGCCTCCCGCTAAGGTAGGCAATGGCCATGTGCACAAACGTCAGCGCTCCGCCAAAGGCACCCACAAGCCCCTTCATGCGTTGCATACTGCGTTCATGGCACTCCACGCGCCCCTCCAGCTGCTGCAGTCGTCCTGGCTGGCCGATTCCCATGAGCTGGTGCATCTGCACCTTCAGCGCGCTCAGGTCTTCTAGCACCTTCTGTTCAAAGTCCGTCATCCTTCACCCCTTGCGCACGGCCGCCACGCAGGACATCCCTGTCCTGGTACTCGCTTGTGTACTTGCAGCTTTTGCGACTTGATTGCGCCGTTGTGAAGGCCCAGTGATCGCTGCACCAGAGTGCTAGCTCACCGGCACGTTCACAAACAAAGCGCTCGACCACCGGGAATACACCCGAGGTGTACTCCCGTCATACATGCGGAGATAGAACCTCTCCACCTGTGCTGCGCGCGGAATGGAAAAGCTCTCCACCGGGCTGCGCAGCACAAGATCCGGCGTGTCCGCACCCACCCCGAAATCCCAGTCCCGCCGCCGGACCTCAAAGCCACCTCCGGTCGGCGGTGCACATCCCGCGCTCACCTGCATCGCCTCAGACGTGATGCTGAGCACCGCGATTTGCGGTAGGTTCGCCAGCACCTGCGCCGGTCCATTCGCAGCCGTCGCGGGCAGAGTAGCGTCCGCGGCAATCGCGCTACTCAGCTTCAGTCCGAGCCCATCCGCAAACTCCGTTCCCCAATCGTTCGCAACCGCTACCTTGTAGCTGAGCAACTCGGGTACCGTGTGCGCGTCCGTTGCGGTCACGCTACGAACCAGCAGCTCGGTCGTCGCTCCGGCGCTCGTGATCGCCAGCACATCCCCTGGCCAGATATCTTGCTTGGGGTTCACCGTCACGTAGCTCCCGCCCAGAGCCGCCGACCGCACCGTTGCCATCGCCAGAACAGTCTGCGCGGCACTCTCACAATCCGCGCTCGAC
>CAXTWN010000097.1:397-7163 GCA_964248055.1 uncultured Acidobacteriaceae bacterium | reverse complement strand
CAGCCAGCGGCTCACCCCCGGCACGCTCACTCCGGTGCCTGCAGTCGCCTCAGCCGCGACGCTCGCTGCATCTGCAAGCCGTGCCACGGCGCGCCCCTGCGTGCGATAGCTCACCGTCACAAGCTCCCCGGCCACCGGCACACGCCCGGAGAAAAACGTCACCTTCCCCGGCGAGCCCGCCTGTGTGCCATAGCTCGCCTCGCAATCCACGCCTTGCCCGGACGAGCCCACCAGCCGCGTCTCCTTGCTCCCATTCGGCAAGGTGCTCACAACCCACAGACTGCCCGGCCGGGTCACCTCGACTGAGGCGATGGACCCATACAGATTCGTCGAGTTCACCGCCGTGAAACTGCACGTCCCAGGTGTGTTCACCAGCGATGCGCCCGTGCCGGCTGTGTCATAGAGCACCGTCGCAGGCGTGTTGGAACTCGCCCCCTCGTCCACCAGCTCGAAGACGGCCTCCATGTCTGCCGCGAAAGCACCGCCCCCGCCAAACTGCTGCACAACACCGTCCACCATGCAGTAGTACACCTGGGGTAACCGCAACATCTCTGCGCAATAAAGCCGCAGCCGAAGCGTATAGCTGTGCCCAGCCACGGGCGTGAACACGGTGCCCGCCTCCGCGCCATTCACAATCGGGACCACGACCGTCACGCCACCTGTCGTGCTTACACTCTGCCGCACGCGGAACCCCGCAAAGCAGTTCGCCAGCACCGTCTGTCCACTGTAGAACCCGGCCAGCATGCCATCCGAGCTCGCCCCGAACTGCACGCCGCCAAGCTCAGCCAGCACAAACCCGCCCATCTCAATCGCGTTCAGGGCCGCCAGCGTTGTCTGCCCGTCGTAGCCGTTACCGCCGTTCATCGTCAGGCCCGCAGACGTAAGCGTCAGGTGATTGCCTGTCGTACCGACCACCCACTGCGACGTATCAAAGGTAGCCTCGTTGAAGTCGTCCCGAAGCAACGTCCTGTTCGTTCCCCGAAACGCCGCCCCGCTCAGATCGAAGACGGTCGTCGTTCCATCTCCCTGGAAGATCTCCTGCACATACGCCACAGGCTCCTCAGCACCGGACAGCGTCACATCATTCGCTAGCTCCCGCAAATTCTCCAGGCTGAACTCGGCGATGTTCAGCGTTCCATCCGCGTCGCTGAAGCTGTGGCTCACCGCCCCCGCAGGCTCCACAGAAACCACACCGTCAACCACTCTGTACGTTGCATAGCTCGCACTCGCAGCCGCTGCTGCGTTCGTGCTCCAACTCGCCGCCGGCTGCACCGCGAAGGCGCCCGCGGCCCGTGGGTTCGTCAGACCCGACGCCATCGTGATCTGCGTGCTGCCCGACGGTGCCTGCTGCACCTGCGTCGTCAACTGCGATACCACCACCGCGGCATCTACCCCGAGACGCACGCCGTCTACGCTCGACGACGCTCCCGACCCTTGCTTATCCAGCACCCATTCATCGCTGATCGCCGAGATCCGTGCGCGATACACAGGTCCCATGGATCCCTGTCCCGCGTACATCGCAACCGGCTCGGTAGCCAGGTAGCCCGTAAACAACGTCGTCCCCGCATCCGGGCGAACCACCACCCGTCCGCGTCGAGCCGGCGTCGCCAATCCCAACGCATCCAGCACAATCTCGGCCGTACAGCGCGAAGGTGCGTTGATTGTCCGCTGCACGGTGATCGGCGCCTCGGCCGCAACCGCTCCGGTGTAATCTACAGCCCCAAGGCCATCCTGGTTGTCGATCGTAATGCGCACCTTACCTCCGCTACCCGCGTCCTTTGCAACCGCCTCTCACGCGTACGAGAACTTAGCCCCGAGCCGCGCCCGAGAAAAAACACGTGGAACTTCACTGAAAATCTGCACAACTTTTCAAACCGTTTCCAAAGCCCTCAACCACTCACATAGCTTCGAAAGCACACCACCGTCTCCCCGTCCACCGGATCGAGCACCGGCAGGGCCCGCAGCGCTGCGGCAAGCCGCATCGCCTCATACCCGCCTGCGCTCGTTGCGCTCGCCTCCGCGATACCGCTCATGGTCTGCAACCGCGGATAGTGCCAGATCACCCGCTCCCCTTGCTGTCCTTCCGCGACAAACAACCCCGACCACTCCTGGAAGAAGCTGGACCCCTCGCGATCACAAAACCCCGTGACCGCGCTCACCTTCATCGCCGCCGTGGGCACACCTGCCAACAACGGCGCCTCCAGCGTAAGAACGCCATCGCTCACCGCAGCCACCCGCCCGACGTTCAACGTGACCCGCCGCACATAGTCGACATCAGACACCGCGCTGCGAAGGTACGCTCCACTCACCCCGCTGCCGACGAACCCGGTTGCCCCGCTCGCGTGATCGACATCCACCGCAATCAATCCACCTGCGGGAAAGGCTGCCGCCCCAGTCGCTCCCACGCTCAGCGCCAGAGCGGTCGACCCCGAACTGAGCGCCGTCGCCGCCACCGCTGGCCCACCCGAACCCGCACTCGCCCCACCAGCCGTCGCGGCCAGCAGATTCATCTGCTGCGTCCCCGTTGCGAGCGAGAGCTGCAGCTTGCCCCAGCTTTCAAAGCTGAAGCGCACAGTAGCCTCGATCTCCGAGCGCACCTGCATCTGCGTCGCCGCCGGGGCCCCCGTACGTACCGGCGCCACCACCATTCCACTCGCCCGCGTAAAGCCTCGAATCCAGCCCAGGTCCATCCACGGCGCCGGCGGGGCCTCCAGCGAAAAGACCCCATTCTGCGCCGGGTCAAAGATCGTCGGCTGCTGGGCGCTGCGGTTTACCGGCGCAAAGTACGCTCGCACCCGCCGGGTAAGCGGGGGCATCTCCTCCGTCACCGTCATAGCTCACCCGCCTCCTCATAGCTCATCACGGCGACGGCAACCGTTCGCGTCAGGCGGTCGCGATCCACCTTCACTGGCCCAAATGACGCATCACCCCACCACACACGCGTGGACATCGCCACCGTTGCACCCCCATTCGCCAGCGCCCGGAAGTCGCTCTTGGCCGCATTCTGCGGACAGCTCCGCACTGCCGTCAGCAACTCGGCATCCATCGCCGCCAGTGCCCGCCCGCGATCCATCCCCGCGTTCATCGGCGTCCCTGCCGTCGCATAGCTGATCTCGCATCCCAAAGTGATCATCGGCATCGCACCCTGCGTGTCGCTCGCCTGCGAGACCCATTGCAGGTGAAAGCAATCCGGCAACGCGGCCGAACTCTGAAACTCGTTCTCATCCACCAGCACACCCGGCCGGCTCACGCCCCGCACAGAGACGGTGCGCTCCGGGTTCAGCGCCGCCACACGCCCGCGCAGCACCTCATAAAACGTATCCTTCGCGTTTTGCACCACATCTCCTTGCTTGTGCACGAACTTGCTGCAGCTTGCAGCAGCCGAATCTCGGCTGTTTCAGCACGACGCGGGTCATGCCACCCTCAGCTCCGCACCGGCCCCAACAAACGCAACCGGTACCCACACGGCGCGCCGTCGCAAACCACCGGTTCACTGTCCGAGATCGTGTAGAGCACACCATCCACCAGCACCCCTGCAGCTGCTTCGAACAGCGCCTCGGCCGACGCGAAATCCCTCGCACCCATCAGCGCCGTAACGCTCGCCGCCCCGAGTACCAGCGCATTGTCTACGCCCAGCTTCCGCCACACCGCCGGCCCCACCACCTCATCCTGAAAGGTAGGCGTGGCCAGTCCCAACTGCTCCGCATCATCGCCGCTGGCCGCTAAGCCAGGCAGCCGCAGCAGCACCGGGAAGCCGCCGTTCGCGCGCAGCGTGCTCTCTGCGATCTGCCCCGCATTTATCCTCAGCGCACCCGCCATCGCTCACCCCATCCGTTCCGCAACATACGGCCGCAGCAGCATCTGCACCTGCGTATCCAGCAGCGAATCCGAAAAGTACTGGGTCTGCAGCGTGTCCATCTTGCTGGACCTCACATTCAACCCCGGTGTCGTCTGCGCATTGCGCACCACCTGCGCACACGCGATCTTCACCGGCGCCGGCACCACGGCGAACCCCGCCGTATACGTCACCTCGACATCGCTGTACCGCAAGCCCAACAGGTTCGGCGGCAGTCGCATCTCGCGCGTGACCGCGTCCACCACCACGGCGGCAGGGTCCACCGTGACCCACTGCCCCGGCAGCCCAAACAGCAGCGCATACTCAAACAGCGCCGCCTCCCGTCGTTCCCGATCCGGCGCATACCGTGCCTGCACCGCAGTCACCACCGGTGCCGGCCCGTAGCTCAGTTGCACCGTACCCCAGGGCTGCAAGACCCGCAGCCGCTCCGTATAGCTCGTCACCAGCAGCGAAGCGCGGCGGCAATGGGCATCCACCATCGCGGAGGCCGCTACCACCCACGCATCCGCCGTCTCTGTGCTCAACCCATACGCCACATACTCCGACGGGTCCAAATACGCCATCTCACCTCACAACTCTGGCATCGCGCTTGTTCTCTCAACCCTGAACTTGCGCACAAACCAGGAGCTCTTTGCCCAAGGCAAGCTGCAGGGCAAAGGGGCTTCCGGTTCGTCCTCGCGGCCGGATGCCCCTGCTCGCCACGTCCAACAACACCACATCCGTTCGCGGTGTTGTCGCTCCCGCTCTAGCGATCCACCAGCACCTGGTAGTGCGCGTAGTTCGCGCCCCTCACCACCACCGCGCCGAACTTCACGACCACATACTGTGACGCCAGCGAGCCCGGCAGACCCAGCTGAAACACCCGTGGCGTCGCCTCACCCAGCCAGTGGTACTCGATCAGGTCCTCGGTCACGATGTACGCCGGCAGCACCGCCGATCCCGATCCTGGTGTCCCGGTGTACGGCAGCGTCCACTCCGGAATCAGCGGAAGATCACCGGCCTGCGTCGAAAGCGTCTTGACCGTCAGCCCGCCCTCGATCGCCTTGGTGTTCAACACCACGTTGAACTCCGACTTCATCTCGCGATCGATCAGATCCAGCAACACCGGATTGGCATAGATCGCCGTCGGCCGCACACCAAAGCTCGTGTTCGACAACATCTGTGCGATCGTCGACTTGATCCCGTCCACGATCGACGCCGTCGTCGAAATGGTTGTGCTGTTGCCGCCCGCCGCGATCTGCGCCGCCGCCCCATAGTACTGCGGCGTGGTCGGCGAACTCAGGCTCGTATCCGTTCCGTTCCACAGCGCAATGTCATGCGTGCGCAACACGCCGTCGACGGTGTCGGCCAGATCCTTCGCCTGCAGGTACGCGAACTGCCCCTGCTGCTTGCCGAGTTCCAGATCGAACAGGTTGTAGTTGATCTGCGCCACCAGCGCCTTCAGCGGAACCGAGCGCTCCACCCGCGTCGGGCTCACCACCGGCGGCACCAGGTTCCGCGGGTCCATAAACCCGGCCGAGGCCGCGGGCGCCGGGATCGCCGTCTCCTCGAAGAAGCGCGACGGATGTCCCGTCGCGGGTACCTGCTTGATACGCTGCGCAAAAGCCCCGCGGCGCCGCACCAGATCCAGAATCTCCGTCTGGTACATCGGCACTTCGATCGCGCCAGGTCCGATGTAATCCGCTGCCGCGCTAATCTCTGTAAACTTCGGGTTCATCCGTTCTCCTCACGTCTCTACCAACAAAAAACGCGGCCCGCGAGGCCACGCTGCAAAGCACTCAAACCACAACGGAGTGCGACACAAGAGGATCAAGCCCTCAAGCCTCCGTTACCACTTGTCATCCTGACCCTGAGCGAAGCGAAGGGGAAAGGACCTGCTTCTGTTCTTCTCGCTGTCACCTCTCAAAGTCAGAACAGGCCAGTGACCTTCGTCCCACCGCGCTAGCCCAGCAGACCGGCCCGCTGCAGCTCCGCCTTCACCGCAAACCGCTGCTCGATCGACAGGCTGGCCAGGGCGCCATCCAGCGACCCGGCCTCAAGCCGCCCGGGCTCCAAAGCGTCCGTCCCCACCCCGCGTTTGGCCAGCATCGCGGTCATGCCCGCCGAAAGCGTCTTGCGTCCAGCCGGGACCGCAGGCGCCTCGCTCGCCGTCGCACTCAACTGTGCCAGCCGGTTCTCTGCATCCTTCAGCTTGGCCTCCGCAATCCGGAGCCGTTCGGCCAGCTCCGCCTCCCGCTGCCCCTCCACCGTCGCCACAATGCGTTCTACGCTCTGCTCAGCCTCCGCCGCCAAAGCCACCTGACGCTCCGCCATCTGCTCCGCCACGCGCTCCAGCGCCGCCGCCGCTGCACTCATGCGTTCCAGCAACTCTTCCATAGCCCTTCTCTCCTCCACTCGCGCACGCACCGATTCCAAACGCTGCGCCAACACCGCGCCCGCACTCATCCCAAACGCTGCGCCCACACCGCGCCCGCCGCGTACCCCGCGTTCGCCGTTCCATCCACCCGCCGCGCGACACTCAGCCCCGAGCCCGCCCATTGCACCGCCGCACCCGGAACGACGTCCCGCGATACGCCGCCTTCTCCCGCAACAGGATCGCCGCCCCCGTAAACGTCGCCCGTGTCAGCGTCCACACACTCGCTCGGGTATCGGCCACCTGCGCATCGGCCAGTTCGTAGCTCATGCCCATCTCGCCTTTCGCTGCGGCGCCTGCACAGACGGCCCCTTCCATCTCCGGGAAATCTCGCGCAAACAGAAATCCGCGCACGGTAAGGCACTGCCCCTGCAACTCTGCCGCCGTGATGATGCCGCATTTCTGCCGCGCGTCATGCCCATCCCATCCGGCTTTATAGCCCACCGCCATGCCCAGCAGACTCGGCAGCGCCGCCTCCGCCGCGGACCGTGTCAGCA
>CAXTWN010000097.1:0-387 GCA_964248055.1 uncultured Acidobacteriaceae bacterium | reverse complement strand
AGCACCACCCGATGCCCCCGCGCGCCGCTCGGCGCCTTATCGCTCGGCACATCCACCAGCGTCAGGCAGCCCTCAAACGGCAGCCGGTTCGGATGCCCCGCGACCTCCGGGAACTCCACCGCCATCCCCTGCAAAGCCCGCACCCCAAGCCCCACTCCACGCTGCTCCTGCACAGCAACACCCAAGCTCACCCTCCTAACCCCGCAATGCACCACGCACTCTTGTTGTCATCCCCGCAGGGACTCTGCGTTTGCCCTGCCTTTCTTTCTGTCATTCCCGCAGGGAATCTGCGTTTTGCCCTGCCTTCCTTTTTGTCATTCCCGCAGGGAATCTGCGTTTGCCGTTGCCCTTGCCTTGTTTTCTGTCATCCCCGCACCGGAATCCCCG
>CAXTWN010000096.1:0-13713 GCA_964248055.1 uncultured Acidobacteriaceae bacterium | reverse complement strand
CCAGCACAGGACGCCGTTACAGCTTCGCCCTTGGTGTGAATGTGCAGAATCTCTTCAACAATCGGGATTTGGCGACGCCGATCGCGACCTTGGACTCCAACCTGTTCGGACAGAGCATCAACCTGCAGGGCGGCCCGTACACGCAGCAGAGCGCGGTGCGCCGACTCTCACTGCAGGCATCGTTCAACTTCTAACTTGGCACCGCAGCGACTCCGGCAACGGCAGCCCGACTTTCTTAAAGGAAGCCGGGCTGCTTGTTGATCTCAGGCAACCGTCGTTGCCCGCATCGGCTCGACCCTTACTTCCTCAAAGCTGGTCGGGCGTGCCTGCTCCCTGATCTTCGGGACAGGCGCGACCACCACGGTCTTCGCGTTCATGAACTCGCGCATGCCGGCGGCTCCCAGCTCGCGGCCGTAGCCCGAGCGCTTGATGCCGCCGAAGGGCAGGCGCGGGTCACTGGCCACGGGCGTGTTGAAGAAGACCATCCCGGCCTGCAGCCGCTCCGCCAGGCGCTGCTGTTCGGCGGCATCGCTGGTCCAGCAACTGGCGCCCAGACCGAAGGGTGTGTCGTTGGCGACGGCGATGGCCTCGTCCAGCGAACGCACGCGGAACAGCAGCGCCAGGGGACCGAAGGTCTCTTCGCGGCAGATCTCCGCCTCCCGCGGGACCCCGGCGATGACGGTTGGCTCGAAGAAGAAGCCCTCCCCCACGAGGCGCTTGCCGCCGGTGAGCAGCTCGCCGCCGGAGGCGAGGGCGATGGCCGTCTGGTGTAGTAAGCGGTCTGCCGCCTCAGCCTTGGCAAGGGGGCCCAGGTCGGTGCTCTCCTGCGTGGGATCGCCCACCTTGAGCGCCTCCATGCCGGCCACAAAGCCGCGCTCGAACTCGTCGTACACCTCTTCGTTCACCACGAAACGCTTGGACGCGATACAGCTTTGCCCATTGTTCAAACAGCGGGACTTCACCGCAGCTTCGATGGCGGCGGGGAGGTTTGCTGAGGGCATGACGAGGAAGGGATCGGACCCGCCGAGTTCGAGAACGGTCTTCTTGAGCAGATACCCGGCCTGCGCGGCAACAGCGCGTCCCGCAGCCTCTGAGCCGGTGACGGTGACGGCCGCCACGCGATCGTCCGCGAGCACCACCTCCACGGTCCTGTCCTCCAGCAGCAGGGTCTGCAGGCTGCCGCGGGGAAAGCCTGCCCGGCGCACCAGGGTTTCAATGGCGAGCGCGCATTGCGGCACGTTCGGCGCGTGCTTCAGCAGGCCCACGTTGCCGGCCATCAGTGCCGGCGCAAGAAAGCGGAAGACCTGCCACAGCGGGAAGTTCCAGGGCATGATGGCCAGAATGACGCCGAGGGGATCCCAGCGCACGTAGCTCTCAGGAAACTCGGTGCGGATGGACTCGGGCTCCAGCATGCGCGCGGCATTTTCGGCGTAGAAGCGACACGTCGCGGCGCACTTGTCGACCTCCGAGCGGGCTGCCGTAATGGGCTTGCCCATCTCGGTGACAATGGGCGCGGCGAGCGCTTCCCGGGCAGCCTCCAGCAGAAAAGCGAGCCGGCGCAGCCAGAAGCAGCGCGCCTCGAAGGGCTCTTCGGGATAGGAGCGTGCCGCCGCGGCGGCCAGCGCCAGTTTGGATTCCAGCAGCTCCGGCGAAAGCGGATCAAAGCTGCGCAGCAGCTTGCCGGTGGCAGGATTGAGCGATTGGATCATGGGTGACACCCCAGCGAGACAGTGGCGGGACCTCGTGGTGAGAGGTTCCTTTGCAGGTACCCAGTGTAGTCCGCGATACCCCGCATGCACAGCCTTAGGTGGAGGCGAGCTGCGCGAGCGCCCGCGCCAGCACCCGGGTGCCGCGCTCGATGGCCGCGGGTGCGGCGTACTCGTCGGGCCGGTGCGAGACCCCGTTGCGGCAGGGGATGAACAGCATGGCCACCGGGGCTATGTGCGCCATGAAGCTGGTGTCGTGGTAGGCGCGGGAGACCATGCGACGAAAGCTTGCGCCTTCGGCGCGGCAAGCGGTCTCGAGCACCTCGATGAGCTCGGGGGAGGAGACGGCCGGCTCGTCTGCGTTGATCGTTTCCTCATGAATTTGGACCTTGCGGCGCGTTTCGATGGCCTGCACCTCTGCCCGGATCGCCGCCGTCGTCTCAGCGCGGCGCACCCCATCGATGTCGCGCAGATCGAGCGACAGCTCCACGCGCGAGGGTACAGAATTTACCGCTCCGGGATGGACGTTGACGGTACCCACGGTGGCCACCGTGTCCGACCCGCCCGCGCGTTGGTTGGCGGCCAGCGCCGCGCGCTCCACCGCGAGGACCACCTCTGCCGCAGCGCAAAGGGCATCGCGGCGATCCGGCATCAGCAGCCCGCCCGCATGGCCGCCCGCGCCTTCTACGAGAAAGCGATAGCTCGCCGGCCCGGCGATGGCCGTGACGAGCCCGCAGTCAAGGCATTCGCGCTCCAGCAGCGGCCCCTGCTCGATGTGCAGTTCGAGCCAGGCGCGGTAGTGTCCCGGCTGAAGGCGAACGTCCGTGAGTGCTCCCGTGAAGCCAGCAGCCTCGCGCACGTCGCGCAGCGTGAGGCCTTGCGGCGCGTCCGGTTCGGTCTCGTGCAGCCGGTCTGGTAAGGCATCGGCCTGCAGCGGATCGAGCACGCCGCCGATCAGCCGCGAGCCCAGGCAACCGATCCCAAAGCGCGTCGGCTCCTCGCTGGTGAACATCAACAATTCGATCGAGCGCCGGGGCTGAAAGCTCGAGACCTTGAGCGACCGCATCGCCTCCAGGCCGCCCAGCACACCGACGGTGCCGTCATACATGCCCGCGTGCGGGATGGCGTCTATGTGTGAGCCCGTGCCCACCGCGGGAAGCTCCGGCTCGCTGCCGGGCCAGCGCACAAAGGCGTTGCCGACGGCGTCCTCGCGGACCGTGAAACCGGCATCGGCGGCGAGCTGTTTGAACCATGCGCGCGCTTCCAGATCGCGTCGGGTGAAGACGATGCGCGTCACGGCGCGCTGCGGCACAGGGAGCGACGCATCTCGGTCCGCCGGGGCGTCGGACAGGGCTGCGAGCTGATCGAGCTCGCGCAACAGGCGGTCCATGTCTACGTTCAAAGTCATGCCATCACATGCCGGTTGAAGTCTTTGTAGATGAGGTACTTTGCGGGCTGCTTGCCGATCGCGGCGAACCACTGCGGGCAGAAGGGTGCCATCCAAATAAAGTCGCCGGCCTGTACCGGGTACCACGCATCGCCCAGCCGGTAGATCCCGCCGCCTTGGAGCATCAGCAGCCCATGCTCCATGTAGTGCATCTCCACCTGGCTGAGCGAGGCGCCGGGAGCATAGGTCATCGTGTTGACGGCGAAGTCGAAGGCAAGGCCGGGGGGCAGCAGGGAACGAACCTGCAGGTCTGGGTCTCCGTTCAGCGCGACCGAAGCGATGTCCTGCTCGGTTCCGATGAAGCACCTTGGCACCGTGGCACTCCGGGGAGGGATGTATGGCGCATCCAGCGGCACATAGGCTTTGTCGATCACGAGGAGCCGCGCGGAACCTTGTGCCCGGAGCGTGTGGGCGTGGTCCGCAGGCAGGTAGGCGAAGCTGCCGGGATGTAACGCCTGCGGACGCAAGGTGCTTGGCTCGCTGAGCTGAAACTCTCCTTCCAGCACATAGACCAGGCGTTGCCCTGGGCCGTGCAGCAGTGTGCCCACGGGTTCAAAGTCGACGGTCATCATCGCAAATCCCGCGCCCATCTGCGGAGCGGCATGCACGATGGCCATGCCGCCGGTGAGCCCCGGCAAGGGCGTACGGACAAAGGTGTCGGGCGTCTGCAGCAGGTGGCTTGGCTGGCTTGCGCTTCGCGTCTGCCCAAGAGAGTGCATGGGGCCTGATTGTACGAGATACCCAGGCAGCCCCGCCGATCACAGGTGCAGACGGCCGATCAGCTCCAGCACGGTGGCCAGCGCGGCTTCCACGTCGGCCTCGTGAACCGTCTCGTCCGGATGATGGCTGAGGCCACCGGGCGAACGAACGAAGAGCATCGCCGTGGGCACGTGCGGCGCCAGGATCATGGCGTCGTGGCCGGCGCCGGAGAACATCCGCTTTGTGCCGTAGCCACTGATCTCGGCTGCGGCGGCAAGGCCTTCGGCGAGCGCTGTGTTCATCACCACCGCAGCCTGCTCTGCGAGCAGCCGGGCCCGGACGTGCACCTCGCGTTGGGCGCCGATCTGCTCGGCCTTGGTCAACAGGCGAGCCACGGCGGCGTGACGTGACTCGTCGCTCGGGTGGCGCACATCAAGCGACACGCGCACCTCACCGGGGATCACGTTCGCGGCACCCGGAGAGGCCTCGAGGCGGCCCACGGTGGCCACGAGTTGCTGATATGCCAAGGCAAAGTGCTCGACCTCGACAATCCATTGCGAGGCGGCCACCAGCGCATCGCGGCGCAGCGGCATCGGCGTGGTTCCCGCGTGGTTTGCCTGCCCCGTAAAGGTCAGTTCCAGCCTTGATTGCCCGATGATGGCGTCGACGATGCCAAGCGGCAGGTTTTCGCTTTCGAGCACCGGGCCCTGCTCGATGTGCACCTCCAGCGCGGCACGCGTGTTGGCGGGCAGCGTCCAGCTGGAGGCAATCTTTGATGGATCTAAGCCGAACTCGCGAATGGCTTGTGTCACGCTGAGGCCGTTGCTGTCCGTGCGCAGAAGATCCTCTTCTGTGAGCGTTCCGACGGCAGCGCGCGAGGACAGAAACGGGAAACCAAAGCGGATGCCTTCTTCTTCGCTGAAGGCGATCAACTCGACCTGAAAGGGCAGCGCCTCTCCGGCAAGCTCCTCGATGGCTGCAAGGCCCAGCAACACGCCGAGCGGCCCATCGAACGCCCCGGCGTTGGGGACGGTATCCAGGTGCGAGAAGAGCACCAGCGTGGGCGCGTTCTCGGCCGCCGCGCCGCGGCGTAGACCGCGAAGGTTCCCGACATCGTCGACGCGCACCTCAAGCCCGGCCTGGCGCATCCACCAGCCCACCAGCGTGTGTGCATCACGGGTCGCAGGCGAGAGATAAAGGCGAGTGGTCTCTCCGGGGGCGTCCGTGACGCTCGCCAGTTCACGGCAACGCGCAATCACACGGCCCGCACGCGTGGTGAAGTGCTCCGGCATGGCCTTCAGGTACGCCGCACGGTGGCTTCGATGGTGCCGTGCGGCTCGTCCGTGGGGACGAAAATATGATTTGGGTTGTCGCTGCCGAAGCGAGCAAGATCCACAAGCAGGTTGTGCTTGTTGGGCATGCGCAAAAAGATCTCGTCGATCACGTCCGTGTGCTGCAACGCTGCTTCGGCCATGGCATACAACGTCTGCTGCACGCTGAGAGAGTCATGGCGGGCGAAGGTTGCGAGCATGCGTTCGCGCAGGTGATGGCGAAGCTTCGTGAAGGCGATGCCCTCTGCGATGGCCTGTGGGGTGTAGGTCCACTCCGCCGTGACGGCTGTGCCGAAGAGCCGGTCCGTGGTCTCCGGGAGGGTGGTGAGTTCATCCTTGATGTACCCCACAAAGCCGGATTGCGCCGTCTTGAGAACCGTCATGTCCGTGAAGCCACTCTCGATAGAGAATGCGCCGCTCTGTGCTCGTTGAACATGTGTTGTCTGGCGCTCGTCTGAGCCCTTCATGAACGCCGTCGGGTACGGCTCTCCTTGCACTGTCAGGCGCTTCCAGAGATGCGATTCCATGACCACCTCCGCACTCGCCACCTGTGGATTGCGACTTAGAAGAAAGTCAATCAGCTCCTGCGCAAAGCCTTCGATGCACTTCGCCTGCGACTGCCGAGCGAGGAAGTACACCGTGTTCTTTATGGTGTCGGTCGCAAGGATGCGCGTGTTGTCGCCGTGCGTAAACACCTCGGTGAAGTCCCCGGTGAGCATCACCCCGACGGTCCACTCATCCAGGTCGTGATGACCTTCCTGCCGCGTCACGCGCATCAGGCGCACGCGCGATTTGCCATAGCGATGGCTTGCGAGCTTGACCGTGTTGCTTGCGGCGTTGAAAGTTGTGGGCGTCACTGTAGGAGAACTCATACCTTCGGACCCTTCAACTGCCGCGGTAGGTGGTGAAGCCGTTTGCCGTGCAAAGCAGGGGGATATGTAGCTGCTGTGCCGGGTCGCTCACGCGAAAGACGATCTCGATGTAGGGGTAGAGCGGAACGAGGTTCTGCGCGGTGAACCAGGGCGCAATCTCGAAGCGTAAGCGATAGACCAGAGCCTCCAAGTTTGCATCTTGCAGCAGCGTACGGCAACGGCCATCGGCGTCCGTGATGCCACGCCCCACCACATGCCACGCATCGCCGTTCTGAGCTTCGAGCACAAGCGCGACACCCGCGGCGGGGCGGCCCAGCGCGGTGTCGAGAATGTGCGTCGAAAGGCTGGCAGAGGCCATGGGTGTGGGCTCTACTTTACACGTCCTCGCAGCCCTTAGCGGGTAGCGCGAGCCACTTTCGCAGCCGCAGCTGCATGATGCGCCGTTGCTGCTCGGCCGCTTCGAGCAGCTCCGTCTGCGCGTCGTTGTGCAGGCGCCGTTGCAGGATGGCCAGCATCTCTGCCGCGCTTTTGCCCGTGGCGCAGACCAGGAAGACGCGGCCGAACTTTGCCTCGTAGGCGCGATTGCCTTCGACCAGCGCAGCCTGGTCCGCCGCGTCGGGCTGCGCCGCGCTCTGCTCGGCCGCACTCCACTGCAGGCTCTGTTCGGTGGCGGACCGGGCGTGCCTCTCGCCGATGCGTGGATGGCTCGCGAAGGCCTCGTACCAGTCGTGCACCGGCAGCGCGCGCCAGATCCCGTCGGCTGCGGCAAGCACCGAATCGGGGCCTGCGAACGGGCGTGCTTGCGCCATCGCGGCGGCCCAGGCGCGTGAGCCGTTGCAGGGAAGGACGGCGTCGATCGCCTCGGCGTGCGTGAGGCGGTTCCAGGCCTCGAGCGCGCTCATGACACATCCGCCCGCAAACAGTATTCCCGGCCGCGAGGCTGGTGCTCGAAGCCGGTTCCATCGAAGACCCGCTCCCCTCGGAGCCACGTGGAGCGCACCACGCCTTGCAGGCGCTCGCCCATGTAAGGAGAAATCGCGTGGCGATAGTGAAGCCTCTCCGGTGTCACGGTGGCCATGGCGTCAGTGTCGAACGCCACGAGGTTCGCATGCTTGCCCGCTTCCAGGCTGCCGACGCAATCTGCGATGCCTGCGAGGGTCGCGGGGTTCGTGGACATCCAGCGCACCAACTGCGAGAGCGACAGACCCCGCTGCACGCACTCGGTCCAGATCACCGGCAGCGCCGTAGACAGCGAGGGAATGCCGCCCCAGGCCTGGTCGAACCGCCCCGGCTCCTGCTCGGGTGCAGCGGCTTCTAGGCACTTCATCGCCGGCGGGCAAGGGGAGTGATCGGTGGCGATCAGATCGATGGTGCCGGCCAGCAAACCGGCCCACAGTTGCTCGCGGTTCGCCTCCGAACGAATCGGTGGCGCACATTTGAAGAGCGTGGCGCCGTCAGGAATTTGCTCTGCGGCACAGTGGAGGTAGTGCGGGCAGGTCTCCACGGTCACAGACAGACCTTCCCGTCTGGCCTGCGCCAACATGGGAAGCGCATCTGCTGAAGACAGGTGCACGATGTGCAGGCGAAACGGGTGCTGCTGGCAAAGCGCCAGCAGCATCTCGATCGCCTGCACTTCGGCCGTATCGGGGCGTGAGGCAAGATAGGTGGCATACCGTCGCCAATCAGCATGCGCGGCGTGCAGCGCGACCGTAGCGTCTTCGATCGGCGCGGCCAACTCGGCGTGGACAAGCAGCGGCAACCCCGTGCGGGCGATCTCGGGTACCGCCTGCTCCAGATGACCGCGATCGATGGAGGTAAAGCCCTCGCATCCCGGGTAGATCAGGAAGCATTTGAAGCCCGCAACACCGGCCTGGGCGAGCGAGGCAAGCTGTGCCTGATTGCCGTCCACCGCGCCGCCCCACAGCGCGTAGTCCACGAACGCCTGCCCGCGTGCGGCCCCCCGCTTTGTTTCAAGGGCGGCAACGTTTGTGGTCTCGGGTAGACAGTTCAGCGGCATGTCGACCACGGTGGTAAACCCGCCGCCGGCGGCGGCGCGCGTTGCCGTCCAGAAGCCCTCCCACTCGGTCCGCCCAGGCTCGTTGATGTGGGTGTGCACGTCCACCAGGCCGGGCAGCAGCGCCACATCGCCGAGGTCTTCGCGGGGCATATCGGGCGGCAACTCGCCGGGCGAGACCACCGCCGCGATGCGCTCGCCCTTGATCAGCACCGCGGCAGCACGTTCGCCCTCGGGCGTTACCACGCGGCGCGAGACCAGAGCATGTACCATGATGCTGATTATGCCCGGACGCCCTGAATTTATGCAGCAGGCCATCGCGCTGGCGACGGAGAACGTCCTCCATGGACGCGGCGGTCCCTTTGGCGCCTTGGTGGTAAAGGATGGGGCGGTGATTGCGACCGGAGCCAATCAGGTCACGGCCTCAAACGATCCGACGGCTCATGCCGAGGTGGTCGCCATCCGCAGTGCCTGTCAGGCACTGGGCACGTTTCAGCTGATCGACTGCGATGTCTACACCAGTTGCGAGCCATGTCCGATGTGTCTTGCCGCGCTGTATTGGTCGCGGTGCCGCGCGATCTTCTATGGCAACGATGCCAGTGACGCGGCGCGGGCAGGCTTTGACGATTCGTTCCTCTACGAAGAGGTTAAGAAGCCGCTCCATGCGCGAACGATTCCCATCGAGCGCCTGCTGGGCGAAGAGGCGCGCTCCAGCTTCGACGCGTGGCAGCGGAGTCCCTACCGGGTGACGTACTAGATGCCGGAGAACTTTCTCGCGAACGTCGGTTCCGCGCAGCGCCGTTCCGAGGGGATGCTGAACATCGCCCTGCTCGGCTTCGGTACCGTAGGCAGCTGCTTTGCGGAGGTGCTGCACGCAGCCGGTGCAAAGAACCTGCAGATCACGCATGTCTTCAACCGCGGCGCGGACCGCAAGCGGGCTCACAGCAGGGCGCAGTTCGTTCCGGAGCGCGCGGTCTGGACCGATCGCATCGAGGAGATCCTTTCCGCTCCGGACGTACACCTCGTCGTCGAACTCATGGGCGGTCTCGACCCGATCGAGGACTGGACCGCAGCCGCTCTGCAGGCAGGCAAGCACGTCGTCAACGCCAACAAGCAGCTCATCGCGCAACGCGGTCCCGCACTCTTCGCACTCGCACAGCAGCATGGTGTGCAACTGCTCTACGGAGCCTCCGTCGCGGGCGGCGTGCCCGTGCTGCCCGGCATCGCGCAGGGCCTGAGCGGCGATCGCCTCACGCGCCTCAGCGGCATCCTGAACGGCACCTGCAACTTCATCCTCAGCGCGATGGAAACGGGTGCCGAGTACGCCGATGTTCTTCGTAAGGCGCAGCAGCTCGGCTACGCCGAAGCCGACCCGTCTTCCGATGTCGATGGCTTCGACGCCCGTGCCAAGCTGTGCGTTCTCACCCGGCTTGCCCTTGAAGCCGAGATCGATCCTGAAGCCATTCCGGCGCAGACCATCGCGCAGGTCTCGGCCATCGACTTCGCCTACGCCAAAGAGCTAGGCTGCACCGTTCGTCAGGTCTCTCGGGCCGAGCTCGACGGCCTCGGCGAACGCCGTCTGGTGCGCGCCCGCGTAGGCCCGATGCTGGTGCCGCACACTTCGCCCGTCGCCTGGTCGCACGGCACGCAGAACATGGTCGTCACCAGCGGCCGTTTCGGTGGCGATGTTGTGTTCAGTGGTCACGGCGCGGGCGGGCACGCCACCGCCGTGGCTGTGCTCAGCGATGTGCTGGCCATCGCCGGCGGCAGCTTTCCCGTGCAGCGCAAGGCGCAGCGTCTGCCCGTCTCGGGCGACGTCCTCGCGCCGTATTATCTGCGTCTGGTGGTGGATGACAAACCCGGTATCATCTCCGCAATCTCCGGTGCGCTCGCGAAGTTCAGCGTCAATATTGACTCTATCGTGCAACGGCGCGGCTACCCTGCCCACCATCTGCCCTTTGTGGTCACCACAGAGCCGTGCCTGCGTTCCATTGTCGACGCAGCCGTCGCCGAAATGTCCGGCATGGACGCGCTGGTCGAGCCGCCGCTGGTGCTTGAGGTCCTGGTGGTCGACGATCCGGACACGGATTAATCGCAGATGCAAGCCCGTACGAGACACTATTGGGAATGAGCGCTTGTCTCCGCCTTGCCACGCTGCTGCTGTTGTCGTTTGCTGCCTTCATCAGCACACCCTTCTTCGCGCAGGATCTCACGCCGGTCGTCCACGTCGAGAATCCACCCACGCTCCTCGCGCAACAGAGCAAGCACTACGTCGTTCTCGTCTCGCTCGATGGTTTTCGCTACGACTACGCGCGGAAGTATGGCGCGCCGCATCTGGATGCCATGGCGCGCGACGGCGCGAGCACGCCGGAAGGCATGCTGCCCAGCTACCCCAGCGTGACCTTTCCCAACCACTACACGTTGGTCACGGGCCTGCGGCCTGCGCACCATGGCGTCGCGGCGATGGAATTCTATGACCCCGATCGTCATGAGGAGTATCGCTACTCCGACAGCGCAAAGAACAGCGACGGCACCTGGTACTACGGCACGCCGCTCTGGGTGCTGGCAGAGCAGCAGGGCATGCGCTCGGCCTGCTTCTTCTGGCCCGGTTCCGAGGCTGCCATCGACGGCGTACGACCGTCGTTCTATCTGCACTTCGACGACAAGCTCGACGACGCGCTGCGCATCGAGCAGGTGATTGCCTGGCTGCACCTGCCGGCTGAGCAGCGTCCACACCTGATCACGCTCTACTACTCCAATGTGGATCATGCAGGCCATGGCTTCGGCCCGGATGCGCCCGAAACGCGTGATGCCGTGCATCACGTCGATGCGCTGATCGGCACCCTGCGCGAGAAGTTGAAAGCATCGGGTTTGCCGGTCGATCTGGTCGTGACGGCGGATCATGGCATGGTGAAGGTGCAGGGCGAGCCTGTCGTGCTCGACACGTTTGCCGACCTGAGCCACTTCAAGACCGAAGGTTCGCTGCTCTACGCGGATACCGAAGCCGATGCCGAGAAGGCGTACGAGCAGTTCCGCGCACATCCGGACCCGCGTTTTCGTGTGTATCGGCGGCTGGACGTTCCCAAGGCTCTCGCATACGACGCGTCTCCGCGTGAAGGCGATCCTGTAGTGGTTCCCAACGGGCCGTTTGGGTTGTATGCGCATGCGCCCACACGCAAGCCGAACGTGGGCAGTCATGGTTACGACGCGAACACGATGCCGGAGATGAAGGCGATTTTCTATGCCGAAGGACCGGACATCCGCGCGGGTGTGAAGCTCCACAGCTTCGATAACGTCGACGTGTTTCCGTTCCTTGCCCGGCTGCTTGGGTTGGAGGCGCCGCCGGTTGACGGCACACTTGCACCGTTGGCTCCTGCGCTCAAGCCATGACAAAAGCCCTCGCCGTGGCGAGGGCTTCTGGTGACCTGCCGCACTAGTACTTCGGCAGCGAGGGGTCGATGCGTTCGGCCCAGGCCGTGATGCCGCCGGCAAGATTCTTCACGTTGTTGAAGCCTGCGGCTTTCAGCTCCTGCGAGGCCTTCTGGCTGCGTCCGCCGGTTTTGCAGTGCACGACGATCTCCTCGTCCTTGCCGACCGGGATTTCAGCAAGCCGCTCCCGTATCTGGCCGACGGGGATCAGCGGCGCGCCGAGATTGACGATCGCGTACTCGTGAGGTTCGCGGACATCGAGGATGAAAGGCCTGTCGCCGCGATCAAGCCGCTGCTTCAGTTGCTCCACGGTGATCTGCGGGATGCCTTCAACCATGTTCGCGTTGACGTCCACGTTGCCGTGGGCACTGACCTCGAGCGGACCATTATCGGTGGGCTTGCTGATGCCGCAGAACTGGTCGTAGTCGATGAGTTCCTTGATCTCGTGGGTGCCGCACATGGGGCAGTTGGGATTCTTGCGCAGCTTCAGCGTGCGAAAGCTCATGCCGAGCGCGTCGACCAGCAGCAGGCGGCCGATCAGCGGCTCGCCGATGCCGAGGATGAGCTTGATCACCTCGGTGGCCTGGATGACGCCGACCAGGCCGGGGAGGATGCCGAGCACGCCGCCTTCGGCGCAGCTCGGGACCAGGCCCGGCGGTGGCGGTTCAGGGTAGAGGCAGCGGTAGCAGGGGCCTTCTTCGGTGGCGAAGACGCTCGCCTGGCCCTCGAAGCGGAAGATGGAACCGTAGGCGTTGGGTTTGCCGGTGAGCACGCAGGCATCGTTGACCAGATAGCGGGTCTGGAAGTTGTCGGTACCGTCGGCGATGACGTCGTAGTCCTTGAAGATCTCGAGCGCGTTGGCGCTGGTAAGCATCGTATTGTGCTTCACCACGTGGACGTTCTTATTCAGCCCTTGGAGCATCTGCGCGGCGGAGTCGACCTTGAGCATGCCCACGGTGGACTGCGAGTGGATGATCTGGCGCTGCAGGTTGCTCTCATCCACCACGTCGAAGTCGACCAGGCCGAGGGTGCCGACGCCCGCGGCGGCGAGATACAGCGCGAGCGGGGCGCCGAGGCCGCCGGTGCCGACGCACAGGACCTTTGCCGCCTTGAGCTTCTGCTGGCCCTCCATGCCGACCTCGGGCAGGATCAGGTGGCGCGAGTAGCGGGCGATCTCTTCATTGGAGAGCTTGGGAAGAACGGCAGCGGTATCTTCTATGGCAAGCATGGCTGTCTGTTACAGATGCTGCGGAGCCTGGGTGCGATACATAGGCTATGCCGATTGGAAAGACGCCTAGGTGCGCCATGCCGAAGGCGTGCTCTTCTCTAGCGCGAACTCGAGGAGTGGGTCGATGCGAGTGATCACCATGCCGTAGCCCATCTCGTTCAATGCGGTGTCCTGCCGTTCGAGGTAGGTCTCGCAAAGGCTGCCGAGGGCCTCCTCTTTACTCGCAAAGACGAGACGCATAGGCTGGCGCACCTCGAGAAACTCGCGCACCGCCTGGAAGACGCCGCTGAAGATGCGAATGGCGGACTGGGCGACCGCTGTCGCCGGTTGTAGCTCCGGTGAAATGGCGAAGCCGACCTGCCACTCCTTGTCGTTCACCCGGGCGAAGGTCGTTGTTACCAGCAGGCCGTTGTGGGTGAAGGTGGCTACTGCTGTGCCGACACCCGCGGTCGTCCAGGTGAGCACCGTCTTGGCATCGAAGGCCGCGATCATCGCCTCCGCGAGGGCACCCATACGAGCTCCTTCGCGCCTTATTAAAGGCCGGTACTCGCGACAGACTCAGCAGCAGCCGCCGGCGATGGAAGGGATGATGGTGATCTCGTCGGCGTCCGCGACGCCGGTGTCTTCCTTTTCGGGAAGGTAGCGAACATCCTCGTCGTTGACGTAGACGTTAACAAAGGAGCGCAGCTTGTTGTCCGGGGTGAAGAGATGGTTCTTCAGCGCGGGGAAGGCGTCTACCAGACCCTGGAGGCCGGCGGCGACGGTGGTGCCCGTCACCGAGACGGTCTCCTGCTTGTCGGTGTAGGCGCGCAGCGGTGTGGGAATGTGAATCTTCATGCACCGGGTTTGATGCCGCTGGACAGCGCAGCGGCGCAGTGTGGATCACATCGGAAGATTCAGGAGCTGCGCCCCCGCTAAAGATCGCGAACGGAAGCAAACCAGGAGCTGAGAAGACGGCTTGAGAGAGGGTGGGCTTAGGGCAGGCTT
>CAXTWN010000095.1:0-13730 GCA_964248055.1 uncultured Acidobacteriaceae bacterium | reverse complement strand
TCCTTGGCCATGCGCTCGACCTCTTCCTTGCTCAGACCCGAAGAGCTCGTGATCGTGATCTTCGCGTCCTTGCCCGTGGCGTTGTCCTTCGCCGTCACGTTCAGAATGCCGTTCGCGTCGATGTCGAAGGTCACCTCGATCTGCGGCACGCCCCGCGGAGCCGGCATGATGCCGCCCAGCTTGAACTTGCCCAGCGTGCGGTTCTGGCTTGCCATCGGCCGCTCGCCCTGCGTCACATGGACCTCGACCTCGGTCTGGTTGTCCGCCGCCGTCGAGAACGTCTCCGTCTTCTTCGTCGGAATGGTCGTGTTGCGCGGGATCATCGGTGTCGCCACCGAGCCCATTGTCTCGATTGCCAGCGTCAGCGGGGTCACATCCAGCAGCAGCAGATCCTTTACGTCGCCGGCGAGCACGCCGGCCTGCACCGCCGCACCGATCGCGACGACCTCGTCCGGGTTCACACCCTTGTGCGGCTCCTTGCCGAACAGCTCCTTCACCAGCTGCTGGATCTTCGGCATGCGGGTCTGTCCACCGACCAGCACCACCTCATTGATCTTGCTGGCGTCGATGCCCGCATCCTTCAGCGCCTGCTTGCACGGCCCAACCGACTTCTGCAGCAGATCGTCGACCAGGCTCTCCAGCTTGGCCCGGGAGAGTGTACGCACCAGGTGCTTCGGCCCGGAGGCGTCGGCGGTGATGAACGGCAGGTTGATCTCCGTCTCCTGCGCCGTCGAAAGCTCGATCTTGGCCCGCTCCGCCGCGTCCTTCAAGCGCTGCAGCGCCATCTCGTTGCCCTTCGAGGTGAGGTCAAGCCCCGACTCCGACTTGAACTCCGAGATCAGCCACTCCACGATGCGCTGGTCGAGGTTGTCACCACCCAGGTGCGTATCGCCGTTGGTCGCCTTCACCTCAATCACGCCATCGCCGACCTCCAGGATCGATACGTCGAACGTGCCGCCACCGAAGTCGTAGACCGCGATCGTCTCGTCCTTGCCCTTGTCCAGCCCATAGGCCAGGGCAGCCGCCGTCGGCTCGTTGACGATGCGTTTCACATCCAGGCCCGCGATCTTGCCCGCGTCCTTGGTGGCCTGACGCTGCGCGTCGTTGAAGTACGCCGGCACCGTGATGACCGCCTCGGTCACGCTGGTGCCCAGGTAGTCCTCCGCCGCCTTCTTCAGCTTCTGCAGGATCATCGCCGAGACCTGCGGCGCGGTGTACTCCTTGCCCTGCGCCAGCACATCCACGTGATCGCCCTGCGGCACCACCTTGTACGGCACCATCTTCATCTCGTCATTCACCTCGTTCTGGCGACGACCCATGAAGCGCTTAATCGAGTAGATCGTGTTCTCCGGGTTGGTGATCGCCTGCCGTTTCGCCACCTGCCCCACCAGCCGCTCGCCGTTCTTGGTGAACGCCACAATCGACGGCGTCGTGCGGCCGCCCTCTTCGTTGGCGATGACCTTGGGCTCGCCACCCTCCATCACGGCCACGCAGCTGTTTGTCGTGCCTAAATCGATACCGATAATCTTTGCCATTGCCTGTTCCCTCCGTCCTGCAAACCCATTGCGGCCACAGCCGCGAATCTTTTGACCCTTCCCACTCTTACATGTGAGTGAGTTACTGTCAATCAATATGATGCAGCGCATCGCGGTCGGTTGCAGGCGATCGGGATCCCCCTTTTGCGTCATCGCTGGCCCCTTCCGGGGACAGCCGTGCCCTATGTCGTTCTGCGAAGATCTCCGCATCCTTGGGAACACCCCCATGGCAACCAGGCCCGGAGCTCTCATGCCGATGCATCACCGCACCTTCCGTACCACCTTCTTCGCCAGCCTCCCTCTCCTCACCCTGCTCCTCACCGGCTGTGCGACGACCAGCACCACCGGGAATGGTCTCGTCCCGGCCTTCGTCGCCGGTAACTGGCAGTTCAGCTCCTCAGCCCCCGTCGCGGCCCATTTGGCCGCTGTGTCGGGGGAACTCAGCGGCAACGCGTCCGCGATCACCGGCACATTCCACACTCAATCCTCCTCGTCCTGCGTGGCCCCGACCAAGCCCTTCGCGGTGTCGGGCTCGGCGGACGCGAAAGGCGCGGTCAAACTCACCGGCACCGTCGCGGGGGGCACCGTGACGATCACCGGCACGCTTGCGGCGGATGGCAAGTCGCTGTCGGACGCGGCGTACGGCATTGTCGGCGGCGCCTGCGCCCTTCCGGCGGACGTCCCAGCCGTCGCCACTAGCTTCACACCCGTGAATGGCACCTACAACGGCAGCTTCATCAATCAAAATAGCCAGCCGGTCCTTGACAACGTGGTCGCCACCCTCAGCCAGTCGCCCGCCTCCGACACCAGCGGCAACTACACCTTGAGCGGCAACGTAACGTTGCCTCAAAATGCCTGCTTCACCAGCGGTCAACCACTTCCTGTCACCAACACCCAGGTGACCGGCGGCACCTTTACCTTGACCTTCACCGATGGCACCAGCACCAGCAGCGTCACCGCGACCGGCACCTTCTCCCAGGACGCCACCAAGCTTCAGATTGCTACCTGGACTCTCAACGGCCCCTGCGGCCCGGAGACTGGCCAGGGAACCTTGACCCAGCCCTAGCCTGCTAACCTATGTGACGCAAACGGGTGCCCCGTTTGCCATTGACCCCGCGCCCCAGCCGTCTCTACGCTGGGGCGCAGTGCCTTCCGCGGCTTCGCCCCCTCACGAGCACGCGCCCCGCAACCCCGCACTGGACGGGCTCCGCGGCGCAGCCGCACTCCTGATCTTCCTCTTCCACTACGGCGGCGGCCTGCGCTCCCACCACCCCGTCGTCCGGGCCTTCGGCGAACTCACCCAAGCCGGCTGGATCGGCTTGAGCCTGTTCTTCGCACTCTCCGGCTTTCTGATCACGGGCGTGCTCTGGGACGCGGCCCCACAACCTCATCGTTTGCGCAACTTCTACGCGCGCCGCGCCCTCCGCATCCTGCCGCTGTACCTCTTCGCGCTGCTGCTTACGGTGCTCATTCCCCTGCTCGCGCACAGGAGCCTGCCCCGCCCCGGGCCGCTGCTGATCTCCGCACTGTTTCTGCAGAACCTTCCCGGCCTGGTGGAGTACGCCCAAAGCGGCCCCCACCTGCTGCCCACGTACCACCTCTGGAGCCTGGCCGTCGAAGAGCAATTCTATCTACTCTGGCCGGTCCTGTTGCTCCGCAAGACCCGCCGCCAGGCGCTGACGCTGTGCCTCAGCGCATTCGGTCTCTGCGTCCTGTTCCGCTGCGGGGTCTTCCTGCCTCAAAGCCTTCGCCCTTTTGCGACGGCAGAGTGCGGGGAGTTTCTCCTGACGCGCGCCGGCCCGCTGGCGCTGGGCGGAGCCGTTGCCCTGCTCCTCCGCACGCCCAACCCACCCCAACTCCGTCGCCCGGCTACGGTCCTCGCCGTTGTTGCCTTTGCGGCGTTCCTGGCCGTCGGCTGGGGATCCGGCAGCTTCGCCCTCGCTTCGCCGCTGCAGTACGTCGTCGGACTGCCGGCGATCGGAATCGCCTCGGCTGCCCTGCTCGCGTTGCTTCTCCACCGGGGCTGGCTCTCCCGTTGTTTTTCCGCCACGCCGCTGCGAGCACTGGGCAGGATCAGCTACGGCTTCTACGTCTTTCACGTCCTGCTGATGCCGCTGTACGACGCCCTCGGCAGAGCGATCACGCACACGACGAGCGGGTTCCCTTATCAGACGGCTCGCATGCTCGCGGCGTTTCCGCTCACGGTCATCGCCGCCGCACTCTCGTGGAAGTACCTCGAAGCTCCGTTCCTACGGCTCAAAACCCGCCTTCCCCTGAGCCCTCCCGGCACACAGACCAGAACTCGCGCGCTCTAGTTTGCGGAACGTGCGTATCTCCGCATCGCCGTCCCGACCCGCGCATCCAAAGCAGAGCAGCTTTTCCTTTCTCTCTTCTTTCACCAGGACTTGCTCCCGACGATGGCTTCTGCCGCCACAGCCAATCCGCATTCCTTGACGGCGGAGGCGCCCAAGGAGGTCACCAAAGGCGTCAACCCGTGGCTCATCGCGGCGTCGGTCATGATCCCCACCTTCATGGAGGTGCTCGACACCGCGATCGCCTCCGTGGCGCTGCCCTACATCGCGGGCTCGCTCTCGGCCTCCAACGACGAGGCCACCTGGGTGCTCACCAGCTACCTGGTCGCCAACGCCATCGTGCTGCCGGCGTCCAACTGGTTTTCGCTGCGCTTCGGCCGCAAACGCTTCCTGATGACCTGCGTGGCCATCTTCACCGTGGCCAGCTTCGCCTGCGGCGCCGCGCCTTCGCTCGCCTTCATCCTGCTTGCGCGCGTCGTCCAGGGAGCCGGCGGCGGGGCCCTGCAGCCGCTCTCCAACGCCATCCTGCTGGAAAGCTTTCCTCCAGCCAAACGCGGCCAGGCACTGGCGGTCTTCGCGTTCGGCGTCGTCGTCGCGCCCGTGCTCGGCCCCACGCTGGGCGGCTGGCTCACGGACACGTACTCCTGGCGTTACGCCTTTTACATCAACATCCCGTTCGGCGCGCTGGCGCTCTACATGATCGGCCGCTTCGTGCACGACCCGCCCTATATTCAGAAGGCCAAGGTCGCTGCCTTCGACAAGCTCGGCTTTGCCACGCTGTGCGTCTGGACCGGTTGCCTGCAGGTAATTCTTGATAAGGGTCAGGAGGATGACTGGTTTGGCGCGGTCTGGATTCGCTGGGCCTTCTTCGCCTTTCTTATCGCGTTCATCTGGTTTGTGCGCCAGTCCTGGTTCGGCAAGGATCCGCTGGTCGACCTGAAGGTGCTGAAGAACCGGAACTTCATGCTCGGCTCCATCCTGATCCTGCTCTTCGGAATCGGCATCTACTCGACGGTCACCGTCCTTCCCCTCTTCTACCAGGAGCTGCTCGGCTACACCGCCTTCACGGCCGGGCTTGCCGTCGCGCCGCGCGGCCTCGGCTCCATTCTCGGCATGCCCGTGATCGGCACCCTCAGCGGCAAGGTTGACTCGCGCGTCCTGCTCACCTTCGGCTTCATCACCTTTGGCCTTACCACGCTGTACTTCGGCAACGTCACTACCCAGATCTCGCCGACAACCCTGCTGATCCCGCTCATCATCACCGGCTTCGCGCTCAGCTTTGTCTTCGTGCCGATCAACTCCGCCGCCTACGGCACCCTGCGCAACGATCAGATCGGCAACGCCAGCGGCCTCTTCAACCTTATGCGCAACGTCGGCGGCTCGGTCGGCATCTCGATCGCGACCACGCTGCTCACCCGCCGCTCGGCCGTCCACCAGAACGAGATTCTCAACTCCGTTCCCCGCACCGGCATCGCATTCCAGAACGCCGTTACCCAAACGCAGGGCGCGCTCACCACCACCTTCGGTCCCGCCAACGCCCGCGTCGCCGCCCAGACCAGCATCTACGGACGCCTTCTACAGCAGGCCTCGCTGTGGTCCTTCGTGGACGTCTTCCGCTGGTTGTCGCTGCTGTGCTTCGTCTGCGTAGGGGTCGTCTGGATGCTCAAACGAGTCCGTCCAGGCAAAGGTCCCGCCGGCGCGCATTAGCGGGGTTCGCAAGTACTGTCTGATTTGTCATCCCGAAGCGCAGCGGAGGGATCTGCTTTTTGCGCCAGCCAAGCCACTGAAACTCTTAGCCCAGCCTTAAGCCTCCAACGCCAGCCTACTGACAATCTCATGCGCCACCTCATCCGGTGCGTGATCGTTCACCACCCGCACCGCATCCGCAGGCGGTTCCAGGGTCGCAAGCCGGCTGCTCAACAGCACGGGATTCATGTACTCATGATGTCGTGCCGCCAGGCGCACCTCCAGCACCGCCCGCGGCACATCCAGCCACACAAAGGCCAGCTTGCCCGGCGCGATGCCCGCGCTGAGCGTCTCGCGATAGCTCTCCTTGAGCGCCGAACACGCCAGTACGCCCCGCTTCCCGTCCGCAACCCACCCCGCCAGGAGATCGTGCAGGGTCGCCAGCCAAGGCGCGCGATCCTCGTCCGTCAACGGATCTCCGGCCGCCATCTTCGCCATGTTCGCCCCCCACTTGTAATCATAGGCGGACGCGAAGAAGGCGGTAACCAGTTTTGCCCGAACCAAACCGATCGTCGTCTTGCCGCAGCCCGTGACTCCCATGAGCACCATCGCGAGCGGCCCACGTTGTTCAATCATGCAATCTGCCCTCATAGGCCCACAGCCCTAACCCCGGGTTGGACACAAAGAAAATCTCTTCCCCTTCCACCAGGTTCCAGCCGTCCCGCAGCCTCGCCGGATCATAGCGGGCGGCGTACCTGGTGAGATCGCCGTACCTGTAGTGCACACCTTCGATCTCCTGCTGCGAGAGGTGGCCCGGGCAGTAGCGGATTGTAAACCGCCCCTCGCTTGAGCCATGGATCAGATGCGCCGCTGCGCTCAGGTTGGCCGCCAGCTCCGGATCGCTCTCGGCCGCCCGGAGCGCCTTCGGCGTTCCGCAATACCCGTACCGCCGAATCAGCCTGTCGATCGCGGCATCTTCCCCGAACTCGCGCACACCCGGCGCCAGCACAATCAGCTCCGCCCCATCAGCCAGCGCCATGCGCGTGCGATACACACTCTTGTTGCCCAGCCAGGTCGACCGAAACTCCCCCGGATCGAGATACACCACGGCCTTCCGGATCTCTCGCGGCAGCCGCTGAAAGTTGCATTCGAGACTCAGGGCCGCAGCCCGCTCAAACGCCTGCTCATCATCGCTTACAAACAACCCGCGTACGACCAGCTCGCCCGCTTCGTTCTTCGCCACGACGGTCTGCACATACACAATCGGCAGCGCCCGCGCAAAGTGCTCGCTGGCATAGCGCAGCACGCGACGCACCGGGGTATCCACGCGGCCCATCATGCGCTCCATCCCATACACCGCGCCCAGAAAGTGCGAGCGATGAATGCCCAGCGGTCCGCCTGTGCCCACGAACAGATTTTTTGCGCCGTTGGCCATGCCCACCACCTCATGCGGCACCACCTGCCCCACGCTCAGGATCAGGTCATGGCCGCCCTCGCAGAGCAGGCGATTCAGCTGGGCAGGCCACGCATAACTGAGCTTGCCTTCCGAGACCTCCCGGATGAAGTCCCCGGGCACCTCGCCCACCGTCACCACATCGTCCCGCCAGTTGTGCACGCGAAAGAGAGCGTGCGGCGTGCGCCCGAACATGGTGGCGATCTGCTCGCCGGTCATCGGCTTATGCGTGCCCAGGGCAGGCAGCGCATCCACCAGCCGCTCGCCGTAGAACTCCCAGGCCATGTCCGTCAGTTCGCCCGCGCGTGAGTGCAGCCGGGTGAAGTCCGGTGGCACGGCCAGCACCCGCCGTCGCTCGCCCAGCCGGGTCAGTGCCTCGTGCAGGCCCGAGCGCAGCTCCGCCGAGGAGAGCTCCGTCGTCGACGATCCCGTACCGAAGAAAAGACCCATACGTACCCGCAGCCGCTGCTAGCATACGCGCATGGCCGATCCTTCCGCTGTCCCCAGCCTCTCGACGCTCCCTTCCGGCGAGCCTCGGATCAAGCCCGTCTGGTGCTTCCGCGTGCTACCCGCCCTGGCCCTGGTCAGTCTCCTCCTCGCGCAGACCGTGCTCCGCTCGGGGAACTGGCACGACTTCTGCCTCGGCTTTCCGACCGGGTTACTTATCGCGTTGATCGCGGTCAGCTTCTCGGTGGAAGAGATCTCGTTTCGACGCGGCAAAGAGCGCTCTGACGTGACCGTCCGTAGGATCACCTCCTGAACTCCGCCCGCGTCCTCACCACCGCCGAACTCTTCTCTGACGTCGAGGCGCTCGCCCCGCAGGTCGCCGTCTTCGACTGCGATGGCACCCTCTGGTCCGGCGACGCAGGTTCTTCGTTCATGTGGTGGACCGTGCGCAACGGCGTGCTTTCTTCGGAAAAGATTGCCTGGCTACGCAATCGTTACGACGGCTATCTACGCGGCGAGGTCGCCGAGGCCGTCATCTGCGGCGAGATGGTTCAGGTCTACGCCGGGCTTTCGATCCAGCAACTGCGCGATGCCGCGGCGGCCTTCTTTCGCGAGCACATCGAACCCAATCTCTTCGCAGAACTGCGCGAGCTCATCGCCGGTCTGCAGGCACACGGCACCGACATCTGGGCCGTCAGTTCCACCAATGACTGGGTCATCGAGGAGGGCGTCCGCCGTTTCGACATCCCGCCCGATCGTGTCCTTGCCGCCCGCGTCGCCACCGAGGACGGCCTCATTACCGACCGGCTTCTCGACGTTCCCACCGATGAAGGTAAAGTCGCCGCTCTGGATCGCGTCGGCATCCTCCATCCCGACATCGTCTTCGGCAACTCCGTCCACGACGCGGCCATGCTTTCTATCGCCCGCCGCGCGTTTCCAGTGAATCCCAGCCCTGGTCTGCTGGCACGCAGCGCCGCCGAAGGCTGGCCCGTCTTCTGGCCGGCCTCCGTCGCGCCCACGTCCTAGCCGACGCGCTCGTCCCAAGAAAGCTGCTGCCGTCATACACTGTGGCTGAGGTGAAACGGCCCATTCGCAAACTGAACGGCACCTCGCGGCAGGCAGTGAACCGACCCGTGCGTCACGTCGTGGCAGCCCTTCTTCTTCGCGGCGAGGCCGACCAGCGCGAGGTGCTCGTCTGCCAACGCCGTCCCGATCAGCCTATGGGCTCAAAATGGGAGTTTCCCGGCGGCAAGGTCGAGCAGGGCGAGACGGCCGAAGCTGCTCTGGCCCGTGAACTCAATGAAGAGCTGGGCATCGAGGCCACCATCGGCCGCCGTCTTATCACGGTCAAGCACAGCTACCGCAACGGATCGACTATCGAGATCCAGTTCTTCGTCGTCCAGGAGTTTACCGGAGAACTCGAAAACCGGATCTTTCTGAACATGCAATGGTCACCCCTCAGACGCCTGCCCGACTTCGACTTCCTCGCCGCCGACCTCACCCTCATCCGCGACCTCGCTGACGGCAAGCTGCTCTAGGCAAGCACCTCATCACATGAACGACTTGTCATCCTGAGCAAAGCGAAGGACCTGCTTTCCTCATCTGAGCGACAACCCTGAATCAGGGTCGCTGCTGACGCGCCCTAAGTTCCATTGCCAAATACCGCGCCCCACAGCATGATCACCGTCAACACAATTGTCAGCACCGTCAGCGTCCAGGCAACAATGTTGTACGCGCGCCGGTTCACCTTCGTGCCCATCAGGCTCTTGCGATTCACCAGGATCAGCATGAAGACCAGCACAAACGGCAGCAGCACGCCATTCAGCACCTGCGACAGGATCGCCAGCTTGATCAGCGGCACACGCGGCATCAGGATGATGGCTGCGCCCAGCACGATCAGCGACGTGTAGAGCCAATAGAAGACCGGCGCCTCACGAAACCTCTTGCTCAGCCCCGACTCAAAGCCGAGCGCCTCGCACGCCGTGTACGCGGTGGACAGCGGCAGGATGGACGCCGCAAACAACGAGGCATTCAACAGCCCAAAGGCAAACAGCAGGTAGGCATAGTCGCCGCCCAGAGGCCGCAGTGACGCCGCAGCATCGGCCGGGCTTGCGATATCGTGGTGCCCGCTCGCAAAGAGAGTCGCCGCGCACGCAATCACGATGAACGCCGCCACAATCACCGAAAACACAGAACCGACGACCGCATCCGCCTGGGCATAGCGAAGCCCCTCCTTGCCTGTGCCCTTGTCGACAACCGACGCCTGCAAATAAAACTGCTGCCATGGCGCTACCGTGGCCCCAATCATCCCGACCGCAAACACCAGGTAGCTCGGCGTGCGCAGATCGTGAATGCGCGGCAGATGCAGCGTCTCGCGCATCGCGAAGCTCCAGTTCGGATGTGCCAGAGCCGCAGTCACGATGTAGGCCACGTAGAGAAACGACAGGAAGACGAAGATCTTCTCCAGCTTCTTATAATCGCCAAACACCACCAGGCCCCACACCGCCGCTGCGGCCAGAGGAACCGTCAGGTACTTGCTCAGGCCAAAGAGCTGTGTGCTGCTGGCCACACCCGCAAACTCCGCCACCACGTCGCTCAAATTGCAAAGCACCAGCCCGAGCATCAGCAACGCAGTCGTCCGCAGCCCGAACTCTTCGCGGATCAGCTCACTCAGGCCTTTGCCGGTGGTCACGCCCATGCGCGCGGAAATCTCCTGCGCGAACGTGAGCATGATCGTCATCGGGATCATGGTCCACAGCAGGCCGTACCCGAACTGCGCCCCGGCCTGCGCATAGGTGTAAATGCCCCCGGCATCGTTATCGACGTTCGCCGTGATGAAGCCAGGCCCCAGCACCGCAAACACCAAAAGTAGGCTGTTCCGCCACCGACGCCACTGCATTACACCGTCTCCGAGGTTCTGGTCAGCGCAACACAGCCTGGGGCAACACAGCCGACTGAGCTGTGGCGAAACGCTGCAAAGGTCGCACCTTTGTTTCCTAGACTAACCTGCCCGGCGACACGGCATCTCCCCTGTGCTGTGAATGCCGGCGCCCGGCCAGCAACGGCTCGATTCGATCGAGGATGCGCGCCACCTGCGCATCGTTGCTGTACCCATCGCGCACCGCACGCGCTCGCCCGGCAGCTGCAATGCGCGTCCGCGCCGCCTCGTCAGGCAGGTACCGTTGGATCTTCGCTGCACACTCGGCCAGATCCCCAAAGAAGACCGCCTCTTCGTCCTCCACGAAACGCGCCAAGTGTCCCTCTGAGCGCTCAGCCAGCAAAAACCCGCCACAACCGGCGATCTCAAAGCTTTTGTGCGCAAACTCGTCCTGGTTCGAGTGGGTGAGAAAGCTCAAATTGATCCGTGATCGCCAGATCGCCTCCCGATACGCCTCCCCGTGCAGCTCGCTGCCGGTGTAGATCGCCTCTGCTGCCTCTGACGAAAGCTGCCGGCGCCATAGGAACGCCGCACCTGAGATCACTACGGGTGCCTGGTACTCTTTCCAGAGCCGCGTCAGAAACGTCGCACGTTCGTCATACGGCGTCCCGATGAACGACACACCGCGGTCCCGGTCTGCGTCGCTCCATTCAGCCGGCGGCGGATAGTGCAGGCTCGGCTCAAACGCGGTCTGAATCTTGACCACATCGCGCGCTCCCCGCGCCTGATAGTCCAACACATTCTGATCCCGCTGCGTCGCATGCAGATCGAAAAACGGCAGGCTCCGCATGTACAGCCGCCAGCCAGGATCCCTCCGCGGTCCAAAGGCGTTATCGATCATGTAGCTGACGGTGACAATGCCCATGGCACGCACCTGGTCGAGCGTCTCGGGTCGCAGACTCAATAGCTTGTCTGCCCAGAAGACATCTGGTTGTTCGCGCTCCGCTGCAAGGAGTAAATCGCGGTTCAGCCGCTCCACCCACGGCCCTATCTGCATCCGGTGCAGCACCTTCTGAACCGTCGCGGATTTCGCCTGATAGGCAAACGCATTGAGCGGTACCACCGTGTGCCCCAGCCGTTCCAGCGCCCACAGCCGGTACAGCGACGAGTCGTTCGGCGAAAGGCCGGAGGCGTACAAGATCTTCAACGGACCCGCACCGCCAGCCACATCAGCTCTCCCGCAGCGCGGCGATCACCTGTTCCGCGTGGATGACGCCCGCCACCCGCCCAAACTGGTCCAGCACCGGCAGCGAGCGCAGGTTGTACTTATCGAAGAGCTCCGCCACCTCCGCGTCATCGGCATCCAGGCTGCACGTCACCTGCCGACCCTCGGGCGCCAACTCCATCACGGGCGCGTCTGGCGCGGCCAGCAACAGGCGCGACATCGGCACCACTCCCGCCAGCTGATCCTGCGCGCCCAGCAGGTACACTTCGGTCACCATGTCCGGATCGCCCTTGAAGGAACGCAATGCCGCAACCGCCTCGGCGACCGTGGCCTGCGCCGGCAGGCAGAAGTAGTCCGTCGTCATGCGCCCTGCGGCGGAGTTCGGCGGAAAGTCCAGCAACTCCTCGACGTCCTGCCGCTCCTGCGGCTCCATCTCGTCCAGAATGGCTTCGGATTGCTCGTCGCTTAGCTCAGCCAGCACATCCGCCGCTGCGCCCGGGTCCATCTCTTCGAGGATGTCCGCCGCGCGCTCGGTCTCCATGCCCTGCAGCAGCTCTTTTTTCAGCCGTGGCTCGATCTCCTCCAGCGTCTCCGCCGCGGTCTCCTCGGGCAGGCTGGTAAACACCGCCTCGCGCTCCGCGGGGGCAAGCTCTTCCAGGATGTCCGCGATGTCCGACGGATGCAGCTTGGCCAGCCGCTCCTGCCCCACCTTCAACCGCACGCGCCGCCCAGGATCGCGTTCGATCAGGTCTACGCAACTCCACGGGATGGTGCTCGCACTCAGCCGCCGCGACACCTCCGCCACCGCACCCCTGGGCAGACCGTGCAGCAGCCGCCGCGCCGCGCCGCGCAGCCCGACTTCGACCTCATCGACCCGCAGACCGGCCGCATGGGTCCCATCCGCAGACAGCTCCCAGGTCAGGTTCACGTCATTCACGCGCACGACCTTGCGGCCGTCCACGTCGATGATCTGCTGGTCCAGCAGATCCCGCTCCAGCAGCAGGGCATCGTCCAGCCCGTTCACCGGCTGAGGGGCCGCCGGCGTGCGTAGCGGTCCCCCGTTCCGCCGCGGCAGGTCCAGCCCCTGCACCGGCACGGAGGCACGCCCGGTGCGGTTTCGCACAATCAGCGCCGAAACGTGCCCGCCGTCGTGAGCCACGTCGATCGCGAGCTCCTGCACGCGCCCACAGCTGCGCCCGTTCGCATCCAGCACAGGCGTGCCGAGCAGCGCCGAGGCACTTGTCGCATGGGATCCCGTTACGAGCACCCTTCTACCCTACCGCACCCACCTCACCACGTGCCTTCGAGTCCACGCAAGTTGACCCACGCTACTCGTTGAAGTTCACCGTAGGCGCCGTCGCGTTGGCAGGATTCCCCTTGAAGTACTGATCGTCCTTTGCATGGTACCCAGCCATGCCCGCCCACAGGCTGTTCGGAAACTGCTGCACGTAGACGTTGTACGCACGAAGCGCCAGGTTGTAGCGGTTCCGCGTCACGGCGATGCGATTTTCCGTGCCGGCCAGTTCATCCTCCAGCCGCACAAACTGCTCATTGCCCTTCAAATTCGGATACGCCTCCTGCAATCGCAGCAACGGGCTCAACGCCACATCCAGCTGACGATTCGCATTGATGGAGTTCGCCCGGTTGCCCTCCGCCGCGATCACCCCCGCACGGGCGTTGGCGATGTTGGTCAGCACCGTCGTCTCCTCCTTCACGTAGCCCTTCACGCTGGCCACCAGGTTGGGGATCAGGTCCAGGCGCCGTTGCTGCTGCACATCTACGGCCGAGTACGCCGTCTCCACATCCTCATTCAACGCCACCAGGTGGTTCTTCGTCGAAACAAAGCTGCCAAACCCAAGCAGCGCCACCAGCACAAGCACACCGAGCAGAACAACAGCTACCAGCGAACCCTTCATCATCTCTCTCCCACAGATCTCAACCAAAACCTTGCTTTACCGCGACGCGCTGGTCTGCTCTGCGGCCCGAACAGCGCGCAGAGTGTCTTCAGCACAGCCTACCAACTGCCACTCGCACCGCCGCCCTCGGAGCCGCCGCCGAACCCTCCACTGAAGCCCCCATCGTCGTTGCCGCCACCGCCGCCGCCACCATCGAAGCCACCACCGCCTCCGCCAAAGCCACCACCCCCATACCGCCCACCACCGGAGCCCAAGAGATTGCCAAGCAGAAACCAGCC
>CAXTWN010000094.1:0-13730 GCA_964248055.1 uncultured Acidobacteriaceae bacterium | reverse complement strand
GTGTTCGGCGAGGATGCGGTCGCGGGCTCGTTGGCCCATGGCGCGGCGTTCGGCTTCGGGAAGATCGCGGACGATCTCGGTAACCTCGACGGCGCTTTCCGGCAGCAGGATCTCTGAGCCGGGGGTGAGGAAATCTGCCAAGCCAGGCCAGGGGTCGGAGAGGATCGCAGCGCCGCAGGCGGAGGCTTCGAACAGACGGACCGAGGGCGAGTAGCCGGCGGCGACCATGTCGTTACGCGTGAGGTTCAGCGTGAAGCGCGACGAGGAGTAGAAGGCGGGGTGCTCGGGCGGGGACAGGTGAATGATGCGCTCGACGTTGTGCGACCATGGGACACCGCTCGGGTACTGCGGCCCGGCGACGATGAAGCGGTTATAGGGGAGGAGTCTTGCGGGTTCGTTGAGGAGAACCAGGAGTTTCGGCTGGCGATCGGCGGCGTAGGTGCCGAGATAGCTCAGGGCGCAGGTGAACTCGGGTCGCGGCGGCGTGGGTTTGTGCAGGTCCGGATCGACGGAGCAGTAAAACGCCAGGGCGCGGGGGGAGCCGAAGCGGCTTTCGATCTCCTCAAGCGCGGGGCCGCCGGTAAAGCTGAGATAGGCGGCGAAGTAAGGGATGAGTTTCGCTTCGAGGTAGTCGGTGTGACCGTGGGCGCGAAGCGCGGCGAGCGTGATGGGGGTGTCGATGTCGTAGAAGAGAAGAGGACCGAAGCCGGCGTGCAGAAAAGCCTGGGTGGCGGCGATGGCGTCAGGAAAATAGGAGCCGAGGACGATGGCGTCCGCGTCGCGGCTAAGGGCGACGAGTTGGCGAGCCTCGACGTCCCAATCTTCAAATAGACGAACGGTGCAGTAGGGCGGTTCGGGCAGATCGCGATTGCTGCGGTACCACTCCACGTCTTTTTCGACGAAGGTGATGCGATGTCCGCGCGACGCGAGGGCCTTGCAAAGGGAGCGATAGGTGGTCGCATGGCCGTTGCCCCAGGAGGAGGTGATCGTTAGGCCATAGATCACGATCTTCATGCGGGTTGGTCTGCCGGACGGCGCAGCGGATGGAAAGGCGAATGCAGTGTACGCGGAGGACGCGGAGTAAACCCGGCGTAGCTGGCGCGATTCGGGAACGGGGTGTAAGCGGCGAGGGGAGGTCGGGTCATGGCTGGACCTCCTCTGACTTCTGCGCGGGAACCCCGGCAGTAACGGCGCGCCAACCCGGGTTGTTGCGCCAGTCGGCCATGGTGGCCAGCGACTGGGTCTGCGGACCGAGTTCCCCGAGGCGTCGGGCGCGACATTCGCGAAAGGCGAAGTCGGCCTGGGCGGCGCGTTGTGCGTAGGTGTGGTCCGTGAGGCCGCGGGCGTGGAAGGCTGCGCCGATGCGACGGCGCTGGGGGAGGTCGTATTCGGTGAGGGCGGCGACCACATCTTCAGCGGAACGGACGATGAGTATCTCCTGCATCGAGCCGGGGTCGGGGTTGAAGCAATCACTGATGCCGGGCCAGTCGTCGCAGAGCAGGCAGGTGCCGGCGCCGGCCACCTCGAAGACGCGGGTCGGGGGTGAGAAGCCGAACTCGGCCATGGAGGCGCGGTTGATATTGAGCACCATCGAGGCCGAGCCGTTGACCCGATTGTGGTCCGCGGTGGGGACGTGGCCCAGCCAACGGACGTTGGGTGGCAGGTGTTTGTCTCCCCAGCCTTCGCCGCCGAGAATGAAGCTGGCGTGCGGGGCGAGTGTCGCGGCGCGAAGGAAGAGCTCTTCCACCCGGGCCTCACGGTCAGGCAGCCGGTTGCCGAGAAAGACGACATCGCAGGCGAGCGAGGGGTCGGGCGCAACGGGGAAGTGGGTCTCGGGGTCGAGCCCGTTGTACATGCTGTAGTAAGCCTGGGCGCCGAACTCCAGGAAGCCCTCCCGGGCCAGGGGGCCGCCGCCGTACGTAAGGATCGCGTCGTAGCCGGGGGTGGCCTGGCGGAGGGCATCGTCGGGATCGGCGCGCATGCGATGGAGGGTCGCCGGGGCGTCGACGTCCCAGATGAAGGTCATGGGTCCCGCTCCCGTGCCGGAGCCGGCCGAACACTCGGCGGGAACGCGGCATTCCAGTTCAGCGTCGTCGCAGCCGATGCCGGAGTGTTTCACGACGATGTCGGCTTCGCGCGCGAGTTGGAGCATGCGATCGAGATCGCGCCCGCCGTCCTTCTCCCGCGGCTGGTAGACGAGCGAGCTGACGTAGCTGAAGTCGTCGGAGTCCCGGTGCTGCTGGCGGCCGTAGGCGTCCGGTTCGGCAAAGGTGATCTCGTAGCCGAGGCGGGCGAGGTACTTGTAGCAGCCCCGGTAATAGGTGGCCGCGCCGTTCCAGTAGGAGGAGACGATGCTGGAGCCGAAGGCGAAGATCTTCAACGGGACCGCGCCTCCTTAAAGGGTTTCCAAGATGGCGGTGAGCTGTTCGGCGCGGTGCCGGCAGGTGTGGTGGGCGAGGACGGTTTCGAGACCGCAGGCGGCCTGCTCGGCGGCCTTCTGCGGGTTTTGAAGCAGGTCGAGCATGGCGGAACGCATCTCCTCGCCGTTGTGGACAAAGTGGAAATCTCCCTGACGGAAAAGACCTTCGGTGTCCTGCCAGGGAGCTGAGAGCAGAGGAAGGCCGCAGGCCAGGGCCTCGAAGACACGGATCGTGGGGATGCCGGTCATGGCGCCCGCTTGCGTGCTGCTGTACTGCTGGCGTGGAATATGGACGGTCAACCGGGACTTGCTGTAGAGCACGGGCGCTTGGAGATTGGGCAGGTAGCCCTTGTACGCGATGCCGGCTTCTTGCAGCGCCTGAAGACCGGATTCAGGGTAGCGCACGCCGTGGATGGCGAAGGTGTACTGCGGCAAGGACGCTGCGGGCGCAAGCAGGTATTCGCGGATCTCGGCGGTGCGCTCGTCGTCGCCCCAGTTGCCGATCCACACAACATCGGTGTCCGGCTCGGTTGCGGGCAGCGGACGGAAGATGCGGGTGTCGGCGGCCTCGTGGAGGGTCCAGACGTTGCGGATGCCGAAGCGCTCGCGATAGAGGGTGCGGAGAGCTTCGCCGAAGGCAAGGACCCCATCGAAGCAATCGGTGCCGAACTGACGAATGGCCTCAGGCGACGAGGAGGCCCGATGGTGTGTGTCGTGGAAGAGGAGCTTATAGCCGAGTTCGCCGCGCAGGTCGAGCAAAAGGTGCGCGAGGGCGGGCGGGTTCCACTCGTGGAGGAGGACGAAGTCGACGTTGCGAAGCCGCTGACGCCAGAGGTTGCGATCGGTCAGGGTGGCGGCTTCGTACAGGGCGATCTGGAGGTCGGGGTAGAGCTCGTGAAAGTGCTGCAGCGAGAGTTCGCCCGCGGCCTCCTGGCGCAGATTTTCGATGGACCACTCTTCGGTAGGCTCGTGAGCGGTGAGCTCGTGGCCGAGGTCGCCGAGGCTGGCGAGCAGGCCGCGCAAAAAGTGGGCGTTGCCGTTGTTCCAGTCGGACCGAAGCGAGTGCGAAAGGTAGGCGAGTCGGAACTTACGCGACATGCGGCATGGCTCGGGGCTTGTGGAGGACGGTATCGAAGAGAGCGAGGTAGGCGTCGGTCATGCGCTGAACGGTGTAGCGCGAGGCGTGACGTTGCGCCCAAATCTGTGCGTCGGCGAGCTTGACTGGATCGTCGACCAGGCCGCGGAGCTGCGAGGTGAGGTCTTCCGCGTCCGCGAAGTACAGGACGTCCTCGCCCCAGACCTCGCGCAACGAGGGGAGGTCGCGCGCGAGGACGGCACACCCGCAGAGGGCGGCCTCGAGCGGAGCCAGGCCAAAGGGCTCGTACACGGAGGTGCAGAGATAGATTGCGCTTTGGCGAAACAGCTGGTGCAGTTCACGGGCAGCTAACGGGCCCGTGAACTGGAGCGCGGTTGATGGGGCAGTTTCCCCGCTGTGTTGCGACGAGGCGTCGCCGGCCACCAGTACGGGAAGGGGCAAATGGCATTGGGAGAGGATGTGGAGGCCCTTGGCTTCGTCCCAAAGGCGCCCGGCGGTGACGGCTTGCAGTTTGCGACCCACGGGGCCGTCGGCGGGCGTGACCCGGACGCCGTTGGGGATAACGGTGCCGGCAGCAGGCAGGAAAAAGTTGGGGGTGAGGGCGTTGAGCATCCAGCGTGTAGGCGCGACGACGGCGTCGGCCTGCAAAAGCCCCATCTGCACCAGTGAGGTGTAGTGGTTGAGCCACGGGGAGGGTGTCAGGGCAGACGGGTTGGCCGCCCTGGCCCAGCCAAGAACATCACTGTGGGCCACGACAATGCGCGGCAAACGGAGACTGACAGCGCCGAAGCAGAACTGGCTGGACAGCAGCAGATGGGGTTGAAAGCGCTCGGCGACCGCGGCGAGGACAGGTTCGCCGTCCGCAAGAGCACGCCCGTTGCCTTGCATCCACTCAAGCGCGACCTCGGAGGCGGTGAAGTCGAAGTGGTTAGGGTAGACGCCGGCCTGTTCGGCGACCCAGGCGCTTTGGGCGGTGGAGGGAGCCTTGCCGAAGCTGACCAGAGCCACATGGTGACCGCGGGAGAGTAACTCGGCAGAGAGCTCGCTTGTGAAGGTCCAGACCCCGCCGATGGTATCCGTGGTCAGCAGGAGGCGCATGCCAGATCCTGCGACTCGAGCTCGGCGAGACTTAAAGGATTCTCTGATTGGATGTCGCTGAAGCCCTTGTCAGAGAAGATGTTGAGGTAGAAAGAGTGAGCGCGTTCCCAGGCCGTCTCGTCAGGTTGCGCTCCAAAGGTTTCAACATACTGCGGGCTGCCCGGGAAGGGGAACATCGGAACCGGTTCGGAGACCCAGACTCCCGCTGCTTTCATGCGGGTCTGCCACGCGGCGACCAGGGCAGGATCGTCTTTGGGGGTCTTAATGAGATTCGCTTGGACCCAGGGAATACGCTGTCGGGCGTAGATCAGCAGCTCGCTGATGCGATCCGTGGACATGCGGCAGTTCTTGTTGAGTTCGTCTCGGCCCTCTTCGGTGATGGACTCGATGCCGCACTCAAGTGAAACGCAGTGCGCGCGGCCCAACAGGTCCATGCCGGCCTCATCCCAAAGATCAATTCTGGACTGAAAACCTATGGAAACGGGACGCTTGGCAATCTCTTCCAGGAGCGTACGAACCTGTTTGCCGACGCCGAAGATCTCGTCGATGAAATAGATGTAATCGACACCGCGTGCAATCAGCTGGTCGACCTCAGTGAGGACGGAGCTCAACTCGCGCTCGCGGTACTTGTTACGGAAGAGGGTCTTATTGCAGAACGAGCAGGACCAGGGACAGCCGCGGGCGTACTCCACCTCCGCGCCGAGGTGGAGGTGGTCGGCGCCGTTGCCGGGGAAGATGTGGTGTTTGTGGCGATGGCGTTCGACCGGGTAATCCGTGTAGTCGAGAGGACCAAGGGCGCGCATATCGGTGGTGCCGAGGCCCTGCCCGAGGTGGATAGCGCCGTTCGCATCACGCCAGCAGCAGCCAGCGATCATCTCGTAGGGCGTACTGCCCAGTTGTGGCAGGGTCTGATCGGGTTCGCCGCGGAGGACGATGTCGGCACCCGTTTTTTCGAGCGTCGCGAGCGGCGTGGCAGAGCCGTGCGGGCCGATGACGACCACCTTGCCCCGGCGCGTGCCTGACGGAGGCTGGAGCTGTGCGATCCATTGCCTGGGAACGCGGAGTTCGGGTTGCGGGCAGCGCCAGAACAGGTAGGAGGGCGCTGTGGGAATGACGAGGAAATCCTGCTGAAAAGCGTCGAGTTTTCTGCGGACCTCGTCGGCGCTGAGGTCGTCCATGAGCGCATCGATCAGCAGCACCTGGTGACCTGCGGCGCGAAGAAACTCGCGCGCGGCGAGCAGTTCCAGGGGAAAGTGGGGGTCCGGGCAGCCGAAGTAGGTGGAACCTTCGAAGCTCCAGCGCGGGTTGACGAGCGCAAACCTCATGCGACCTCCTCGGCGAGGAGCTCGACGGGAGGTGCGCTTGCCTGTTGCTGGCGGCGGATAGCGGCCTGGTTCTCGCTCCAGAAGTCGCGAATGCTGTCGAGGATGTCAGGCAGGGAGCGGCGGGGGCGCCAGCCGGTGTCGCGCTCGAGCTTGCGCGTGTCAGAGATATAGAGCGGCTGGTCGCCGGGACGCACGCGGGCGAAGCTAAGGTTGAGAGGGCGTCCGAGCTGGCGCTCGATCGAGCGGAGCATTTCGAGTACGGACGTAGAGCGACTCATGCCGCCGCCGAGATTGTAGATCTGTCCCCGGGTGGTGCGGCGGTGCTCGCGAGCATCGAGCATGGCGTCCACGAGGTCATGGACGTGGAGTACGTCGCGAACCTGGCGACCGTCGCCGTAGACGGTGATGGGAAGGCCGGCGAGCGCGGAGTACAGGAAGTGTGCGACCCAGCCCTGATCCTCGTTGCCGAACTGGCGCGGCCCGGCGATACAGGACATGCGGAAGACCACTGTGGGCAGACCGTAGATGCGGGCGTAGTCGCGGACGTACTGGTCGGCGGTGCCCTTTGAGCAACCGTAAGGGGAGTGGAAATCCAGACGCTCTTCCTCGTCTACTCCGAGGAAGCTGGCGGAGACCGGTTCGGCGCGGGTCTCGGCGATCTGGACGGGCACACTTTCAAGAGATCCATACACTTTGTTTGTCGAAGTGTAGAGCAAGAAAGGTTTGCGGGGTGAAAGCCGAGCGGCCTCAAGTACACGCAGGGTGCCGAGAGCGTTGGTTTCGAAGTCGGATTGGGGATCATCGATGGAGGTGGTGACGGCGACCTGCGCGGCGAGATGAAAGATCTCGGAGACCCCACGAACGGCGTCGGTGACGGTGCGGGCGTCGCGGACGTCGCCCTGGAGGATCTCGAGGCGCGAGGCGCCCGGCAGGGAGCGCAGCCAGGCGAGGTTATGCTCTACGCCCCGGCGCGAAAGGTTGTCGAAGAGGCGCACGCGGACGCTGCCGTCTTCGAGCAATCGCTGTGCAAGGTTCGAGCCGATGAACCCGGCGCCCCCGGTGATCAAGACGGTATGCCCGCCGCCGGCCTTCATCGAATCATCTCCGCACTCCTCTTTGCTGGGGCCCGAAGCGGGCATGGGGGATAGGTGCACGTCACGCGGTGAGGCCGTAAGCGGTGAGTTCCTTCAGCATGGTTTCGGCTTTGTCCTCGGCCTCCTGCTGGGCGAGCCAGGCGGCGAGCTCGCGGAAGCCTTCTTCGTGGGTGATCTGAGGTTCGTACCCAAGCAGCGCCTTGGCTTTGCAGATATCGGCGTAGCAGTGCCGAATGTCACCGGCGCGGTACTTTTCCGTGATGACGGGCTCGAGGTCTTTCCCCAGGGCGTCCGCGAGGATCTCGGCGACCTGGCGAATGGTGATCGGCTTGCCGCAGCCGATGTTGATGACCTCGCCGTTCGATTCGGGGCGCTCCATGGCAAGCATGTTGGCGCGCACGATGTCGTGCACGCTCACGAAGTCGCGCATCTGCTCGCCGTCCTCAAAGACCAGCGGCGCTTTGCCGTTGAGCATCCGGGACGCGAAGACCGCGGCGACGCCGGTGTAGGGGTTGGAAAGCGCCTGGCGGGTGCCGTAAATGTTGAAGAAGCGCAAAGCGGTGACAGGGAGATCGTAGTTGCGCCCGAAGATCAGGCAGAGCTGCTCCTGATCGCGCTTGGAGAGCGCATAGACGGAGTTCGTCTCCGAGGGTTTGGTCTCGTTGGTGGGAACAGGGGCGAGGATGCCGCCGCAGAGCTCGCAGGCGATGTCCCAGCTTCCGGAGCGCAGCTGCGCCACCGAGCGGACCGGCGGGGCGGCCTCGGCCGAGCAGGAGGAGCAGCGGTACCGGCCCTCACCATAGATGGACATGGACGAGGCGACGACCAACTTTTCCGGCGTGAGCTTCGCGTCGAGGATCGCCTGCAGGAGCTCCGCGGTGCCCTGGGTGTTCACACTCATGTAGCGGGCGATCTCGTACATGGACTGCCCGACGCCGACCGTAGCGGCGAAGTGGAAGATGACGTCGACGCCGGCGAGGACCTCGCGCAGGCGGTTCGGATCCCGCACGTCCCCGACGATCAGTTCGACCTCGGGCGAGAGGTAGTCCGGCCTGCCGGCGCCGTGCACCTGGGGTGTGAGGTCATCCAGCACGCGGACATTGTGCCCCGCATGGAGCAGGCCGTCTGCGAGATGAGAGCCGACGAAACCGGCCCCGCCGGTGATCAGGATCTGCTTGCTCATAGGCTTCCGACGACCTCCTCATGCTGTGGTTGAAGCTGAGTGGCCGTTGCCGGAGCGTACCGCTCAACGGCCCAGGAGGCAAAGTCGGCAAAGTCCTGATTGTTGACGGGAGGGCTGGTGTGGTGGTCTTCCAGGCCGAGGTGGCCGGGGGTAAAGCATAGGGTGAGGGCTACGCGGAAGGGCGCGAGGGCGGACATCTGGCGATCGAACCACGTCTGGGCGTTGGGCCGGTAGCTGTCCGCCCAGCTGAGGCCGGTGCGGAGGTACTCGACGCCGTGAGCGTGCATCCAGCGGACGGCCTCCCCGAGGCGGTGGTCCTCAAAGTGGAACCATTGGCAGAGGCCGGCGCTGCCGTCTGTGGGAAAGTGCGGTTCGGCGAGCTTGGGTTCGCCTGAGGCCTTGAGCAGGCCGAGGTAGTAATGGCGATAGTAGGCCGAGCCTTCGGCCTCTTTGTGGCGGGTTTCGGCGGGCCAGGAGGGCGGCAGATCGAAGAGGCTGTACCAGTGAACCCGTTCGACCTGGTCCCGCAGGAGCTCGAGCGTGCGACCAAGACCGAAGACCTGGACCTCCTCGGCGCCGAAGGAGGAGACGCCGACCTCCGTGACCCAGACGGGCCGACCGCTAACCTGCGCGGCTTCCCGGACGCGGTCAGGCCATTCGCTCAGCTGCCAGTGGTTCCAATCGAGCGGAAAGCCATGGACGCCGACGGCGTCGACCGCTTCCATAACGCCTTGAGCCTTCATGTTGCGGAGAAAGTCGATGTCGCAGGAGGAGACGCCGCCGAGGACGATGGGAAGCGACGGGTTGACGGCGCGAATCGCCACCGAGGCACGCTTCACCATGTCGCTAAAGCGCTCCCAATTCGGATCGAGCTTGAAGTTCCAGTGAGAAAGGTTGTTTGGCTCGTTCCACAACACGACAGCTTCAACCATTCCTAAGCGACCTCATCCAGAGAAACTGACCTACTCTTCCCCGCTCGGGCGACCGTGGAGGCGGTGGCGCGGGACGGAAGGAAGGAAGGGTACAAACCTTGGTTGCAATGGATCATACACACTTGATTATGTAAGTAGAAGCTCAACTTCGCCTTTCTGCTGGATCGAGAAGCACTTTGTGGTGGAAAAGAGGCCACGCTCTCCGGGATCAGGAGCGCGGACAACTTCTACGCGCGGGGAAAGCTCTATGTGCGTTGACGCTTCCAGGTTGGGCGTCAGAGGAGAGAGTCATGGCCCAGGGGCCCGTGGTAGTGGTAACCGGGGCATCAGCGGGGCTGGGCCGGGCGATTGCGCACCAGTTTGCCAGGCGCGGCGCCCGGGTGGCGCTGCTGGCGCGCAACCCCCAGGCGCTTGAGGCGGCCGCAAAGGAGTGCGAGATCCTGGGCGGCTCGGGGCTGCCAATCCCCACGGACGTTTCGGTCGCGGAGGCCGTGGAGGCTGCGACGGCAAGGGTGGAGCAGGAGCTTGGGCCCATCGACGTGTGGGTGAACAACGCGATGGTGAGCGTGTTTTCCCCGGCCAAGGAGATGGAGGCCGCGGACTACAAGCGCGTGACCGAGGTGTTGTACCTCGGATTCGTGCATGGGACTTTGTCGGCGCTGAAGCGCATGCTGCCTCGTGACCGGGGAACGATTGTGCAGGTAGGCTCGGCGCTGGCGTACCGGTCGATTCCGCTGCAATCGGCCTATTGCGGCTGCAAGCATGCGATCAGCGGGTTCACGGACTCCATACGTTGCGAGCTGCACCATGACAAGAGCAACGTGCACATTACGGCCGTGCAGATGCCGGCGATGAACACCTGGCAGTTCGACTGGGTGAAGAATCGCCTGCCGAATAACACGCAGCCGGTGCCACCGATCTACGACCCGGAGTTGGCGGCAACAGTGGTGGTGGCGGCCGGCCTGGCGAAGAGTCCGCGGCGGGAGTACTGGGTGGGCATACCGACCGTGGCAGCCATAGTGGGGCAGAAGTTCATTCCCGGATTGCTGGACCGCTACTTGGGCAAGACCGGGTACAAGTCGCAGCAGCTGCCGGACGAGCCGCGGAATCCGAACGCACCGAATAACCTCTACGAATACGTGCCTGGGACGCATAGCGCGGAGGGCAAGTTCTCCAAGCGCATGATGCGAAGCAGCCCGGAGGTCTTCGTTTCGCTGCACCGGGGCTGGTTTGCGCTGGGCGCGGCGGTGCTGGCTGCAGCCGGGGGCACCGCCCTGGCGGTGAGGAAGAGGCGTTGAGCATGGGCGGCGCGGTGGATCGTTCGCTGGCGTATGTGGGTTGTGGCGCTGCGCTGGGAACCCTGGTCGCGGTGGCCCTGTTTCAGTCCGGGCTGGTCGAGAGCCTGCCTGACCCTCCGGGCGAGATCTTCGCCTCCGAGCGCATCACCCTGTCCGAGCTGGCGCACCCGGCGGGTATCCCGGACAGCTATCTCGGGCTGGCGAGCTACGGGACGACGCTCGCGCTGATGTTACTAGCGGAGCGGTACGCCTGGGCGGAACGCGCGCTGGGCGGCAAGCTGATGGCAGATGCCGGGGCAGCTGGGTTCAACGCGGTCCGGCAGGTGGTGAGCTTCGGCAAAATCTGCAGCTGGTGCACGGGAACGGCCCTGGCGACGGCTGTGATGGTGTACGGCGGGCGCAAGGCCGTGCGAACGACAGCGAACGCGGTCAGGGCGACGTTGTAGTTGCCGGAAGGCGCCGGTACGGAGCCAAGAGGCCACATGCGACCGCACCTGGCCAGTCTGGTGGACGATTGGCGGCGCAGCAGACGGGACCGCGCCGTTGTGTTGCACCGGGGTAATCGGAGCCTGCCCACTCGCTATCAGGAGCTTGCGCAGCTCGCGGGACGATTTGCGGCGGAGCTTGCCGACCGGGGCATCGCGGCGGGCGACCGGGTGCTGCTCTGGGGTGAGAACTCAGCGGAGTGGATTGCGGCGTTCTTCGGTTGCGTGCTGCGCGGCGTACTTGTGGTGCCGCTGGATGCGACGGGATCCGCCGCGTTCGCCGAGCGTGTGCTTGGCGAGGTCTCGCCGAAGCTGGTGGTTGGCGACGCCGGGCTGCTTGCAGGTCTCACCCTGTCCGTGCCGAGCCTGATCCTGAAGGATCTGCAGCACGTGGTTCCCGTGGAGCCGCAGTTTGCAGTGGCGCCGGAGGTCACGCTCGATGCGCCCCTGCAGATCGTATTTACCTCCGGAACAACTTCCGAGCCCAAGGGGGTAGTGCACACCCACCGCAATGTGCTGGCCAGCGTGGCGCCGATTGAAAAGGAGATCGGGCGGTATCGCCTGTATGAGCGGCCGTTCCATCCGCTGCGGTTCCTGCATACGCTGCCCTTAAGCCACGTCTTCGGGCAGTTCATGGGGATGTGGCTGCCGCCGCTGCTAGGTGCGGAGGTGCACTTTTTGGACGGGCTGGAGCCGAGCCGATTGCTGGCGACCATCAAGCGCGAGCGCGTCTCTGTGCTGGTCGCGGTGCCTCGGATCCTGGAGCTTTTGCGAGGGCATCTGGTCCAGCGGGCTCCGGCGTTGTTGGCGCGGCTCGAAGCGAGCCACGGACTGCCGGCATGGAAGCGATGGTGGTGTTTTCGCGATGTACATCGGCTGCTGGGGTTGAAGTTCTGGGCGCTGATCTGCGGCGGCGCGACGTTGCCGGCCGAGTTGGAGGGGTTCTGGAACGGCCTGGGCCTGGCGCTGGTGCAGGGCTACGGGATGACCGAGACGGCCGCGCTGGTGACGTTGAATCATCCGTTCCACGTCGGCAAGGGCACGCTGGGGAAGACGCTGCCCGGGCGCGAGGTGCGGCTGAACGCCGAGGGTGAGATCGAGGTGCGCGGCGACGTGCTGGCCGCGGGGACGTGGCGGGGTGGCCGCTTTGAGCCGCGTGCGGATGAGTGGCTGGCCACAGGCGATCTGGGCGTACAGGAGGGCTCCGGGGAGCTGCGCTTTGCCGGGCGCCGGGGCGATGTGATCGTCACGGCGGCAGGGCTGAACGTGCATCCCCAGGATGTGGAGGCGGCGCTGCTGGCGCAGGGAGGGGTCCGAGCCTGTGCGGTGGTGGGCTGTGAGACGGCACGCGGTCCTGAGCCGGTAGGTGTGGTGCTCTTTGAGGGCGATGAGGGCGCGTTGGGGGCGGCTGTGGCGGCCGCGAACGCCCGATTGGCGGCGTTTCAGCAGCTGCGATATGTGCTGCGGTGGCCGGGAGCGGCGTTTCCGTACACCGCGACCGGGAAGCTGCTGCGGCGCAGGATAGCGGCGTGGGCCTGTGCGGAGATCGGCACTGTACACCGCAAGAGCGCAGGAAGCACGGAAGGCGCTGATCCGCTACTGGCGTTGATCGCGCAGGTGACGCATGAGGCGGTTCGGGACGGCGATGACGAGCAGCGGCTGACGGAGGAGCTGCACCTGGACAGCCTGGGAAGGGTGCAACTGCAATCGGCGCTGGAGACGCAGTTGGGGGCGGAGATCCGCGATGAGGCCATCGCAGGAGCGAGGACGCTGGGCGAGTTGCGTGGGCTGGTGGGTGAGGCGCTTGGGAGATACGGCGATGCGGTTGCAAGGTTGGCAACCAAAGGTGAACGGCCAGCTGCCCGCTTGAGCGAGGTGGTCGCTGGGCCGGAGCCCTTGCGGTACCCGCGCTGGCCGTGGAGCCGGCCGGTGCAGTGGTTGCGTGTGGCGTTTGTGGAACTGGTGGTCAGGCCGCTGGTCGGCTTCCTGGCAGCGCCTTGGGTGGTGGCGCCGGGAGCTGCGACGCTGCGGGGTCCGATGCTGCTCGTGGCCAATCACGTGAATGTGTACGATCTGCCGCTGATCCTGTACGCGTTGCCGGGGCCACTGCGGCGGCGTGTGGCCGCGGCGATGTCGGCGGAGGTGCTCGAGGATCTGCGGCATGGGCGTGGGCAGCGCCATCCGCTGCTGAATCTCCTGGCGCGACCGGCCGCATGGTTGCTGGTGGCGCTGTTCAACGTGTTTCCGCTGCCGCGGCTAAGAGGTTTTCGGCAGAGCTTTCAGCATGCCGGGGAGGCGCTGGACCTAGGCTACTCGGTGCTGATCTTTCCGGAGGGACGTCGCAGCTTCACGGGGGAGCTGCAGCCGTTTCGGCCGGGCATCGGGCTGCTGGTAGGGGCCTCGGGCGTGCCGGTACTGCCAATCCTGTTGCAGGGGACGGGTTCGAAGCCTCGTGCGGGCCGGGGGTGGTTCCGTACGGGCGAGGTCGTGGTGCGAATCGGCGAGCCGATTTGGGTCGCGGAGGGCGGCTCGGCGGAGGAGATTACGGGGCGGTTGGAGGTGGTGATGCGTGGTCTGGAAACTGCCGGCGGTGAGGCTAGAGCCAGGTTCGAACGCTAAAGGTGAAATCGCTCAGGAGGGCGGGCGTCCGCCTTGGATCGACCTCGTCGCTCCACGCAAAAGGCAGGTCCTTCCCTGCGTTCAGGATGACGACTTTTGGCAGAGTTGGGGCGCTCCAGATCGGTGACACCGACAAGCTTAGTAAGGGGCTGACTCTCCTGTCTGCGTTGAAGTGTTGTAA
>CAXTWN010000093.1:0-14008 GCA_964248055.1 uncultured Acidobacteriaceae bacterium | reverse complement strand
ATGATCGCGCCCGTGCCATAGTCGGCCAGGATGTAGTTCGCGACCCAGATGGGCAGCGTCTCGCCGGTAAACGGGTTCAGGGCGTGGTGGCCGGTAAAGACCCCATGCTTTTCGATGTTGCCCAGATCGCCGGACTCCTTGGCCGCCCCCTGCTGCGCGATCATCGCGTCGACCTCGCGCGCCAGGTCGGCGTCCTCGCCAGCCCATTGCTTCACGAGGGCATGCTCGGGCGCCAGCTGCAGGCTCGTGGCCCCGAAAATGGTGTCCACGCGCGTGGTGAAGACGGTGATGCTTTGTGCGGCGGCGGAAGCATGGGCAGGAGCAGAAGCAGATCCCTCCGCTGCGCTACGGGATGACAATCCAGAGGAGGGTACGGAGGCGGAGGACGGTGCTGAAACGGAGAAGGGTGCCGACGCAGACGAGGCGGCGGTAAGCCCGCTACGGGCAGCCAGATCCGGCGCGATCCCGGGCTCATCGGCACCTCCACCCTGGACCCCGAACCCTGAACCCTGAACCCTGGACCCTGGACCCTGGGCCCTGTCCCCTAATCCCTGCACCTCAAAGCTGACCTCGCACCCCTCACTCCGGCCGATCCAGTTGCGCTGCATGGTGCGCACCCGTTCCGGCCAGCCGGGCATGTGGTCCAGGCCTTCCAGCAGCTCATCGCCGTACTGCGTGATGCGCAGAAACCACTGCACCATCTCGCGCTGCTCCACCGGCGTGTCTTCATGCCGCCAGCAGCAGCCGCCCACCACCTGCTCGTTGGCGAGCACGGTGGCGCACCGGGGGCACCAGTTCAGCTTGCTCGCCTTGCGGTAGGCAAGCCCGCGCTCAAACATCTTCAGGAAGAACCACTGGTTCCAGCGGTAGTACTCGGGCAGGCAGGTGGTGACCTCCGTCCCGGCCCAGTCGTAGCTGAGGCCCAGCCGGCGAAAGCCGGTGCGCATCTGGGCGATGTTGTTCAGCGTCCACTCGCGCGGGGGCGTCTTGTTCTTCAGCGCGGCGTTTTCGGCGGGCAGGCCGAAGGCATCCCAGCCCATAGGGTGCAGCACGTTGTAGCCGCGCATCCACATGTAGCGCGCCAGCACGTCGCCCAGCGCGTAGTTGCGCACGTGCCCGATGTGCAACTGCCCGCTGGGATACGGCAGCATCTCCAGGCAGTAAAACTTCGGCTTGCCGCCGGTGTGGTCTTCGGCGCGGTAGAACGCGGGATCGGCGTCCCAGCGCTGCTGCCACTTGGGTTCGATCTCCGCAGGCCGGTAGCGGCCGGTGGCATCGTCGGCGTGGCCCGCAGGCGCATCAGGGGCTTGGGTCATCTCAGGCATGCTCTTTCATTCTAATGAACGCCGTTTGCGTAGACCGCGACCATGCAGCGACCGCGGGCCGGCGGGCCAACCTGCCGGTAGCTGAAGCGCTCCTACCCCGTAGCAGCCTGTTCGTCTTCCCCGCCTCCGCGAGCGGCACGACCTCGCCTTCCGATCTCTTCATTGCAACCCTCCCAGGAGTTTTCCCGATGTTTTATTGCGACAAGCGACTGCAGTACCCCGTCACCGTAGAAAAACCCAATCCGACCTACGCCAAGATGCTCCAGCAGGCTATCGGCGGCGTGGAAGGCGAGATCCGCGTCTGTATGCAGTACTTCTTTCAGGCCTGGGGCGCGCGCGGTCCGGTCAAGTACCGCGACATGCTGCTGAACACCGCCACCGAAGAGATCGGGCACATCGAAATGCTCGCCACCGCCGTTGCGTTGAACCTTGAGAAAGCCCCCGTTTCCTTGCAGGAGGAGATCTCCAAGGACCCGGTCGCCGGCTCCGTCCTGAACGGCATGGATCCACGCCACATTCTGTCCACCGGGCTTTCGGCGTACCCGGCTAACGCGGCGGGCGTGCCGTTTGATATGTCGCACATCTATGCCTCGGGCAACATCGCCGCCGATATGTACTGCAACGTGGCCGCCGAAGCCACCGGCCGCGTGCTTGCCTGCCGGCTGTACAACTACACCGACGACCCCGGCATGAAGCACATGTGGGCCTTCAACATTGCGCGCGACACCATGCACCAGCAGCAGTGGCTGGCGGTGCTTGAAGAGCTCGGCCCGTCGCATCTGCCCATGCCCAACAGCTTCCCGCAGTCCAAGGAGAACGGCGATTTTGCCTACAACTTCTTCATCTCCGACGTGGCCGGCGTGGGCGATCAGGCCAACCAGCCCTGGACCAGCGGCAAGGCCCCGGACGGTCACGGCGAGTTCTCCTTCTTCGTCAACAAGCCCATGGGCGAGGAGCCCAATCTGGGCTTCGGGCGGCCCGACACCTTTGGCGAAAAGGAGCAGACCGCCGGCACCGCCGCGGGCATGATGAACAAAGGCAAAGACCTGGTAGAACGCATGACCAAGCACTCGGTGTAGTCGCACGTAGTTGGCGGGCGCTGTCCTCACCGACAGCGCCCGTTGCTTTTCGCAAGAAAAACCGCTTGCAACTTCCCTGCGTCTGATGAATCAGCTGCTGTATGCTGTAGCGACGCCCAGGCGTCCCTGCAAGGAGTTTTCTACGCCATGGGCGGCCCGCTCATCAGCATCGTCATCCCGGCCTACAACGAAAGCAAACGCCTCGGAAAGACGTTGCAGCATGTGCTTTCGTGCGTTGCCGAACGCGCGTGGGATGCCGAGGTGCTGGTGGTCGACGACGGTTCGACCGACGATACCGCAGAGGTGGTCGAGCAGTTTCAACAGCACCATCCTGAGCTGTTTCTGATCGAAAATCCAGGCAATCGCGGCAAAGGCTACTCGGTCCGCAACGGGCTGTTGCAGGCCTCGGGCAAGATCGTCATGTTCACCGACGCGGATCTTTCCGCGCCTATCGAGGAGGCCGCGCGCCTCTTCGAGGCCATCGAGGCCGGCGCCGATGTGGCCATCGGCTCGCGCTGGCTCGATCGCCAAAAGCAGACCCGGCACCAGCCCCTGTACCGCCGGTTCTTCGGGCGCTGCTTCAACTGGCTCACCCGCACCGTCATGGGCCTGCCGTACCGGGACACGCAGTGCGGCTTCAAAGCCTTCCGGCATGAGGCCGCCCAGGCCGTCTTCAAGCTCCAGACCATCGAGCGCTGGGGCTTCGATCCCGAAATTCTCTTTATCGCGCAGAAGCTCGGCTTCGGCATCGTCGAGGTCCCCGTCACCTGGGGACACGACGAACGCAGCCGCATCAGCTATCTCCGCGATGGCACCCAGATGCTGCGAGAGATGGTCGAGATCCGATCCAATTCCCTGCGCGGCCGCTATGACGCCGCGATCGCCGCCTACCGTGACGCGGCTCAGTTTGTCACCGGGCGCGTCGCCCAGAGGTACCCTGCGCAGAACGCCCCAAGCGTGACCCTGAAGCCGAGTGAAGGCCGCAGCCTAACCGGCGGAGAGAGCGCGCAAAGCGGACACGTTGCGTAGCTCGTCCCCGGGCTCATCGACAGGCGTCTCCGCGATGAACGCCGCATGGGCAAAGCCCGGGTCCTGCAGCAGCCGCCGAAACGCCGCCGCGCCGATCGTGCCTTCGCCGATGTGTTCGTGCCGGTCGAGCTTGGAGCCCATCGGCGCCTTGGCATCGTTGCAATGCCACACCCGCACCGTGTCGGTTCCGACCGTCGCGGCGATCTGCGCCACGGTCGCCTCATAGCCTTCGCGGGAGACGATGTCATAGCCCGCCACATGGGTATGGCAGGTGTCCAGGCAAACCCCTACCGGGGCACACGGCTTCAGCGTCTCCACCAGCTCCGCCACCTGATCGAAGCCGCTACCGAGCGAGAACTCTGCGCCTGCGGTGTTCTCAATCAGCACGCGAAAGGCCGCATCCTGCCAGGGCAGACCGTCGATGGCCCTCTCGATGCCCTCTGCGGCCAGGCGCAGGCCCTCTTCGCGGGTCAGGCCTTTCCAGGAGCCTGGATGCAGCACCAGAAAGCTCGCGCCCAGGGCAAGCGCGCGCTCCACCTCGCCGCGAAACGCGCTGATCGAGTTGGTCCGTACTGCCTCGGTCTGCGAGCAAAGATTGATCAGATAACTCGCATGGATGACCAGCGGCCCCACGTCGTTGGCCTTCAGCTCTTCACGCATCTTCAGCGCCTCTTCCGGCTTCACCGGACCGCACTTCCAGGTGCGCGGGCTGGAGCTGAAGATCTGAAAGGTGTTCGCGCCGGCATCCACCGCGCGCTTCACGGCGGTCCAGCAGCCGCCGGAGGTTCCCACATGCACGCCGATGCGCTTTTTCGTCACAAACCAAGGCTATCGCACCCTGCCTGCGCCCCAGGTCGCGATAGCATAAACGGCGTTCCTCATTGATCGCGAGGTCCCCATGCCAGCTCCGCAGAACTACCGCAACCACGCACGGTTCGATCCGCCGTTTCACTACTTCGCTGCGCCGGTCCTGCTTCTCAACGTCCTGTTCAGCCTTGGCGTTCTGATCCACCGCTGGCCGGAAGACGTCTGGCTGCACGCCTGGCTGTTGATCGTCTCTCTGGCCCTGCTGTTAACCGTGGGGTTAGCGCGCAGTTACCCGCTCAAGGTGCAGGATCGCGTGATCCGACTGGAAGAACGCCTGCGCTACGGGCAACTGCTCACACCGGAGGCGCTCGCCTCGGCACAGGCGCTCTCGCTGCGCCAGATCGTCGCGCTGCGCTTCGCCTCGGATGCGGAACTCCCCGCGCTGCTGCACCGCGCCGTCACCGAGAACCTCCCGCCCAAGGCCATCAAGGAAGCCATCACCGTGTGGCGGCCGGACACGGAACGCGTCTAGTTTTGGCCGGCGCTCTCAGGGCGCACTTCGCTGCAACAGATACACCACCGGCCCAAAGTCGACCGGCACGCGCCGGTACGCCGGGTCGGCCTTCACCACGTCCTCAAAGACCCACGGCTGCGCGTGCACGACGACAAAGTCGGGCCGGTCCTCCGCCAGCCACGAGCGGCTGTCGGCATGCGCAATGTGGGCGGCGTTCTTGGGGTAGGTCAGGCCCAGGATGTCCAGCACATAGCAGCGCCGGCAGTCCCAACCGACCATGCCGATCTCGCCGGCCTCGATGCGTGCATCTGCGGGCGCGTTTGCGCGCAGCCAGCGTGCCACCGCGGGATAGCCCTCGCCTGCCGTGGCCTCAGCAGCAGGCGAGGGAATGGCATGGAAGCGCCGCCCGGCTGACCACGCTGACAGCAGGATGACCGGCACCGCCGCCCAGCGCCAACGTCCCTCGCTCGGCAGCGCCGCGCAGGCATACACCATTGCAAAGCAAAGAAACGGCGCGTAGTACCACTTGTATCCGGGGATGTTGAACAGCACGTAGAACGCCAGCAGGATTCCAAGAAACGGAAGCGAAAGCCGCACCAGCGCCGAACCCCGCAGCTTCCACGCCCCGGGGATCGCCAGCAGCGCCACTGCCCCCACCACGTACAGCGTGGAAAGAAACTCCGGCTTCAGCTGGTACGCCGTGTGGAAGAACGCCGTCGGCCATCTTCCCCAGTACCCTGACCGTCCCTGCCCGAACTTCGCCCCCGCCGAGGCGGGGAGAAACGCACCGTACCAACGGTGGTTGAGCAGCGCATACAGCGCGACGATCACCACCACGGGAAGGTAGGCCCGCGCAGAGGGCCATCGACGGCGGCGAGCAAGCTCGATGCCCAACGGCACCAGCAGCGCCGCACCTTCAAAGCGCGTCAGGAGCAGCAGGAGCGCAGCCGTGGGCAGCCACTGCAGCCATCCGCGCTCCACCAGCAGCACCGGCAGAAGCAGCAGGCACAGGAACAGCGACGACTCCATGCCCACCAGCGAGTAAAAGTACCCGGTCGCAGCCAACAGCAGGCCGGCAAACGGAACCAGCGTCTCCGCAATGGCACAGGCGCCGAAGAACGCGATGCCGGACACGGTGGCCGTGGCCGCCAGGACGTGACCGCCCAACAGCTTTGCCGTCGCCAGCACCACGTAGGAGTAGAGCGGAGAGGTCAACGCATTGATGTGCTCGCCGCGGTTGAAGACCAGACCCAGCCCGTCCAGCGCGTTCGCGATATAGCGGGCGTAGATCAGAGCGTCGTCGATGAAGGCGTTGCGCGCCAGAAACGTCAGTACACCTACCAAAACGGCAATGGCAGCGAGACGGCCTGTACGCTCCGCCTCGCTGCCCTTTGCCTTATCCATGGCGAAAGCCACCTACGCGTTAGTACACGTCGCGCTGGTAGCGCTTGGCCTTCTTCATCGCGGCCAGGTACTCGTTGGCGTGCTCCAGGGTGCGATTGGCGCCCTGCGCGATCACGTCCAGCAACGCCGTCTCCACGTCCTTGGCCATGCGTGTCGCGTCGCCGCAAACATAAAAGTACGCGCCGCGCTCCAGCCAGTGGTAGAGGTCGCTGGCGTGCTCACGCATGCGGTCCTGCACGTAGACCTTCTTGCTGGTATCGCGCGAGAAGGCCGTGTCCAGCCGGGACAGCGTGCCGTCTTCCAACATCGCCTTGAACTGCTGCTCATACAGGAAGTCCGACACCCGGCGCTGCTCGCCGAAGAACAGCCACATGGGGCCCTTTTCGCCCAGCGCCTGCCGATGCTCCAGAAACGCTCGAAACGGCGCGATGCCGGTGCCCGGCCCGATCATGATCACCGGGGCCTCGGTATCCTCGGGCAGCCGAAACGCTTTGTTCTCATGCAGGAAGATGGGCATGGTGCTGCCCACCGGCGCGCGCTCGCCCAGGTGCCCGGAGCAGACGCCTTCGCGATCCAACCCATGGGTGTGGTACTTGATCACGCGCACCGTGGTGTGCACGGAGTCCGGGTGCGCGGCCTGCGAGCTGGAGATGGAATACATGCGCGGCGTGAGGCGCTGCAGCACGTTGAACAGCTGCTGCGGATCGGTGATCGCTCCCGGGAACTCGCGCACCAGGTCCACAAACTCACGGCCCCAGACGTACTCCTCGGCCAGCGCCTTGTTCTCCGTCCCCTGCAGGGCCTTCAGGGCCTGCGGCACACCTTCGCCGAACAGCTTGGCATACAGGTTCACACTGCCGCGCGCCAGCTTGCCGATTCCCAGGTGGGAGGTCAACGCCAGGTGCAGATCGATCTCGTTCTTGTAGTGATCGAGCACGCGCTCCGTGCCGGTGAAGCCCAGCGCCTCGAGCACATCCATCACCTGCGCCTCGCGATTGGTGGGAATGATGCCCACCGCATCGCCAGGCGTGTAGGCCATGCCCTCTTCCATATCCAGCTCGATGTGAATGGTCACCTTTTCGCTTTCGGGACCGGTCAGACGGTCGTTTACCAGAACGCGGGAAAGGTAAGGCTGGTTGCGGGTGTACTTGGTCGCGTGCGGCTTTTCAGGGCTCGCCGGCGGCTCCGCGACGGCTGTAGCAGTCTGTTCGCTCATCACTTTCATTGTAACTTCCGCGACCTCCTCTGCGCTTGCAATGGGTGTTTTCGGGCCCGCAAAAGCAACCGGTGCCGAAGCCGCCCTGCTAGGCTGGATCTTGATATGACCTCCGAGCTGCCCAAGGCGTACGATCCCGCCGCCATTGAAGAAAAATGGGCCAAATACTGGATCGCCGAGAAGCTCTTCGCCGTCCCCACGCCCGCTGCCGGCGACCCCCCGCAGAAGAACTTCGTCCAGCTGCTGCCGCCGCCCAACGTCACCGGCCGCCTCCACATGGGCCACATGCTCAACCAGACCGAGATGGACATCCTGGCCCGCTGGCATCGCATGCGGGGCGAGCGCTCCGTGTGGGTGCCGGGAACCGATCACGCCGGCATCGCCACGCAGATGATGGTGGAGCGGCAACTCGCCACCGAAGGCGGCCCCACACGCCAGGAGCTCGGCCGCGAGGCCTTCGTCGACCGCGTCAAGTGCTGGAAGCAGCAGTACGGCGGCGCCATCACCGAGCAGATGAGACGCCTCGGCGCCTCGGTGGACTGGTCGCGCGAGTACTACACCATGGACGACGGTTTAAGCGTCGCCGTGAAAGAGGCCTTTGTCCGGCTATGGAACGACGGCCTCATCTATCGCGGCGCCTACATCGTCAACTGGGACCCGCAGCTGCAGACCGCGGTCAGCGATCTTGAGGTGGAGAACGAAGAGCGCACCGGCAAGCTGTACCACGTCCGCTACGAGCTGGCCGACGGCTCGGGGTCCATCACCATCGCCACCACGCGCCCGGAGACGATGCTGGGCGACGTTGCCGTGGCGGTCAACCCCGACGACGAGCGCTACCAGGCCTTCATCGGCAAGAAGCTGGTGCTGCCGCTTGTTGGTCGTGAGATCCCCGTGATTGCCGACGCGTGGGCCAATCCCGAGTTCGGCACCGGCGCCGTGAAGGTCACGCCCGCACACGATCCCAACGACTTTGCCATCGGCCAGCGGCATAATCTAATGCCATTGAGCGTGATCGATGAACAAGGCCGAATCGACATGAGGCTTCATCCAATCCAGGATTTAAGCAACTCATGGTTCGATAAGGCGTATGCAGCAAAAACCCGGTATGACGGGCTGGACCGCTTCGATGCGCGGGACCGCATTGTCGCGGATCTCGAAGCGGCTGGTGCGCTGGTGGCGGTGAAGGACCACGCTCTCACCCTGCCCGTCAGTCAGCGCACCGGCGCCGTCATCGAGCCGCGGCTGTCGCTGCAGTGGTTCGTCGCGGTCAACAAGCAGCCCAAAGCGGGCGGTGCGACCATCGCCGAAAAGGCTACCGCCGCGGTGCGCGAAGGCCACATCCGCTTCACGCCCGAGAACTACGCCAAAACTTATTTCGACTGGATGGGCAAGCTCTACGACTGGTGCATCTCGCGTCAGCTCTGGTGGGGCCATCGCATCCCGGCGTGGCACTGCGGGAGATGTCAGGGGATCACGGTCACCACCGACGACAACGGCCCCTCGGCATGCGACCACTGCGGCAGCGCCGATCTCACGCAGGAGACCGATGTGCTCGACACCTGGTTCTCCTCGGCGCTGCTGCCCTTCACCGTCTTCGGCTGGGACGGCACCGACGCGCTGACGCCCGGGCTGGCCGCCTTTTATCCCACTGACCTCCTTGTCACCGGCTTCGACATCCTGTTCTTCTGGGTGGCACGCATGATCATGCTCAGCTGCCACCTGATGGCCGACGTGCCGCTGGCCGACGGCCGCGGGCGCACGCTCGCCGACACCGTTCCCTTCCGCCATGTGTACATCCACGGCCTGATCCGCGCCGCCGACCGCCAGAAGATGTCCAAGACCAAGGGCAACGTCATAGACCCGATCGAAATCACCACGCAGTACGGCACCGATGCCGTGCGGTTCACCCTTGCCGCGCAGGCCTCGCCCGGCACCGACATCGCGCTGAACGAGTCGCGCACCGAAGGCTACCGCGCCTTTGCCAACAAGATCTGGAACGCCGCGCGGTTTCTGCAGATGCAGATCGCGCGCGGCGTGGAGGCGGGCTATGCGCTGCACCTCGGCTCGCCGGCGGCGGGATCGGACCCGCAGACCGTCATGCTGCCGGAGGACACGCCGCTTGAAACCCGCTGGATCTACGCGCGGCTGAACGCCGTCGCGGCGGAGGTCGCGAAGTCGCTCCACGACTATCGCTTCGACGAGGCCGCCCACGCCGTCTACCAGTTTTTCTGGGGCGAGTTCTGCGACTGGTATCTGGAACTCGTGAAGCTGCGCCTGGATTTCGCGGCGCCGCACAATCAGCTCACCGCGCTCACCCTGCAGTCGCTGGTCGCGGTGTTCGAGGCCGCGCTGCGCCTGCTCTCGCCCTTCATGCCCTTCCTTACCGAAGAGCTGTGGCATGCGCTCTACGCCTCCGTCGATCTGCCGGTGCCTTCGGCTTCGATCGCCCTCACCCGCTACCCACAACCCGGAGACTTCCCCGCCGATGCAGCGAGCGTGGCGGAGATGAACACGCTGCAGGAGTTGATCGTCACGGTGCGCGCGCTGCGCAAGGAGCTTGGTGTGCCGGAGAAGGAGGTCGCCCCGGTTCGCGTGCACGCCGAAGCCGCAGTCGCGACGCTGGCGCAGGCGAGCAGCGAGATGCTGAGCCGTCTCGCGCGTGTCAGCTCCGTGGAGATCGCCTCCGCGCCGCTCACCGGCAACAACGCGCGCGCCACCACGCAGTTTGACGTGGCTGTCCTGTACGAGCGCCAGGTCGATCTGGTCGCGGAGCGCGACCGGCTCAACAAGGAGGTCGCCAAGTTCGAGAAAGGCCTGCTCGCCGCCGAAAAACAGCTCGGCAGCGAGAGCTTCGTTGCCAAGGCGCCCGCGCACATTGTGGAAGGGCTCAAGAAGCAAGCAGCCGAGACGCGCTCGCTCAAGGAAAAGGCCGAAGCCGCTCTGGCGGCGCTGCCCGCTTGAACAGGGATCCTGTAGCGCGGGAACCTTCCCACGCGGGTGGACAGCCGATGCCCGCTGCGCGGCGTCTTACCCGGCTGAGGAGATGCAACGATGGCAGTCCAGACCACACCGCACACCAAGACGCAGCAAGATGTGAACTCGGCTCAGGATGACCTGGACCCGAACATGAATCCGCAGGACACGCTGCGGGCGGATCCGGCGCTGTATGAGAACAGCGACGGTGCACAGACCGGCGGCACGCGCGCCTTCAACGCCAACGCGCAGCGTGACAACCAGCCCAAGTCCTTCGACGAAGGAACAGAAAATACGCTGCCGAACGGCCCCACGCTCCCTCAGGGCGACAGCCAGGGCGTAACCAACAGCCCGGGAACCCGCGAACGCGAAACCCAGGAGAAGGTCACGAAGTCCTAGCCCACGCGCCTTCTACTCTGGGGTGTCGCACTATCTTTCGCACCGTCATCCTGAGCGAAGCGAAGGACCCCTGTCTTTAGCGGAGTCGATGGGGCGGAATAGCTGCTTGTTCAATACAACAAGAAGAGAGGCTCGCATAAGGCCTCTCTTCTTGTTGTCCTAGGTTCTAGGTTCTTGGATCCTCAGAGCCGACTTCCTCACAGCGTGATGTGGCTGTCGAAGAAATGCGGGGGTCTCTCCGCTGCGCGAACGGTGGAGCCGTTCGCTCCAGTCGAGATGACGCGTCTGTGGGTACACGCAGCAACTCCGCGCAGCACGCTTGGCGGCGTGAGCTCGGGCGGAGCGCGCCTCCTACTTGCCGCGCGTTCCGGAGTCGCCGCGCAGCCCTGCACCGACGCCGCGGTTGTTGGCGCCGCCACGGTTCAAACGATGGCTTCTTTGCTCCTCTGCGGTGATCAACGTCCGTTCATCTTCCGCGGGTTTGGTGTGGGGCTTGGGGCCGCTCTCATGGGCGGCCACCGAGTGCGCGTGCGCTCCACCCGGCACAGCATCGTTTTGGCCCGTGCTGTGGGCATCGTTCTCGCGCATGGCCTCCAGGGACTCCTTGCTCGCGTGCTCCTTGTGCTCGTTCGACATGTTTACTCCTTCTCCGTGCCGTTGTTTACGGGTTCAGTCTTTGCGTTTGTGTTGCTCTCGTCCGTCTCGTCGGAGACCGGTGCCAGCGCGTCGCCGTGCTTCTTCAACTCTTCAGTTTGCAGCTGTGCGTGCTCGCTCATGGCTGTTGGGCCTCGTCCTTGTCCCCGTTCCGGCGAGGTGCGTTCTGCGTCGGATCGCGCTGCTCCGGCGTGATGTCGGTGTTCACAGGTTCGTCGCCAAAGTCGCGCGCACCGTACTCGTAGTCGGTCCCTCCATCGGTATCCTGCGCCACCGCAGGCTGCTTTGTGCGCTCCTCTTCATCGAGGCCCCAACCCTGCTCATGCGCGTACTCGCCCGCAAGGCCGCGGCTGTGCTCGCCGAAGCCGCGCGGTTCGGCCGGCCTCTCTTCTTTTGTGTCTTCCCCTGCCATATCCACCTCGTCTCGTAGGATGGCAAGCCTGCAGGGGGCGTTAGCTCAGGCAGTCGCAGCCGATCACTCACTTCTTCGCAGCCTGCGGCGAGTCCGCCGGCAAGGCTTCCTGTTCCACGGCGATCGTCACGTTCTCGTGCTTGATGTCGAGCCGCAGGCGGTTGTAGAAGCTCATGTAGATGTTTGCCATCCACACCGTCCCAAACCAGGCGACCACATAGCCGCGCCAGCCCACATACACCAGCTGAAAACGAAACAGGAACAGTGCCAGCGCCGTGACGTAGTGCGAAAAGCAGTACTCACATGTGAAGAGATAGAAGAACTTGCGCAGCGGAAGCGGCTTCGCCTTCTCGCTCTTCTGTTTGCAATAGTCCCGCGGCTCGCGAAACACCTCTTCGTGGGTAACGGTCCAGGTGGCGCAGGCGATCGGCAAGGCCAGCAGCAGCAGCATGGCGGCCTGGTGCGTGAGTGGGGAGGCGAGCTCTGCGGGCATGGCGTGAGCGAGTGGATGCTCAGGCAGTAGGATGCAGGCGACGCGATAGCATGACCTGCATGGCGGCAAGTCTCCGGCAGGGCAACACAATCGACGCCGCGGAGGTGAACCAGGCGCTGGCCCACACCCGCCTGGGCGGCTCCGTGGTGCATCTCCCGGAGGTCGCCTCCACCAACGACCTGGCGTTACAGGCGGCGCAGAACGGCGCGCACCGGGGCGTGTGGGTGGCCGACGCCCAGGCCGCCGGCCGCGGGCGGGGCGGCCACACCTGGCTCTCGGAGCCGGGCGATGGCCTGTACGTCAGTGCGCTGTTCACGCCGCGGCTGCCTGCCTCCGAACTGCGGCTCTCGCTGGTCGCCGGCCTGGCAGCCTGGGACGCCATCCGCGAGATCACTGGCCTGACGGTCGACCTTCGCTGGCCGAACGATCTGGTGACCCGCGACCGGCGTGCGAGCCGCAAGCTCGGCGGCATTCTTGTGGAGACCACCGTTCATCCTCCGCAGGGCTCGCGACCCGCGATGCTGCGCTACGCCGTCATCGGCATCGGCATCAACGTGGCTCACCGCGGGTTCCCGCCCGAGCTTGCCGACGCCGCGACCTCGCTGTATCTGGAAGGCTGGCAGCTGCCGGATCGCCAGCCCTTGCTAATCGCGCTGCTGGACCACCTCGACCTCCATGTCCGCCGATTGGAGGACGGCTACGCGGGCACCGAAGACGGTCCTGGCGTGCTCGCGCGCCTGCCGGAGGCCTCTACGTGGCTACGCGGCAAGCGCGTCCGCGTGCCCGAGGACGGCGGCTATACTGGCACCACAGCCGGGCTCGACGCGAGCGGATTTCTTCTTGTGGACGGCGATGACGGCGTGCGCCGCACCGTGCGCTCCGGCGGCGTGCGCGAGCTGTAGCTCCCCAAAACGATGGCTCCTTCCATGCTCCTGGCGTTCGATGTCGGCAACTCCAACACGGTGATGGGGCTCTTCGAGCTATCCAGCACCGGTGAGCCGCCCCGCATCGTCGCCGACTGGCGCATCACCACACCCTACAAGCAGACGCCCGACGAGATCGGCATGGTGCTGCGAACGCTGTTCAGCCTCCATGGCCTCAACCCCGAAGACGTCACCGGCATCGTCCTCTGCTCGGTCGTGCCTCCGCTCGACTCCACGCTGCGCCGCCTCTGCGAAACCGTCTTCCACACCCGTCCGCTGTTTATCGAACCGGGCGTCAAGACCGGCGTTCCCGTCCTGACCGACAACCCCAGCGAAGCCGGCGCGGACCGCATCGCCAACTGCGTGGCCGCCTACGATCTGCTGGGCGGACCGGCCATCGTCGTCGACATGGGCACGGCGACCACCTTTGACGTCGTCTCCCAGAGGGGCGAGTTCCTGGGCGGCGCCATCGCCCCGGGCCTGGGCATCTCGTCCGAGGCCCTGTTCGCGCGCGCCGCCCGGCTCACCCGCGTGGAGATGAAAAAGCCCGCCAAGGTCATCGGCACCAACACCACGGACAACATCCAGATCGGTCTCTACTACGGCTACATCGGCCTGGTCGATGGCATCCTGGAGCGCATGCTGGCCGAGCTCGGCCCGGAGACGAAGACCATCGCCACCGGGGGCCTGTCCCAGCTCATCGCCGCCGATTGCAAGTACGTCCATCGCACCGAACCGATGCTGACCCTGAACGGACTGCGGCTGATCTGGGAGCGCAAC
>CAXTWN010000092.1:0-14069 GCA_964248055.1 uncultured Acidobacteriaceae bacterium | reverse complement strand
TCCTGAAAGCGAGCTGGCAATCGATCAGTGCGGGGAGGTTCGGGCATCGGGAGGAAGCTTTCGGAGGATCGGCGGCAGCCGAGTTAGACCGTGTGCAGATAGGCGAGCAGGGCGGCCAGTGTGTCCGGATCGAGGCTGGGCTGGGCGGGCATCAGGCCGCGGCCGTGGAGGACAGTGGCGGTGACGCGCTCGTCGTTAGCCGGGGCGCCCGACGGCAGATACGGTTTTTTGAACAGGCCGACCAGCGCGGGGCCGTTCTTGGGCTGGTCGACACGCTCGTAGTGGCACGCCGCACAGCGCGACTGGAAGGCGAGATAGCCGTCGCGCTGCTGCGCGTTCAACTGCGCGAGCGGTGTAGGGGGCGGCACCGAGTGGCAGCCGGTGAGCAGGCTTGCGGCAAGAAGCGGAAGGGCGGCGAGGAGACCGAACGCGCGCTGCCTCAAGCTCACTTCGCCGCTTCCTTGAAGACCTGGTCGGCAAAGAAGTTTTCTACCCTGGCCTGGTTGCGAAGCACCTCGAAGTAGGCGCTCTTGATGAGCTGGGCGCGGGTGTCGTGGATCTGCTGGCGGATCGCCTGCTGCACGCGCGGGTCGTTGAGATCGCGCTGGCCGGCCTGGGCCTTTTCAAGCAGGCGGAAGATGGCGTACGCCCCGACCTTTTTGGGGTCGTTGTTATCCGGGAGCGGAATGATCTCGGTGTCCTGCCCGGCGTGGAGCTTGCTGATGGCGGCAAAGAAGGGAGGATTGGTCTTGAGCTGCGACTCCGAGACCGTGCCCATGTCGCCGCCGTTGGTGGAGGTCGTGGGGTTTTCGGAGTAGTTCATGGCGATGGTGCCGAAGTCTTCGCCGGCGTCGAGGCGATTCTTCAGGACCTGGATCTTCTTGCGGGCGTCGGCGTCGGAGGTGGCCTTGGAGTTCTGCAGATTGCCGGCGGTGGCACCGGGGTTCACGGTCACGGCAATCTGGGCCAGGTGGTACTGGTTTTCCAGCAGGTTGAACTCGGCCTTGTGCTCGTTGTAGTAGGCGCTCACGTCGGCGTCGGTGACGGCGATCTTGGAGTTGATCTCCTTGTTGAGCAGCTTGTCGAAGGTAAGCGAGCGGCGAAGGTTATGGCGCAGCTCCTCCATGGTCAGGTTTTTGGCCTTGAGCTGGGCGGCGAACTGTTCTTCGGTGAAGGAGGCCTTCATCTCGGCAAGCTTGGCGTCGACCTCGGCGTCGGTTGCGGTGAGGTTGAGCCTGGCAGCGCGCTGCTCCATGATCTCTTCCACGATGAGCTCGTGAAGGATGTTGAGCTTAAGCGAGTCGGACTGCTCGGTCGAAGGAGGCTGCTGTTGCGGATTGCTCTGCAGCTGCTGGGTGTAGACGCGGTCCACGTCGCTCTGCTGAATGGGTTTGCCGTTCACGGTGGCAACGACACCCGCACCCACGCTCTTGTGGCAGCCGGCGAGCGCGAGCGCCGTGCCGAGAAGCGCGAGGGGGAAGAGGCGAAGAGACTGGCGCATCAGAGACCGGATCCTTGGCTGCGCGAGCAGGGGGCAACGCATGCACCCATCAGTCTATAGGAATCTCGGGCGGCGACCTAAAGGCCAGCCGCCGCACCACCGCACAAGAACGACCTATGTACGCCTTGCGCGACCCGAATCCGTACGCCTTGCGCGACCCGAATCCGTACGCTTTACGCCACCCCACTCCGTACGTCTTACGCCACCCAAAGTCATACGCTTTGCGCAACCAAAAAGGACGTCTTCTCGACCGAAGCGAACAGCCTCACCGTTCGCGGAGCGGAGAGACCCCCGTATTCCTCGCCGCCGGTATGACCTTGTGATTCGAAACCGCAGTCGCAGACGGCACACGACCAAAGCAGATCCCTCGCTGCGCTTCGGGTTGACAAGTTGGAGGGTGGGTCTCTTGCCCTGAGCCGCGAGGACAGGGGCTCGCGGCATACACTGAAAAGGTTGCGCCCATTGCGCTCTGGAGCCTGCCTTGAAGATCGTTCTTGCGGAGAAAGTGTCGCCTGCCACGCTTGCCATTCTGAAGGATGAGCCTGGGTGGGAGGTGGTGACGGCGGATCAGATTCCGGCGGGTGGGTTGCCGGCCGCGCTTGCAGACGCGGAAGCGCTGGTGGTGCGGTCGGCGGTGCAGGCCGACGCGGCGCTGCTCCAGCATGCGCCCAAACTGCGGCTGATCGGCCGGGCGGGCGTAGGGGTGGACAACATCGACGCCGCCGAGGCGACGCGCCGCGGCATCGTGGTGATGAATACGCCGGGAGCGAACGCCGTGGCGGTCGCGGAGTTGACGCTGGGGCTGACGGTCGCAATGGCGCGATCGATCCCGCGCGCTAACGCCGGCATGCACGAGGGCAAGTGGGACAAAAAGACGCTGCAGGGCACGGAGCTGCGCGGCAAGACGCTGGGCATTGTGGGGCTTGGGCGCATCGGGCTGGAGGTGGCGCGGCGCGCGAAGGCGTTCGGGATGGAGCTGATCGGCTATGACCCGTTTGTGGCGCCAGTCATCGCGCGCGAGAACGAGGTCTCGCTGGTGGGCATCGATGAGATCTTCGGCGAGAGCGACTTCCTGTCCCTGCATGTGGGGCTGACGCCGCAGACCGAGGGTTTGATCAACAGGACCTCCCTCGCAGTGATGAAGCCGGGTGTGCGGATTGTGAACTGCGCGCGTGGGGAGCTGATCGTGGACGACGCCCTGGTGGAGGCGCTGCGGTCCGGGCACGTCGCGGGCGCGGCGCTCGACGTATTCCGGCAGGAGCCGCTGAAGAACTCGCCCTACTTCGATCTGCCGCAGGTGCTGCTGAGTCCGCATATCGCCGGGTCGACGGATGAGGCGCAGGAGGCGATCGGCATTCAGCTGGCAAACCAGGTGCGCGACTTCCTGAAGCTGGGCGTGGTGCGCAACGCCGTGAACGTCCCTTCGCTGAGCGAGGAGGAGTACACGGAGGCTTCGCCGTATATCGAGATGGCCGAGCGGTTGGGGCAGTTTCTGGCCCATGCGATGGGGGCGGAGCAGGCCGGCGCCGCGCGTGAGGGCGGCAGCGGCGGCAGTATTGAGGGCCTGACGGTGAACTTCAACGGCCGCGTCGCGCAGCTGAAGACGGATCTGATTCGCAACGCGGCCATTGCCGGTCTGCTGCATGGATCGGAGGGCGTGAACCGCATCAATGCCGCCGCGGCGGCGGGCGAGCGTGGCATCCGGCTGGAGGAGAACAAGCGCGAGTATGCGCCGGGAGGCGTGGGCGATACGTTGCAGCTGATTGCGCATACGGCAACGGGCAAGTCGGCGGTGACCGGCACGGTGCTGCACGGCAGCTCGCCGCGGCTGTTGCGCTATGACGGTATCGACGTGGAGGCGGAGCTGGCCGGCACGCTGCTGGTGGTGCGCAACAACGATGTCCCGGGCGTGATCGGGCGCATCGGCACAATTCTGGGCGAGGCCAAGGTGAACATCGCCAACTTCGCGCTGGGGCGCAAGCGCGCCGAAGGTGGAAGCGGTGGCATGCAGGCGCTTGCGCTGATTCAGGTGGATGGCATCGAGCGCGCGCCGGACGGGACACTGAGCGCGGCGCTGGAGCAGCTGCGGGCGGTGGAGGCGATCAGCAGCGTGCGTGTGGTGAAGCTGGGGACGTTGTAGAAGGCAGGCCGGGGAGCGGCCGGCGGCACAGCAGGGCAACAGCGGATCCATGCGGCATGACAACACAGAACTGAAGATGAGCAACGGGAAACCTGCATCCCACTGACGATGTCCACGCAAGCCAATCGGGCGTTGGAGGACGGCGCCAAGGTCTACTCCAAGGTCACGTGGCACCTGATTCCCTACCTCTTCATCCTCTACATCGTGGCATACCTGGACCGCGTGAATGTGGGGTTTGCGGCGCTGGAGATGCAGCGGGATCTCCATCTGAGCAACACGGTGTATGGCACGGGCGCGGGCGTGTTCTTTCTGGGCTCGGCGCTGTTTGATCTGCCCAGCAATCTGCTGCTGGGCAGGTACGGGGCGCGGCGATGGATCGCGCGCATCATGATCAGTTGGGGCGTCATTGCGACGGGGCTGGCGTTTGTGCGCGGCGGGCACTCGTTTGAGGTGATGCGCTTCTTGCTGGGCGTAGGCGAGGCCGGCTTCTTTCCCGGCATGATCCTGTACCTGACCTACTGGTTTCCGTCGCGCGAGCGGGCCCGGGCCATCGCGAAGTTTATGACCGCCACCTCCATCGCGGGCGTGGTGGGCGCGCCCGTGGCGAGTGCGCTCCTGAAGCTGGAGGGCCGCGGCGGCCTGCATGGATGGCAGTGGCTGTTCCTGGTGGAAGGGCTGCCGACCATGCTGCTGGGGGTGTCGGTGCTGTTTGTGCTGAAGGACGGTCCTGCGGCGGCGGGCTGGCTGAGCGAAGGGGAGAAGCGCTGGCTGCAACGGGAGTTGGAAGAGGACCGCAGGTCGGGCGGCGCGAACGACCGGCATGCGCTCGGCGATGCCTTTCGCACACCGGTTGTGTGGGTGCTGGCGGGCATCATGTTCCTGGATCAGATCGGGGTGTACACGGTGAACCTGTGGATGCCGCTGATCCTGAGCAGCCATCTGCATCTGCTGGGAGGGAGCTCGGCGAATGCGATGGTGCCGCATGCGGCGAGCCTGATTGCCCGCTATGCGACGCTGCCCTATGTGGCGGCCGCGCTCTTTACGGTGCTTACCGGCTGGTCGAGCGACCGGAGCGGCGAGCGGCGCTGGCACATCGCCGGGTGCCTGGTGCTCAGTGCGCTGGGCTTCGCGTGGGCGGGATGGACGCACAGCTTTGCGGCGGCGTTGATGGGCATGGGTCTGGCGGCGATGGGCTACTGGAGCATTATGGGACCGTTCTGGGCCCTGTCGACGCGGCTGCTGCGCGGCCAGGCGGCCGCAGGTGGTGTGGCCCTGATCACCATGGTGGGCGGCGTGGGAGGCTACCTGGGGCCGGCCCTCACCGGGCGTCTACGCGACCTGACCGGCGGCTTCAGCGGGGGGCTGTACGCGACCGCGGGCATGGCCATGGTCGCGGCGCTGCTGTGCTTTGCGCTGAAGAGTTCAGGGTCCGGGGTCCAAGGTCCAGGGTCCAGCATCTAGAATCCAGCATCCTGGCTCTGACATTGAGCTCAGCACTCCGTTCTAGGCGGTGATGCCGTGGCTCTGGGCGGCCATCAGGCCGGATACACTACCAACCGATGGCCGACAGCTTCGCCCAGACCGTAAAGCAGCAGGCGGACATTGTGCGCCTGATCGGCGACTATGTGAAGCTGCGCAAGTCCGGCGCGAACTGGTCGGCGCTGTGCCCGTTTCACAAGGAGCGCTCGGGATCGTTCTACGTGTACCCGCACACCGCGAGCTATTACTGCTTCGGGTGCCATGAGCATGGCGATGTCTTCAGCTTCGTCATGAAGCTGGAGAGCCTGAGTTTCCCGGAGGCGGTGCGCTCGGTGGCGACCAGGCTGGGGATTGCGCTGCCGAAGCGGGAGTGGAGCTCGCCCGAGGAGGCGCACGAGGCCGCCCTGCGGCGCCAGCTGCTGGAGGTGCATGAGGCCGCGACGCAGTACTTCCAACAGAATCTGCAGAGCCCGGAGGCCGCGGGAGCGCGGGAGTACATCGCGCGCCGTGGGTTGACGCCGGAGGCGGTGAAGACCTTTCGCATCGGCTACGCGCCCAAAAGCTACAGCGACATGCGCGACCGTCTGCTGAAGTTCTTTCCAGAGGAGGCGCTGCTTGCGGGGGGTCTGATCAAGTCCTCCGATCGTGATGACGCGGGTGGGTCCTCCGGTGGGCCGCTGTATGCGCGCTTTCGCGAGCGCCTGATGTTTCCCATCTGCAACGAGACAGGCAAGCCGATCGCGTTTACCGGACGGCTCCTGGACACTGCCGATCCGAAGGCTGGCGCGAAGTACCTGAACTCGCCCGAGACGCCGCTGTATACGAAGGGGCATGTTCTTTTCAATCTGGATAAGGCCAGGGAGGCGATTCGCCGGGACGGCGTGGCGCTGCTGGTAGAAGGGCAGATGGACTGCATCAGCGTGTTTATGGGCGGATTGCAGGGAGTTCTGGCCACGAGCGGGACGGCGTTCACCGAACACCAGCTGCGGCTGCTGAGCCGCTTTACGAAGCGCGCGGTGCTGAACTTCGATGGGGATGAGGCGGGCTTGAAGGCCGCGGACAAGACGCTGGGACCGCTGGTGGAGGACGGCTTTGAGGTGCGCGTCGTGGTGTTGCCGGAGGGGGTTGATCCGGACGGCTACGTGCGCGAACACGGCATCGCGGAGTATGCCAAGGTGGTGCGCGCGGCGGTGCCGTACCCGGATTTCCTCATCGAGCGGGCGCGAGTGCAGTTCGGCACACGGACGCCGGAGACGCGGGTGAAGGCGTTGAACTTTCTGCTGCCGCATATCCGGCGCATCCCGAACGCGATCGTACGCAGCCAGGTGGCCGAGAACGCCGCGCAGAAGCTGGGAATCGAGTCGTCGCTGGTGCTGAAGGAGGTAAAGCAGGCGGCGGAGCAGCGGTTGGAGAGCGTGCCCGCGGCACAACCGCAGGCCGTGACGGAGGTGGAGCGCATCCTGCTGTGCGCGCTGGTGCTGCCCGAGGCGGACTCGGCCCGGGCGCTCGCGGCGGAGAAGCTGGGAGCGCATCCGCAGTGGTTTGAGGACCTGCCGAGTGCGGCGTTGATGGAGGCGCTGCTGAGTGGACCCCCGCCGGAGAACCCGATGGACGCGGCGCCGGATGCGGCTTCGCGGGCACTGCTGGCGAGCGCGCTGCATGTGTCGAGCGAGGTGAACGGACCGGAGCATGAGAGCTCGTCACTGGAGGTGGCGAGCGCCCTGGAGACGCTGCATCAGCGTTTTCTTGACCGCCGCGGCCGCGAGCTGCGCGTGGGGATGGCCGAGGCGCAGAGGCGCGGCGATAGTGAGGCCCTCACGCGGTTGATGCAGGAGAAGATAGCGTTGGATCGCGAGCGGCGTTAACGCCGCCGGGGTGCATGGACCAGCATCGCGAGGAACTCTTAGCGCTTTTGTAGCGATGCCGTGATCTCCGCTGCGTAGAGCTGCCACTGCTGCTCGAAGTATTCGTCCAGCGATCCCGTCGCCGCCATGCTGGCAAGCTGCTCGCTGTCGTTCCCAAGGCTGATAAGGACCATCTTTTTGTTGTAGAACCTGAGGTCGGCTCGCCGCGGGTAGTTGCCTGTGCCGACAGCGCTGCCGAAGTCGAGAAAGACGTGTTGCGCGTAGAAGGGTGTGGTGTACACGTTGATGTTGGTGCCCGCGGCGTAGCTGTGCGCGAACAGGGGAAGACCCCCGAAGCGGACTCTTTCGAGAAAGTATTCGCGGCCCAGCAGGTGCACGAGGGTCAGAAAGAACTTTGGATCGATGGTGCCGGCGAGAAAGAGATTGGCGAGAAGGGTCCCGTTCTTGCTGAGCTTTCTGCGCCGATCCTCGATGGAGGAAGGTTCGCCATCGTCGAACTCATACGCCTGGAACGAGGCGATATTCGCCACATGCCTTTCGCAGAACTGCCAGAGAGTGAAGCGCGAAAGGCCGAACGAACCGCAGAAGACGAGCCTCTTGCTGCCAAACAGAAGGTCCACACCCTCACGGAACCTCCTTGGGCTTTGCAGGAGGTTCTTCAAGGGCATGAGCACATTTTTCGCCCTGTTTGCTAGCAGCAGGGCCTGTGTCCTGGCGGTGAAGGGAGGGATCTTTGCGGTGAAGTGGAGATCACCGTCGGCGTAAAGGTTGCGGACGGGCACGGTCGGCGGCAACGCCTGAAGTACGTCGCCGACGGAGAGGAGGGTCATGGCCGCTTTGCTCCCGATGCGGCTGCCGATGCTCTGCAGAGCGGGCTCATCCACCATGCCGTCCCAGAGGATGTAGAAGAACTGGACACCAGGGTCGCTCGCGGAGAGCGTCTTCTCCGGGATGCGGCCTGGGTCATCGAAGAAGAGGATATGGCGTGTGCGCGGCGGCAGGGAATCGAGCAGCGACGGGTTGGACTTGATCGCCAGATACGCCCACCAGGATCTGGACGTTCCAAGATACATGGCGATGGCCACCGGCGGAGCCTCTCCTAAGCCTGACCAGGAGCCCTGGCCCTGAAGACTGAAACCAGAAGAGTGTACGTCGCCGGGCAGCGCGCTCCGTCCTCCATCGACGAGGGCACATCCAGAGAGTCAACGCCCGGCGGGCGCATACGGCGCCGCGTGGCCCATAGCTGACGGGCGTGGTTCCTGCGGTCATGGCCAGCACAGGCGGGGGGGGGGATAGAATCAGACCGGTGAGCGGGTCTCTGCGGGCGACCGGAGTCGGTTGGGCAGCGAGCGGGACCGTGCTGCGGGATGGGTGGTAGACACGGTGCCTGTGTCGGATGCCGGAACACGCCGACGGCTGCTTCTGGGCTTCCTTTCCAGCTGGGTGAGCCGGCTGGCTGGATCGCTGATCCAGTTGGTGCAGGTGCCGGTGTTTCTGCACTTCTGGTCTGTGTCGCTGTATGGCGACTGGCTGGTGGTGAACGCGATCCCGAGTTATCTCAGCTTCTCCAACATCGGCTTCGGCTCGGTGGCGGGCAACGAGATGACCATGATGATGGCGCGCAAGGACCAGGCGAGCGCGCTGCGGGTCTTCCAAAGCTGCTGGTGGCTGATTGTGGCCCTTTGCAGCGCGGTGATGCTTGTGTTCGCGGGGGCGCTGTACCTGCTGCCGGTAGCGCGCTGGCTGAACCTGAACGTCATGACGCAGACCGATGCCAAGTGGGTGATCTTTCTGCTGGGGACGGTGGTGCTGTTCGGGCAGCTGGAACAGCTGCTGCAATCGGCTTACACGTGCGTGGGCCGCTACCCGTACGGCAGCTTTCTAAAGAGCGTGATTGCGTTGATCGCCTTCGGCGCCACGCTGCTTCCGGTGGTGTTGGGCTACGGGGTGCGCGCGGCGGCGCTGGTATTTGCGATCGCCAACGCGATCGGCACCGCGGTGCTGTGCATAACGGTGCGACGCGATGTGCGGTGGATCCGCTACGGCTGGCAGTATGCGCGCTTCGCGGAGATTCGCCGCCTGGCATCGCCGGCCATCGCTTTCATGGGCTTTCCCATCGGGAACGCGCTGAATCTGCAGGGGACACTGTTGGCGGTGGGGCATGTGCTGGGATCGGTGGATGTGGTGATCTTCGGCACGGCGCGTACCGTTTCGCGGGTGGCGCTGCAGATGGTGCAGATGGTGAATGCGACCTTCTGGCCGGAGCTGGCGAGCTCCTTCGGGGCGGGCAATCTGCCGCTGGTGCGCGCGCTGCACCGCCGGGCCTGCCAGATGGCGCTGGCGATCGCGTTTGTGCTGATTGTGATCATGATGACCGGGGGGCCGTGGTTTCTGACGCACTGGACGCAGCACAAGGTGCCGCCCAGCCCGCAGCTGTTATTTCTGCTGCTGCTCAGTGTGTTCTTTTACTCGCTGTGGTCGACGAGCTCGACCCTGCTGGCGGCGACCAACCAGCATCGGCGGCTGGCGACGTACTACCTGCTGGCGACCACCGTCACGATCGCCTTAACGGTGGTGCTGGCGAAGACGCACGGGCTGCTGGGCGCGGCGGCTTCGCTGGTGCTGTCTGAGCTGATCATGAACCTGTATGTTCTGCCGGCTTCGCTGCGCATCGCGGAGGATGGATGGAGCGGCTTCCTGCGCTCCATGACGCACATCCCCGAGATGTTGCGGCCGCGAGCGCTGCTGGTCCGCCTGCGCCGCACCGGCACCCTGCCGGCACCACATCCCGAGCCGGACGTTTAGCCGGCGACGGAGCGCTAGGGGCGGGCATGCAGATGGCCGTATGCTGAAGACACCAGCTTCGCTTCCACATTTTCTTTCAGCAGGATTCCTCCTATGAGTGTTCGCCGATGTGTTGTGCTCGCCGCCTTTGCCCTGCCCGGCCTCACGTGTTCGCTGCGTGCGCAGAAGACCTATACGGCAGAGGACTATCGCAAGGCCGAACGATGGATGGGGTACAACACGCAGCCGCTGGTGACGCATACGATCGCCGGAGTGAGCTACCTGCCGGATGGACGCGTGTTTTACCGTGATCCGAACGGCACAGCGACGCTGTACATGATCGCGGACCCGCGTTCCGGCCAAACAGCGCCGGCGTTCGACAGTGCCAAGCTGGGCGCAGCGCTGGAGAAGGCCAGTGGTTATGAGATCAAGCCGAATCATCTGGGTATCTCGAACTACACACCGGAGGCGGGCGGCGGCTTTTCGGTACAGCTCTATGAGAAGACGTTCCACTGCAACGCGGCGGGAACGGTGTGCACGGCGAAGGCATCCGCCGCGGAGACGCAGCAGCCCGAGCAGCGGCCCAGCGCGCAGCCGCCCGCGACGGGCACCAGCACCACGCAGCTGCCCGGCAACGCCCAGATGACGGTGAATCCGAACGACGGCACGCAGACACAGAATGTGGCGACCAGGCCCGCAGCGACGCGGCCGGCGCGCGTTGCGGGCAGCCGCAGCAAGGCGCCGTTTGATGTCTCCCCGGATAAGACCATGGCGGCGTTCATCCGCGATTGGAACCTGTGGGTTCGCGATGAGCGGACGGGCGAGGAGCGCCAGCTGACCACGGATGGCGTGCCGGACTTCGGCTATGCGACCGACAACGCCGGATGGACGCACTCCGATGCGCCCATCCTGGTGTGGTCGCCGGACTCGAAGAAGATTGCGACGTTTCAGCAGGACCAGCGCAAGACCGGGTACATGTATCTGGTGCCGGTGACGAACCGTCATCCGCAGCTGGAGCAATGGCGGTATCCGCTGCTGGGCGACAAGGACGTCACCATGATTGAGCGCGTGGTGATCGACGTGCCCAGCGGCAGGATGACGCGGCTGAAGATGGGCCCGGACCAGCACCGGTCGACCCTGTGCGATGACGTGAGCTGCCGGGGCGGCGCGGGCTGGGATGATGTGGCCTTCTCGCCGGATGGGAGGCAGCTTGCGTTTGTCTCCACCAGCCGCGATCACAAGGACGAGACCCTGCGCGTCGCGGATACAGCGACCGGCGAGATCCGCGATGTGTATCACGAGCACGTGGACAGCTACTACGAGAGCGGGCAGGACAAGGTGAACTGGCGTTATCTGCCCGCGACCAACGAGTTCCTGTGGTACTCCGAACGGTCCAACTATGGGCAGATGTACTTGTACGATCTCGCTACCGGCAAGCTAAAGAACCAGATCACCCATGGCGATGGGCCGGTCACGCAGGTGCTGCATGTGGACGAGAAGAACCGTGTGCTGTACTTCCTCGCGACGGGCAAGGAGCCGGGTCGCGATCCGTACTTTACGAACTACTACCGCGTGAACTTCGACGGCACGCAGCAGCAGTTGCTGACGCCGGAAGTGACGGATCATGCGGTGACGCCTTCCGCCGATGGCGCGACGTTTGTGGATGTGTACTCGACGCACACGATGCCGCGCACAGCAGTGGTGCGCGACAACACGGGCAAGGTGCTCGTCACGCTGGGAAAGCAGGACATCTCCAGGCTGCAGGCGGCCGGTTGGCAGCCGGAGGTGCCGATCACCGTGAAGGCGCGTGACGGAAAGACCGTGCTGTATGGCTTCATGGCCAAGCCGACGAACTTCGACGCGACGAAGAAGTATCCAATCATCGACTATGTGTATCCCGGCCCACAGACCGGGTCGTGCGGCTCACGATCCTTCTCGCCCGCCCACGGGGATACACAGGCGCTGGCCGATCTTGGGTTCATCCTGGTGTGTATCGATGGCATGGGCACGCCGTTGCGGTCGAAGAGCTTTCACGACTTCTACTCGCATGCGGAGACCATGGGCGACAACACGATCCCTGATCAGGTCGCCGGCATCAAGGACCTCGCGCAACAGTACCCGTTCATCGATCTCACGCGGGTGGGCGTCTGGGGGCACTCGGGCGGCGGCAATGCGACCACCACGGCGATGTTTCAGTTTCCGGACTTCTTCAAGGTGGGCATCGCGGAGAGCGGCAATCACGATAACCGCGACTATGAGGATGACTGGGATGAAAAGTGGGGCGGCTTAGAGAAAAACAACGACACGCCCCAGGACAACTACAACGCCCAGGCCGCGCAGAACTATGCCAAGAACCTGAAAGGCAAGCTGCTGCTGGCGCATGGCACCATGGACGACAATGTGCCGCCCAACAACACGCTGCTGGTCGTGGATGCGCTGATCAAGGCGAACAAGGACTTCGATCTGCTGCTGATCCCGAACGCGCATCATGGGTACGGGGCCGCGTCGCAGTACATGATGCGGCGGCGCTGGGACTACTTTGTGCGGAACCTGGCAGGTGGCGTGCCGCCCGCGAACTACCAACCGGCGAGTTATGACAAGGTGATGGAGGCGTACTTCGCGGATGGCCCTTCGGATGACTATGTGTGGGGCATGGATACGATGGACGAATAGGTTTCTGCTCGGCACTCTAACCAGCGGGCGAGGTCTGCTGTTCGCATCCCTGCAAAGCGATGCGAACAGCAGATCCCTCCGTCCCACTGCGGGATGACAACTCAGGGGAGGGTGGCTGCGCCATGTTCCTCTATGCGGGTGGTTCGATCTCCATGGGGATGTAAAGCTGGCTTACTGCACGACGCCGCCGTCGGTGTTGGAGACGTTGCCGTTGGCGGGAGCCTGCACCTGCCAGCCGTTGGGGGAGTCGACCAGGGTGGCGGTGGCCTGGCCGCCGGCGAGGTTGCGTTGGACGTTGGGGAAGGCGCTTTGCAGGCCGCCGTCCTTGGCCCAGCCGGGGACCGAGCTGAAATCGTAGTGGTAGGCGACGGTGGCGGTGGCGCCGGGCTGGTCGCCGGTGGCGGTGGCCTGGTCGATGGTGGTGACCTCGCGATGGCCGTAGCAGAAGTTTCCTGAGCTGGGGTCCGTCTGCGAGGCGACCCAGGAGCTGCGGCCCTTGTCGCTGAGATCGTAGTGGGTGACCTGCTTGTTGATCAGGCCGAGCAGCTGCTTTTTGTCGCCGCTGGTGCGGTTCAGCAGGCCCTGGTTGTAGAGCGCGTCGAACTGGGCGGTTTTGGTGGTGTCCGAGGTGTTGACCTCAACGGGAAACTGGTGCGGCTGCGGCCACAGGCAGCTCTGGTTCTGGCTGAGGAACGTATTGAGGGCGCTCTTGTAGTTGGCTGTGTTGTCGGTGGTCTTCTTGCAGCCGGCAAGCAGAAGCAGGGCTGCGGCGCAGACGGAGACCGGGCGAATGACGTTCTTCATGGACGTTCCTCACTGGGACTACGTTGGCTTGAGATGCAGCCCCCGGAGCGCGCGTGAGCGAACTTGCTCGGGGGAGATCCCGGCTTCGCGCAGCGCGCGGAGGCTGAGAGCATCGTGGCGCTTGGCGAGGCGCTGGCCGTGCTCGTCGCGCAGCAGGTCGGTGTGGAAGTACGCAGGGGTGGGCAGACCGAGGGCTCGCTGGAGCAGGATTTGGCGGGCGGTGGATTTGAGGAGGTCGCGGCCGCGGACGACCTCGGTAATGCCCATCGCGGCGTCGTCCACGGCGCAGGCGAGTTGATAGCTGGGCAGACCGTCTTTGCGCCAGACAACGAAGTCGCTGAAGTCAGCACCCGCCGCGCAGCCGGAGAGGAAGCGCTGCGGACCGAGGTGATGGTCGGTGAAGGTGATGGCCTCGCCGTCAGGGACGCGGAGGCGGTAGTTGGTTTCGGGTTGCAGCGGGGCGTGGGCTGGTGATGGGTCGACCGCCCGGCACCGGCCAGGGTAAAGGGGCTCGTCGTCGGTATCTTCGTGGGGTGCCGCGAAGGATTGCTGCAGGTCCCTGCGGCTGCAGGTGCAGGGGTAGGCAAGCCCGGTGCGGATGAGCTGCTGCATGGCTTCGGTGTAAAGAGGGAGGCAGTCTCTCTGGCGAACTTCGGCGTCCCAGCTCAGGCCGAGCCAGAGGAGATCTTCTTTGGAGGCTTCGACGTAGTGCCGCTTGGAGCGATGCGGGTCCAGGTCGTCGATGCGGAGGAGCAGATGGCCGTCGGCGGCACGGGCGCGGTCGTGCGCCGCCAGGAAGGTGGCCGCGTGACCGAGGTGTAAG
>CAXTWN010000091.1:13856-14219 GCA_964248055.1 uncultured Acidobacteriaceae bacterium | reverse complement strand
CATCTACACCACCGACCCGCGCATCGTTGCGAAGGCGCGCAAGCTCGATAAGATTGCCTATGAAGAGATGCTCGAACTCGCGTCGGTTGGCGCGCGCGTGCTGCAAACCCGCAGCGTGGAACTGGCCATGAAGGAGCGGGTCCGCGTCCAGGTGCTATCCTCCTTCAAGGATGCGCCGGAAGAGGGTACGGGTGGTTCCCTGGTGGTGGACGAGGACGAGATTGTGGAACAAGAAATAGTCTCCGGCATCGCCTACTCGCGTGATGAGGCCAAGATCACCGTGCGCCGCATTCCCGACCGGCCCGGCGTCGCTGCCGCCATTTTCGGCCCGCTCACCGCCGCCAATGTCAATGTCGACATGAT
>CAXTWN010000091.1:12315-13846 GCA_964248055.1 uncultured Acidobacteriaceae bacterium | reverse complement strand
GTGCAAAACGTGAGCGCCGACGGCACCACCGACCTTACCTTTACCGTGGGCCAGGCGGACTTGGCGCTGGCCCAATCCACGCTGGCCGAGTCCGCCACCGCCGTCGGCTATGCCGAGGTGCTCACCGACCCGGAGGTGGCCAAGATCAGCGTGGTTGGCGTGGGAATGCGCTCGCATGTTGGCGTGGCGAACACCATGTTCCGCACTCTGGCGGAGAAAGGCATCAATATCCAGGTGATCTCCACCAGCGAAATCAAGGTGTCTGTGCTGGTGGGTGCGGAATACACGGAACTGGCGGTGCGGGCGCTACACACCGCCTATGGCCTTGATGCTGCCTGAACTCAGCCAGCTCTGGTCCGCCGGAACGCGCTTTCTCGGCAGCCGGGTCGCCATACTCGGTGGCGCCATGAGCTGGGTCAGCGAGCGCACCCTGGTTTCCGCCATCAGCAACGCCGGCGGGTTCGGGGTGCTCGCCTGCGGTTCAATGGCGCCGGACGCGCTGGCCGCCGAAATCGCCGCAACCCAGGGCCTGACCGCGGCTCCGTTCGGCGTAAACCTCATCACCATGCACCCGCAGCTGGACGATCTGATCCGCATCTGCCGCGAGGCGGGGGTCAGCCACGTGGTGCTGGCAGGCGCGCTGCCGCCGACCTCGGCGGTGCGTGCGGTGAAAGACGGGGGTGCGCGGCTGATCTGCTTTGCGCCCACACTCACCATGGCGCGCCGGCTGGTGCGCTTTGGGGCCGACGCGCTGATCATCGAAGGCTCGGAGGCGGGGGGCCATATCGGTCCGGTTTCGCTCACCGTGTTGGCGCAGGAGATCCTGCCGCACGTGCGGGAAGTGCCGGTGTTCGTCGCCGGCGGGCTTGGGCGCGGCGAGGCGATCCTGGGCTATCTGGAAATGGGCGCGGCCGGCGCCCAGCTGGGCACCCGCTTTGCCGCCGCGCGCGAGTCAATCGCCCACCCACGCTTCAAGGAAGCCTTTTTCCAGGCCCGCGCGCGCGATGCCGTGGCCTCGATCCAGCTTGACGACCGCCTGCCCGTGATCCCCGTTCGCGGCCTCGCCAACGAGGGCACACGCCGCTTCCTCCGCCTCCAGGCGCAAACCGCGGCGCAGCTGGAAGCCGGTGAAATCACCCGTGACGCCGCCCAGCTTGCCGTGGAGCATTTCTGGGCCGGCGCGCTCCGCCGCGCGGTGCTGGAGGGCGATGTGGAGCAGGGCTCGGTCATGATGGGCCAGTCGGTCGGCATGGTGACGCGCGAGCAGAGCATCACGGAGATCATCGCCGAACTGGTGGGCCAGGCCGATGCCGCCATCGCCGCGCGCCAGGTTGGGCAAAAGGCGCGTTCCCCCGCCGTCGCGCGGCCCCCCGTTGCTTCGCGTTGGCCGGGCCGAAACGACCGCGAGCCGGTTTTCTGATCGTGTCTGGCTCGCGGCGGCTGCTAACCCGCCTTCGCGAGATGATGGCGAGCGGCGCCGCACCGCTTGGTGAAATCGCCCGCCTGGTTGCCGCCGAACTGGTGGCGGAAG
>CAXTWN010000091.1:0-12305 GCA_964248055.1 uncultured Acidobacteriaceae bacterium | reverse complement strand
GTCTACGTGCTGCGCTCCGGCGACGTGCTTGAACTGCTTGCCACCCAGGGCTTGCGCCCCGACGCGGTCGGCCGCACCCGGTTGCGCGTGGGGGAAGGGCTGGTTGGCCTTTGCGCCGCCACCGGCCACCCGCTCAACCTGCCCGACGCGCAGATGCATCCCGCCTTTGTCTACCGCCCGGAAACCGGGGAAGAAGCGTTTGCCTCCCTGCTCGCCGTCCCGGTCCGGCGTGGCGGCCGCATCATGGGCGTGCTGGTGGTGCAGAACCGTTCGCCGCGGCGCTACGCCCCCGATGAGGTGGATGTGGTGGAAACGGTGGCGATGCTGCTGGCCGAGGCACTGGCTGCTGCGGGCGCCACCCAGGGCGTGGAGGACGCGCTCGCCGCCACTTTGCCGCGCCGGTTCGACGCGATATCGCTTGCCCCCGGCCTGGCGATTGGGCCCGCCGTCGCCAGCAGCCTGCAGAACCGGCCGCGCCGCTTTCTGTCGCAGGACCCGGTGGCCGAACAGGCCCGGCTGGAGCGCGCGCTGGTTGCCATGCGCCGCGACCTGGACCGTTTGATCGAGGACGGCATGCCCGATGGCGAGGAGCCCCGCGAAGTGCTCGAAGCCACGCGGCTGGTGGCGGCCGATGAGGGTTGGGTGCGCCGGGTATCGGACGCCATCCGGGGCGGGCTTGCTGCCGAAGCGGCCATTGTCCGCGTCGCCAGCGAGTTGCGCGACCGCATGCGGCGCATCACCGATCCCTACCTGCGCGAGCGGTTGGCGGACCTGGAAGACCTGGCCGCCCGCCTGCTTGCCGCCCTGGACGGTGCGGCGGCACCGGGCCCAATCCCGCCCGGCGCCATTTTGGTGGTCCGCCGCCTTGGCCCGGCGCAGCTCCTGCAATGGCACACCAGCGGGATCGGAGGCGTGATCATTGAGGAGGGCAGCGCCGCTGGTCACGCCGCCATTCTCGCCCGTGCGCTCGGCATTCCCACGCTTGGCGGCGTCCGCGACCTGGTTGATGTGATCCAGCCGGGCGACGAGATTGTGCTCGACGCCGACGAGGGACAGGCGATCCTGCGTCCGGAAGCCGAGGTCCGCACCCATTACGAACATGCTTTGGCCGCGCGCGAGGCCCGCCGCGCCGGGTTCGGCCGCCTCCGCCTGCTGCCCAGCCAAACCGCCGACGGCACCCCGTTTGCGCTGATGATGAATGTCGGCCTCGCCCTTGAGCTTGAGCAGCTGGACGCGGTGGGGGCGGCTGGTATCGGCTTGTTCCGCACCGAAATCGCCATGCTTGCCCGCGGCGCCGTGGTCGACGTCGCCGAGCAGGCGGCCCTCTACGCCCGGGTGCTGGACGCAGCCGGCGACCGCCCGGTGCTGTTCCGCACGCTCGACCTTGGCGGCGACAAGCTGCTGCCCGACGCACCACCGGGCGGGGAGGAAAACCCAGCGATGGGCTGGCGCTCGCTCCGTGTGGCACTCGACCGGCCAGCGCTGCTCCGCCGCCAATTGCGCGCCATGTTGCTGGCAGCAGGCGGGCGGCGTTTGTCGGTGATGTTTCCGATGGTGGCAACGGTTGCCGAGTTCCGCGCTGCCCGTGGCCTGTTGTTTGCGGAAGCAGCCCGGGTGCGTCCGGCTCCCAGCCGCATCGAGGTGGGCACGATGCTGGAGATCCCTGCCATGATCTGGCAGCTGCCCGCGTTGCTGCGAGAATCCCAGTTCGTTTCAATCGGCTCCAACGACTTGATGCAGTTTCTGTTCGCAGCGGATCGCGGCACGCCCGCTTTGGCCGGCCGCTACGACCTGATCTCGCCGCCTGTGCTGGACATCCTTGACCAGATCCGCGCGCAAACCGCGGGGGCGGGGGTGACGCTGTCGGTGTGCGGCGAGGCGGCTTCGCGCCCGCTGGAAGCGCTGGTCTTGCTGGCGCTCGGCATCACCAACCTCTCGATGCCCGCTTCCAGCTTGCTGACCGTAAAGGGCTTGCTGCGCTCGGTGGATCTGTATGCGTTTCGCGCCGTGCTGACCGCCCTGCGTCGCAATGCCGCCGGGGAAGCCAGCTTACGCGAGCCTGTGGCCGGCTGGGCACGCGAGCACGGGCTTGATGTCTAGCCCTGGTTTGTCGGGCTTTGCTCGCTGTTGCCCGATGACCCGGCCAGTGGCTTGGCCCGCGGCTTCGGGCAGCCAGTTAACATTGGTTATCACATGCGCTGCGAACCCCCCGCCCGCCGATTCGCCCTCGCCCCCGAGCCTGCCTTCTACTTCTCTCCGGTCTGGTCGCCCGACTCCAAACACATCGCCTTCCACGACAACCGGCTGCACTTCTATCTGCTCGACGTCGCCTCCGGCAAGCTCACCACGGTCGGCGAGCCGCAGATCTTCGGCGGCTTCTCCAGCTCCGAAACCGAGGTCGCCTGGTCCCCTGACTCCAGGTGGCTGGTCTATCCGCGTTCTATGCCCAACCACCTCCATGCGCTCTATCTCTACTCGCTGGATACCGGCAAGTCCACACAGTTGACCGATGACATGGCCGACTCCGGTTCGCCCGCCTTCGATCGCAACGGCAAGTACCTCTACTTTCTGGCCTCGAACAACCAGGGCGCGACACAGTATGGGCTCGACATGACCACCGACCTGTACCAGCCGAACGAGTCCATCTACTCGCTCACGCTCAGCGCAAAAACCGCCTCGCCCGTTGCTCCTGAAAGCGATGACGAGAAGACCCCCGCTGAGGTGAAAGAGAAGGTCAAAGAGAAGACCGACAACACCCCCGCGGGCGAGGCCGGGGAGGCCAAGTCCGACGAAGAAAAGCACCCCAACGCGGCCCATGCACCCACCCCGCCGAAGCCTACGGAGATCGACCTCGCGGGCTTGTCCGTCGAGGCTATCTCCCACCGCATCGCCGCGCTTCCCTTGCCGGCGCGCTTCTACGGCAACCTCCAAACCGGCAAACCCGGTGTGCTCTACTTCACGGAATCCACCTCCACCGGTCGCTTCGGCGATGGCGGCGGCGACACCCTGAATCGTTGGCTGCTGGACGGCCGCAAAACGGAAAAGCTTGCCGAAAACGTCTCCGGCTACCGGCTCTCCGCCGATGGCGAGAAGATGCTGGTCGCCTTCGAATCCGAACACGGCGAAGGCGGCGCCTCGGGCGGAGGTGCTCCGCACATGGTCATCGTGCCCGCCTTGGCCCCCGTAAAACCCGGCGACGGCGCTGTCTCCTTCGCGCAGCTCGAGGTCCACGTCGATCCCAAGGCCGAGTGGGCGCAGATGTACCACGAGGTCTGGCGCATCGAGCGCGCCTTCTTCTACGACGCTCACTTCCACGGCGCCAACACCGAGGCCGAAGAGCAGCAGTTCGCGCCTTACGTCAACGCCATCGCCTCCCGCGCCGACCTCAACTACATCTTCCAGGAGATGCTCAGCGCCTTCTCCGTCGGCCACCTTCGCGGCAACGGCGGCTCCATCCCCGAGGCCCCGCGCGTGCCCGGCGGGCTTCTGGGTGCGGATTACGTCCTCCGCAACAACCACTACTGCCTGGGCAAGATCTACCCCGGCAACACCTGGAGTCCGCAGCTTCGCGCTCCCCTCGCCCAGCCCGGCCTCGACGTCGCCGTGGGCGACTGCATCCTCGCTATCGACAACCAGCCCCTCACCGCCGCCGTCGACATCCAGCAGCCGCTCGAAGGCACCGCCGGCCACGCCGTCACTCTGCACATCGCCGGCCCCAACGGCGAGCGCCCCCGCGACCTCGTCGTCATCCCCATCGCGAATGAAGCGGCCCTCCGCAACCAGGACTGGATCGACACGAACCAGCGCCTCGTTGATCGGCTCTCCGGCGGCAAGCTCGCTTACGTCTATCTCCCCGATACCGGCGCCGGCGGCTTTACCAACTTCAACCGCTACTTCTTCGCCCAGACCAACAAACAGGGCGCGATCATCGATGAGCGCTTCAACGGCGGCGGCCAGGTCGCCGACTACATCATCGAGGTGCTCGCCCGCAAGCTGGAGTCCTACTGGGCCCCGCGCTATGGCGCCATCGAGCGCACCCCAAACGCCGCCATCTACGGTCCCAAGGTCATGATCGCCAACGAGTTCTCGGGCTCCGGCGGCGATGCCATGCCCTGGCTCTTCAAACACAATCAGCTGGGCACCCTTGTCGGCAAGCGCACCTGGGGCGGGCTGGTCGGCATCGGCGAGATCCCCGTCCTCATGGACGGCGGCTCCGTTACCTCACCCTCGGTTGCCTTCTTCTCCCCAGCCGGCGAGTGGGACGTTGAAAACCATGGAGTCGACCCCGACATCCCCGTCGAACAAGACCCCAAAGCGGTCGCCGAAGGTCACGACCCGCAACTCGAAAGAGCCGTCTCGGTAGCGCTCGACCAACTCGCCAAGCACCCCAACCCGGAACCCCACAAGCCGAGCTACCCCAACTACAGCGACTGACGCGACCAGGTGGCTTCGATCAAGTCCGCTTGTTGATGCCACCTCTTTTAGGCTACCTGTTTGAGTTGTCATCCCGTAGGGATCTGCTTCTGTCTCCGCACCGGACAGACACAGCAAGGCCGCGGGATGACACCAAAGCAGCAGAGAAGACAGCCATCTCGCGCCCCACTTCATCCCGCTATGCAATCACCTGCACCGCTCCGCGTCCCACCAGCCCTTCCACGCTCTCGATAAACTGCACATCGGCGGCCACCGAGTAGCCCTGCGGCTCCAGAACCGCACAAAACTCGCCGGGCTCTTCCAGGTTCAGCAGCACCTTGCCGCGTCCGGGCGCCCCACGAAATAGCGCCTGCAGCTTCTCCATCAGCGCCGCATCCGGCGAGTGCAGGGGCACCCGGATCCGCAGCGCCTCCGGTAGCTTCACCTGCACATCCTCCAACGCCTGAATCGCCGAAAGCGCGATCTTCGGCGCCGAGTCTTCCTCACCACGGATCGAACCGCGCACCACCACCGGCACATCGATCTTCAGCTTTTCGGCCAGCTTCTCGTAGTTCTGCGGAAAGACGATCAGGTCGATCTTGCCGACCGCATCCTCAAGGCAAGCCTGGGCGTACATCTCACCCGAGCGCTTCGACTTCGCGACCTTCAGCCCGGTGATCACACCGGCGACCTGGATTTCGTTCGCCGTCTCCTCGCGTCGCCCCCGGTTAAACACCACCGGCTCCGGCTTCATTTCGCAAGCGGTCTGCGTGTCGATCACGCCCTTCAGGTTCCGCAGCTTTTCGCGGTACTTGTCCAGCGGATGCCCGGAGACGAAGAACCCGAGCACCTCCTTTTCGTTCGCCAGCCGCGTGTACTCGTCCCACTCCGGCGCCGTGGGCAGGGCGTCTTCCCTCGCGTTTGTCGCCGTGGGCTCGTCGTCAAACATCCCAAACAGCCCATGCTGGCCCGCCTGCGCGTCCCGTTGCGATCGCTGTCCCCGCTCCATGGCCTTGTCCAGCGCGGCCACCACCTGCGAGCGCTTGCCAAAGGTGTCCAGCGCCCCCGCCTTGCACAGCGACTCCAGCACGCGCTTGTTCATCAGGCGCAGGTCGACCTTTTCGCAGAACTCCCACAACGAGCGAAATGCCTGGTTTCCCCCACGCTGCATTCCGCCCGCATCCGTCGCGCCCGCTCCGTTTGCCGTGCGCAGCTCCTCCCGCGCTCGCAGGATCGACTCGATCGCATTGTGTCCCACGTTCTTGATCGCCGCCAGCCCAAAGCGGATCGCATCCCCCGCGGGCGTAAAGTCCGCCGCGGAGATCTGCACATCCGGCGGCACCACGGCGATTTCCATCTCGCGACATTCGCCGATGTACTTCACCACGTTCTCCGGCTTGCTGGTTTCGCTTGTCAGCAGAGCCGCCATGAACTCCACCGGGTAGTGGGTCTTCAACCAGGCGGTGTGATACGCCAGCAGCGCATACGCGGCGGAGTGCGATTTGTTGAAGCCATAGCCGGCGAACTGCTCCATCAGGTCGAACAGCTTGCCCGCGGTCTCCTTGTTGAACTTGCGCTCCAGGGCACCGGCCATAAAGATGTCGCGCTGCTTGGCCATCTCTGCGGGATCCTTCTTGCCCATCGCGCGGCGCAACAGGTCGGCGCCCCCCAGCGAGTAGCCGGCGATCGCCGAGGAGATCTGCATCACCTGCTCCTGGTAGACGATGACGCCGAGCGTCTCCTTCAGGATCGTCTCCAGCTCGGGGAACATGTACTCCACCGCGCGCCGGCCCCACTTGCGCTCGATGAAGTCATCAATCATGCCGCCCTGGATCGGCCCCGGCCGGTACAGCGCGTTCAACGCCGTCAGGTCCTCTACGCTGGTCGGCTTATAGCGTCGCAGCACATCGCGCATGCCGCCCGACTCAAACTGAAACACGCCACTGGTCAGCGCGCGGTGAAACACCTGCTCGTAGGTCCGCTGATCCCCAAGATCCACGGTGGCCATATCCACCGTCTCGCCGCGGTTGCTCTTGATCAGCTTCAGGCAGTCATCGATCACCGTCAGCGTGGTCAGCCCAAGAAAATCCATCTTGAGCAGGCCCATCTTTTCGACGGCCTTCATGTCATAGCTGGTGACGATGGCCTCGTCCTTGGTCCGCGTTACCGGCACCAGCTCGGTCAGCGGCTGCGGTGCAATCACCACGCCTGCCGCGTGTACGCCTGCCCCGCGCACCAGCCCTTCCAGCCGCTGCGCCGTCTCGATCAGTTCGCGGATCTTCGGGTCCGCTTCGCACGCCGCCGCTAACGGCGGGGAGTCCTTCAGCGCCTGTTCAATGGTGATGCCGATCGTCCCTGGAATCAGCTTGGCGATCCGGTCCACCTCGCCATAGGGCATGTCCATGGCCCGGCCCACGTCCTTGATCGCCGCCTTGGCCGCCATGGTGTTGAACGTAATGATCTGCGCGACCTGGTCTGTGCCGTACTTCTGCCGCACGTACTCAATCACCTCGCCGCGGCGGTTCATGCAGAAGTCGATATCCACGTCGGGCATCGAGACCCGCTCCGGATTCAGAAACCGCTCAAACAGCAGATTGTTCTGCAGCGGATCGATGTCCGTGATCTCCATCACGTAGGCCACCAGAGATCCGGCCGCTGATCCACGCCCCGGCCCCACGGGGATGTTGTGCTCCTTCGCGTAGCGGATGAAGTCCCAAACGATCATGAAGTAACCGGGAAACTTCATCGCCTTGATGCACTCGATCTCGCGGTTCAGCCGCTCCTCATAGGCCGCAATCGAGCTCCGCAGGATGCCCCGCTCTTCCAGGTGTCGCACCGCCGTCTCGCGCCGCTTGCGCCATCCCTCCCGGCACACCTGCTCGAAGAACGTGTCGATCGTCTCGCCCTCGGGCAGGGGGAACTTCGGAAACGGATTCTTGACCTTGGCCAGTTCCAGATTGCAGCGCTCCGGAAACTGCATCGTCCGCGTGCACACCTCCGGCGCATGCGCGAACAGCCGGTGCATCTCGTCCGCCGACTTCAGGTAAAACTCGTTTTTCCCAAACCGGAACCGCTTCGGGTTGTTGATGGAGTCCGCGGTCTGAACGCACAGCAGCACCTCGTGGGAGCGTGCATCGTCGGCGGCGACGTAATGAGAATCGTTGGTCGCGACCAGCGGAATACCAAGGTCCCGCTCCAGCCGGAACATCGCTTCCGTCACGGCCTTGTCCGGCTCCAGCCCGTGGTCCTGGATCTCCAGGAAGAAGTTTCCCTTCCCGAACATCTCCTCGAACTCGCCGCCCACCCGCTTGGCCGCGGCGTAGTCGCCCGCCATCAGGAGCTGGCTCATCTCCCCCGCCAGGCACCCGGAGAACCCGATCAACCCCTCCGTGTGCTGTGCCAGGAACTTCTTCGAAACTCGCGGTTTGCGATAGAACCCATGAAGCGCTGCCTCAGAAGTAAGCTGCACCAGGTTCCGGTAGCCCGCCTCACTTTCCGCCAGCACCAGGAAGTGGTTGTACTTCGACTCCGGATCCGCCTTGCCCCGATGGTCGTCTTCCTTGCAGATGTATAGCTCACACCCGAGGATCGGCTTCAACTCCTTCTTCTTCATCGCATCGAAGAAGTGCACCGCGCCATAGATGTTCCCGTGGTCCGTGATCGCCGCCGCGGTCTGCCCCATCCCCTTCAGGTGCTTGGCCAGCTTGTCCACATCGCAAGCCCCATCCAGGAGTGAATAATCGGTGTGCAGATGCAGATGGGTGAACTCAGCGGCCATATCCCCAGTTTACTGCTCCGATACCGGTGCACCTGGGAGCACTGAGGGCCCGCCGGAGGAAAACCGGTCCACATCTTTCCGTCCCATCTCCACCTCCGCGCCCGAGAGGCAGTTCCGGACCTCTAACGGCTCGGCTAGACTGCCGTACAGATACACGAGCATGTTCATCGGTCACTTTGCCGTTGGGTTTGCGGCCAAGAAGTTTGCGCCTCGCTCGTCGCTGGCGATCCTTCTGGCCGCGCCGCTGCTCTCCGATCTGCTCTGGCCCTTGTTCCTCCTGCTGGGATGGGAGACGGTGCGGATTGACCCACGGGGCATGAAGCTGGCGCCGTTGGACTTCGTGAACTATCCCTGGTCCCACAGCCTGCTGATGTGCGCCGTCTGGGGACTGCTCATGGCGGCCCTCTACTACGCCGTCACGCGCTACCGCGCAGGAGCTCTCGCGGTCCTCCTGGGCGTGATGAGTCACTGGTTGCTGGACTGGATCACCCATGGTCCCGACATGCCGCTCTATCCGGGTGGACCGAAGTTCGGCCTCGGCTTGTGGAACTCAATTCCTGGAACGATCACCGTGGAGCTTGTCCTGTTTGGCGTCGGGATCTGGATGTACAGCGCAGCCACAAGAACACGCGACCGGATAGGCCGTTACGCGTACCTCGCCTTTGTGCTCGTGCTGCTGGCGAGCTACCTGAACGGCAGCCTGAGCAGTGACATCCCGCGGTCCGTGAACAAGGAGATCGCCTGGCCCGGACTCGTTGCCGGAACGATCATGCTGCTGTGGGCGTGGTGGTTCGACCGGCATCGCAGACCCATGGACGCCGTCTCGGCCTGAGGTCAGCCAGCGGGCTCGCCGACCTCATGCCTGCGGGCCGGAGATGCTCACCATCCAGTGCACGCCAAATTTATCCGCACACATGCCGAACAGCGGGGACCAGAACGTCGGCGAGAGAGGCATCACCACGTTGCCGCCTTCGCTCAGCGCGGCAAAGAGGCGCTTCACCTCTCCCTCATCGGAGTCGTCCACCGAAAGCTCGAAGCCCCCAAAGGGCTTGCCGCGTCCCGGGGGTGCGTCCGCTCCCATCAGGACGATGTTTCCCACCGGGAGGGCGGTGTGCATGATCAAGTCCTTGGCACCCTCCGGGCACGGCACGCCTGCGGGAGCCTCGCCCCAGGTCATCGAGGTCAGCCGCTTGGTCCCAAACACCGTCTCGTAAAAGGCAAAGGCCGCATCACAGTTCCCGGTAAAGCCCAGATGGACGTTGATTTTCATAACGTTTCCTCCTAAGTCGGCCGGCTCTGCGGGATCAGGTCCGGTTCTCATCTACAAGGCCGAGTGACATCGCGCCACCTGCGCTGCCCGCCTGCGCGACCTTGCCTCGAGGCTCATCCCCCGGATGCGCAACATTGTCCACGCCGCGGTACCGCAAGTCCACAACTAACCGCAGCGCAGCGGTCGTGCTTACCCTCTGTGAAAAGGCCGTACAAGTTCCTGCATCGCGCCGCGTTCGCTCACATCCATCCTTCAGACAGGAGCCCTCATGAAGCCCACGGGCAACACGATCCTCATTACCGGAGGCGGCACCGGTATCGGCCGCGGCCTCGCGGAGGCCTTGCACAAGCAGGGCAACCAGGTTCTCATCGCCGGCCGCCGCCAGTCCGTCCTCGACGACACCGTCCGTGCGAACCCAGGCATGCGCGCCCTCCCGCTCGACATCGAAAGCCCCGACGACTTCCAGCGTTTCGTCGCGGAGATTAGAGCCGAATTCCCCAAGCTGAACGTCCTGATCAACAACGCCGGCATCATGAAGCAAGAGCAGCTTACCGACGATGAGGCCAACTACGCTGCGAAGCTCGCCGTCGCCGAGCAGACCATTGCGATCAACCTCCTCGGTCCCATGCGCCTCACCGTGGCGCTGCTTCCCCAGCTGCTCGCCCAACCGGAGGCCACCATCATGACGGTCAGCTCGGGCCTGGCCTTTGTGCCCATCTCGCCCTTCCCTGCCTACTGCGCCACCAAGGCTGCCATCCATTCCTGGACGCAGTCCCTTCGCTACCAACTCCGGGACACCGCCGTTGAGGTTCTCGAGATCGCGCCACCGTACGTCCAGACCGAGCTCAGCGGGACACACCAGGCCACCGATCCCAACGCCATGCCCCTGGACGAGTACATCGCGGAGACCATGTCCCTGCTGCAGAACCCGCCACCCTCCGGCGAGATCCTCGTCGAACGCGTGCATCCCTTGCGCTTCGCCGAGAAGAACGGCAACTACGACCAGGTGTTCAGCCGCATGAACGCGGCCTACGCCTCACGCACCTGAAGCGCTGGCCGGCTGAGCGGACTCACCGCCGGCTCAGCCAGCCTCCCACCTTGTAGTACAGCCAGCGAAACGCAAACGCTACGGCTCCCTGCGCTTTGGCGAGCGCGTGCACCACCGGCCAGATCCACAGACCGCCGTAGCGGATCACCGCCGTCCCGGTAGCTTCTTCGGCGTACGCTCCGGCGATCTGCAGGCGGCTGCGACCTGGGGTCGGCGCCGCATGCGTCTGCCACAGCAGGTCCGTGCGCTGGAGCAGCAGCGCCGCCCGCGGCAGATGGTCCCCGGAGCTGATCACCTCCACGCGCCGCCATCCATGCGCCTTCAGGATGCGCTCGCTGCTGCGGATGTTCTCAATCGTGGTCATCGACGCGCCCTCCTCCAGAACCGCCTCGGGCGGCACACCCAGCCGGCGCGCATAGGCCCCCATGGCTTCGGCCTCCACGTGCCCGTGCATCGTCGGCCCACCGCTCATCAGCAGGTGCGCCGCACGTCCGGCCCTGTACTCCCGTACCGCCTCATCCACACGCCAGATCTGCGCCGAGGTCAGCGATCCATCGAACTCCGTAGGCGAACCCAGCACAAGGATCGCGTCCACCCGCGCGCTCGCGTCGTTCGCCCTGGGCACGCTCCGAAAAGTCCAGACGATCGCAGTCACAAACAGCGCCAGAATCAGCAGGCCGACGATCCAGACCCGCCGGGAAAGCCGCCCTCCGCCGTTGCTACTGCGAAAAGCTGCCATCATCCTCAATCTGCGGAGCGGCCGCCCCGAAGTCCGCCAACGAAAGCTGTCGTACAACTCGAATCGCCTCACCCGTGGAATCCGGCTTCGGCCCTCCCGGCTTGGTCTGGCGGCCAGGGTAGAGCTGTCCGCTCACGAACTGCCCCTCGGCGTCCAGCGTGATCTGAAATACCGCCGTCAACGCCGTCTCCCCATGCAGCCCGAACATCCCATACGTGCAGAAGTTGCCCATCGAGTACGCGATCAGGTGCCTTTTGTACAGCTCCATGCCGCGCATCACGTGCGGTCCATGACCCAGCACCAGATCGGCGCCCGCATCCACCACCGTGTGGGTGAAGGAGCGCAGGTCCCCGCGCGCCTCTCCCAGAAACATCTCGGTCTGCCCCTTGGGCAGCACATGCTGCCGGTCCACACCCTCTCCGCCACCGTGAAACGACACCACCACCAGGTCCGTGCGCGTCTTCAACTCCGAGACCAGCTGGCGCGCAAAGGCCAGGTCGTTCACATTCGGCACGATATCGTTGTGCGCGAAGCCGACGAATCCCACCCGCAGGCCATGGACGTTGAGCACCGCCGTCGCGTAGGGGCCGCGATCGCTGCCCACGTACTTGATCCCCAGGTCGTCCAGTACCTTGCGGGTCGACGCGCGCCCATAGTCCCCGAAGTCGCTTGCATGGTTGTTCGCCAAGCTCATTACCTTGAACCCGGCCTCCTTCAGGTACGCGCCATAGCGCGTCGGCACGCGAAAGGCAAAACAGTTCACCGGAGGCGGCGGCGCACCCTCCGGCACCGGGGCCGGCGTGGGGCACTTGCTCGACGCACCGCCCTCCAGCATCGGCCCTTCCAGATTGCCGAAGGTGATGTCCGCTGCCTGCAGAATCGGACCGAACGGCAGCAGGAGGTTCACCCCCTCTGGCGGCAACGAACTGTCGTCCGGAAACGTCGAGCCGATCATGATGTCGCCTACCGCGGCGATCGTTAGCGTCTGCGGCGCGGGAACGGTCTGCTCCTGCCCCGGAACAACTACCGGACCCGGAGCCGGGGCCGGCGGCGCTAC
>CAXTWN010000090.1:0-14331 GCA_964248055.1 uncultured Acidobacteriaceae bacterium | reverse complement strand
GTATAGCTTGTCACTTCAATCTCGAGCGAAAGCGCTATAAAGCTTGTCATCTCGCTCCGAAGCGCTATACAGCTTGTCATCTCGCTCCGAAGCGCTATACAGCTTGTCATCTCGACCGGAGCGAAGCGTAGCGGAGAGATCCCCGCATTTCGCCCCCGGGGTGCCCACACCGCGCATCCGCCCCCGAACCGAACCACACCACCATCGAATCCTTTGCCATCCGCCCGCGGCTTTGCTATCCTCAACGCAAGGGCGGGAGTAGCTCAGTGGTAGAGTGCTTCCTTGCCAAGGAAGATGTCGCCGGTTCGACCCCGGTCTCCCGCTCCAAACGCCCTCTCCTTTCTGCCGCGCTCCGACCTTTCCCTGTCGTGAGCTCTGCGTCTGCGAGCATGTCCCGGGCTCAAGGCGCGGTACCCAAGTGGTAAGGGAGAGGTCTGCAAAACCTTTATGCGCCGGTTCGATCCCGGCCCGCGCCTCCACTTCAAACTCCCTGCAGTGTAGGTTCTTGGTCTCATGGCAGAACCAGCAACGACCAGCTCGGTTCTCTGGACCGCGCTCATCGGGACGACTGTTGGCTTGCTCTTTGAGCCGGCAAAGGGCTGGCTCGTCGGCACCCGCACAGAACGAGCAGCCAGACGCGCCATCTATCGGGAACTGGCCTATGTTCAGGGCCGCTTACGGAGATTGCTGGCGATGAATCGCCGCTACCACGAAAACCTGGCCGCACGCCGGGCAGCGTTGGCGAGCAAATGTCCGTATCCGAAGACTGCAGAGGACCTGGAGCAGGAGCTGTCCTGGATCTACGTCGTGGTGCAGTTCACAAAGGCGAGGGTGCTGCACTTCTACGCGCATGAAGGGGCCGCTGTTCTTTTCCAGCTACGGGAATGGCCCGCAATCGTTGCCATCGAACCTGCTCTCTCCCAGGCCCTGCGTCCCCTGGAACCTGGACACAGGGAGTCTGAAGCGGAACTACGGCGGCGCATGATGGACGCTACCGTGGCGCTGGATGCCATCCAGAGCGCCGTGCAAGATCAGGCCCTGATTGCTCGCAAAATGGCGCAGGCTCTCAGGCGCGAAAGAAACGCAGAAAAGAGGGCGAATAGATTGCGGAACGCGAAAAGAACGCTCTGGGGAGGCCGGCTGGGGCGCTTTCGGCTGCGCTGTCTCAGGCGTTACGCTGGTATCACCCGTTCCATAGCACGCAAGCGTACTGGCCAGCGGCTAGGTCGACCCGTGTAGACAACCTGCCTTTCGATTGGAGCGGGTGCAACGATCGCGGCGATGCTTGACCGCAGCAAGCTTGCGAGGTGCCCTGCTACGCCCATCCAATAGTCAAGGATTACGCAGTACCCTGCACATTCAGGAGCACGAAAACCATGTTCAAGGACGATGAGTTCCCTACATCGAACACCGTGCAAACCGCTCCCGCTCACCAGGTGCCACCCGATCCAGAGCCACCCGACGCTGCTGCCTTTCTTCGAGCCCACCCTGGCGCCCAGAGGATCTTTCTGGAGCTAAGCGGGCAGTCGCCTCACGAACAGTGGGCGCCTGCCGCCAAGTCGTCCTCCAGCCCGGAGCCTGCTCCAGTTGGCCAGCGTTTCGCCTCGGAACTTGCCATGCTTTCCGAAAGACGTCAAAAGGCCGGGGAGATGAACGCAGCGGTCCATCAACGCGCCGTGGACCTAACGACGGATCACTTGCGTAGCCTCCTGCACTTCAAGCTCTAGCTCAGCATGCTGGCGCTCCGGCCTCCTGTCCGGTTCGCAGAAGCCGGACTCGAAGCGGCTCGGACCCGCTGATCACCTGCGGTATCCTCGGCTCACATGAAGCCAGCGCTCCTCGCCTTCGCCCTGCTCGCCTCCATGCGGTCATGCTTTCCCCTGCGGGCGCAAGCGCCCCCGGCACCGGCCAGAATCACTGTGCTGCACGCCGCCCATCTGCTCGACGTGGCCGGGGGCAAGCTCGTCTCTCCCGGCGAAGTCCTCGTGGAAGGCAGCCACATCCGTGAGGCCGGCGAGCACGTCACGCATCCCGCCGGCGCCCAGGTCGTCGATCTCGGCACAACGACCCTCATGCCCGGCCTGATCGACGCGCACGTACACCTCTTTCTTCACGTCGGCGATGAGGCCAACCAGACCGTCAACGAGTCTGTCCCCGAGCGCACCCTCCTTGCTGCCGACGCCGCCAAAGCCGATCTGCTGGCCGGCTTCACCGCCGAGCGCGACATGGGCACCGAAGGCGCCTTTTGCGCAGATGTCGCCGTACGCAATGCCATCAACACCGGCCTCATCCCCGGGCCGCGCATGCGCGTCAGCTGCAACGCCATCGACATCAACGGCGGCCACGAAGACAACAGCGGGCGCAATCCCGAAGAGCATCTCCTCTCCAACGCCGACCGCGCCAACACCGCCGACGAGATCGTCGCCACCATGCGCGAGCAGCGTAAACAGGGCGCGGACTTCACCAAGATCTACGAGACAGGCCGCGACCGGCTCGTCGACGGCGTCTTCACCACGCCCTACCAGTACAGCGAAGCGGAGCTTGCCGCCGCCGTCACGGAAGCCAAACGCACGGGCTCACGCGTGGCTGTACACTGCACCGGCGAACCCGGCGCCGCCTTCGCCGTGGCTGCGGGCGTGGTCAGCGTCGACCACGGCTATGCGCTCTCCCCCGCCACCATGCAGGCCATGCACGACAAGGGCATTTACGCCGTGCCCACCTTCGCCATCGCGGAGTACTTCGCCGAGCACGCCCCCAGCCCCACGCTGGCCGAACGCGAGCACGCCGAACAAGCCTTTCACGCGGCACAGTTCAAGAGCCAGATGGCCGCGGGCGTACCCTTCGCGGTCGGCTCCGATGTCGGTCCCTTTCCCCACGGCACCCAGGCGCGCGAGTACGAGCTGATGGTGCAATACGGCATGAGCCCCGCGGACACCCTTCGCGCGGGCCTCCTCAACGGAGCCAAACTACTCGACTGGGCCGACGAGATCGGCCAACTCAAAGCAGGCTTCTACGCCGACATCATTGCCGTGCCCGGCGATCCCTTAAGCAACATCTCCGTCCTCAAGCACCCTACGTTCGTCATGAAGAACGGCGAGGTCATTCGCAGGGACTGAAGCCATACAACCGTCAGCTCACCTTCTCGCCTAACTCCATCCATCGCTCCAGCACGGCATCATGCTCCTTCTGCGCGCGCGCAAGCTCCTCCAGCGCATCGGTCAACGCCGAAGCATCCACGGCCACCCGCGGATCGCTCACCCGTGCCTGCGCCTCTGCCAGTCTCGTCTCCGTAGCCGCGATCCTGCTGTCGATCGCATCCCACTCGCGCTGCTCCATGTACGAGAGCTTCTTCTTCGCTGCAGCAGGCACAACAGCTGCGACAGCGGGCGTTTGAACACCGTTGCCGCTCGGCTTGGGTGCGCTTTCTTCGCTGCGCCACGCCTCCCACTGCGCGTAGTCGGCGAAGAGCTGCGCCTCGCCACGCCCATTCAGCCCCAGCACCACATTGGCCACACGATCCAGCAGATACCGGTCATGGGTCACCAGCACCAGCGCGCCCGCAAACTCCAGCAGTGCCTCTTCCAGCACCTCCAGCGTGGGGATATCCAGATCGTTGGTCGGCTCATCCAGCATCAGCACATCCGCGGGCTGCAGCATCAGCCGCGCCAGCAGCACACGCGCCCGCTCGCCGCCGCTCAAGCGCTCCACGGGCTGGTTCAGCTGCTCGCCCGTAAACAGGAACTTCGCCGCATAGCTCGCCACATGCACCACGCGCCCCTGGTACACCACGGCATCCGCATCCGGCGCCAGCGCACGTCGCAGCGTTAACGACTCATCCAGCTCCCGCATCTGGCTCAGGTACACCACTCGCAGGTTCGCCGCACGCCTTACCGTGCCCGCGCTCACCGCCAACTCACCCGTCATCGCCCGCAGCAGCGTCGTCTTTCCCGAGCCGTTCGGTCCCACCAGCCCCAAGCGCGCGCCGTTTACCAGCGCGAAGCTCACGCCGCGCAGAACCTCGCGCTCACCGTAGCGAACACTCACATCCTCCATCTCGATCAGCCGCTTGCTCTGCCGGTCGGTGGCATCGAATGCAATCCCGGCGTTGGCGGTGCGCAGGCGCCCTTGCACGTCGGCCAGTTGCGCAATCAACCCATGCGCGTTATCGATCCGCGCCTTGGCCTTGGTCGCGCGCGCCTTAGGACCCCGCCGCAGCCACTCGATCTCCGTACGCACCCGATTCGCTAAACCCTCCTGCAGGCGCTGCTGCGATTCGAGGTACGCGGCCCGCTCCTCCAGAAACCGCGAGTACGTTCCCTTCACGCGCAGCAATCCACCCGCATACAGACGGTTGAGCTCCACCACCTCATTCGCCGCATTCTCCAGAAAGTAGCGGTCATGGGTCACCACCACGACGGCAAAGCTCGCATTGCGAAGATTTGTTTCCAGCCACTCGATCCCTTCAAGATCCAGGTGGTTCGTCGGCTCATCGAGCAGCAGCACATCGGGCCGCAGCACCATCGCCTCCGCGATCGCCAGCCGCTTGCGCCAACCGCCCGAAAGGCTCACCGCCTCGGCCTCCATGCGCACCGCGCCTTCGCTCGCCGCGTCCACAAACCCAGCCCGCCCCAGCGTCTCCCGCAGACGCTGCTCGCGCTCCTCTACGGGCACAGCGGCCAGCTCCAGCGCGGCCTCAATCACCCCACGCGCCGTGATCTTGGGCGGGTACTCGGAGATCTGCCGCACATACCCCACACGCGCGCGCTTGCGCATCGCCACATCGCCCGCATCCGGCTCCATCTCCCCCGCAAGGATCGCAAGCAACGTAGACTTGCCCGCACCGTTCGGTCCGATCAGCCCAAGGCGGTCGCCATCGTTTACAGCAAAGGAGATGTCCTGAAACAAGGGCACCGCGCCAAAGCGCTTCGACACGCCCTGGGCGTTGAGAATCGGTGGCATCCCCCTAGTTTAAGGCGGGGATCAGCGCGTGATGAGCTCGTTGGAGCTGATGTTGTATCCCGCCAGCTTGTATCCGTGCTCGGTCTGCTTCCACACAAACGTCTCTTCCCCTGCGGCCTGCTTCGAGAACTCCGTCTTCGAAACCGAGGTGAGAAAGGTTCCCGATGCTGTTCGGTTGAGCTGCCACCGGGTCTGTTGCGAACTCACCGGTTGACCGAGTTTCTTCTGGATCGCTGTAAAGATCGCCTCGGACTGTGCCGCTGTCGTCGCCTCGCGGTAATCCGGCGAGGCCGTTGCATAGATCAGCGAAGGATTCGCTTGTGACATCAGCAAGTGAAACTGCTGGTCTAACCGCTCTCCATCATCCCGCGCCCGAACGAGGTTTATACAGCCGCTGAGCAGAAGCACAACCGTGCAGGAAAGAACCCGAACAGACTGGAGCAAGCAACGTTCGCGCATGCCCAACGTTATAGCGCGCCGGGCGCAGTCAGTCCAGATCAAATGCCCGCAGCGGCTTGTCCGTGATCGGCGTCTCTTTGGCCTTCTTCAGCGCCTCCGCGAAGCGCTTATCCAGCAGATCGTCGCGGTGCTTTTCCGCCTGCACGGACTGCGCAAAAAGCGAGTCCCGCCGCGCCTCCTGGTCCTTTAACGCACGTGCGGCCGAGCCCAGATCCTCAAAGGTGCGCTTGCGCGGTGCGGGCGTATGCGCGATCACCGAGCGGGTCGCGGGATCCACCTTGAGCACGCCGCCGCAGTCCGGGCAGGTCACCTCAAAGCTCTCCTCCGCTGACTTGTTCTTCGCCATCGCCGCGCGCCTCCGCAGGCCATTGTAGCGCTCGGACTAGAGGAACAGCACACGGTGCCCGGGGCACTCCTGCCCCGCATGGTCCACCAGCAACTGGGGCAACTCCTCGCCACATCGCGCCAGAAACCACACTCCTGCCAACAGTCTTTCCTGCAGATGTTCGTCGGGAAACAGGTGCAGCATCATCGCGCTCGCCTGCTTGCGCAGCGAGGTCTCGCGCTCCAACTGGAAACGTGCCGCCATGCGCCGCAACCGGTTCATCTGGTAGCGCATCTTGTTCGCACTTACCCCTGCCGCGCGCCCCAGCTCTGGGCTCATCGCGGTCATGTACTCGAGCAGCGAACTCAACTCCACGTCCAGCGCGTTGCCCGCACTCGCGAGCCTCTGCTTGCCTTCGATCGGCATCGCGCGCGCGCCCAGCCGTGTGCCTAACTCCTCGCCCGTTTTCGCTGCCAGCACCTGGGGAAACTGCACCTCATGCTGCCCCATCATTTTGGCGATCGCGGGCTCCACCAGCGTTGCGGAAAGCCGCGCCAGCACCGGCGTCACCCGGCCCAGCACGCGCTCATATACCACCGCGGACTGCGCAAAGTACGCGATCTCCGCCGGGCCTCCCACATACGAGGCGGTGGGCAAAATTGCATCCTGGAACACCGGCCGCAGCAACGCATTCGGGCTCAGCCGCTCAGGCTCGGTCTCTAGAATCCCTAGAAGCTCCTGCGACGAAAAAGTCCGGCTACCGGTTTTCCATGCGCCCTCACGCGTGCGCCGCAGCGCCCGCCGCTCGGACACGCCGTCCGTTGCAGGCGAGACTAGAAACAGCAGACTCATCTCGGGAGCCACCTTCACCTGCGCGTGGTACCCGGCCGTCTCTAATTCGGCAGAGCGCGCCAGCAGCGCCTCTTCCAACTCCTCCGCCCGCTCGATGGCCGACCGTAGCACAGCGCTTCCCAGCGCATGGAACGCCCGCGACGACGCATCCATCACGACGAGGCCCTGCGCCGCAAACACATACGAAAGCAGCCGCCCAAAGCCGCTCCCCAGCGTAGCCCGATAGCCCGCATGGTCGGTGTAAGCCTCGCGCAGCACCTCGCAGATCGGCGCAAAGCCCAGCAGCTCCTCTGCCCATGCAAGCAGCGGCTCAACGCGCTCGCTGGTCGGCAGAGTCCCGACCGGCAAAGGAACCCCCGCCACTGCCAACGCCGCCCGCCGACTCTCGACGCGGTCCTTCCCGGGCAGATGAACCTGGTCCACCTCCTCCACGTCATGATCTTCGCTGGCCAGCCAGAACACCGGCACATGCGGGCGTCCCGAGATCCGCGTCGCATCCTGCGCCTTGCGGATCGCCGTCGCTGCTTTCAGAAGCGTCAGCAGCAGCCCGCCAAACAACCCTACCTGCTGCCCGGTGACCACAGCCGCCGCACCCGCCCGCAGCCGTTCGATGTTCTCCACAGCAGCCGCACCCGCAGCAAAGATCTCTGTCTGCGCCAGCAACGCTTCGGCCAGTCGCTCGCGGTGCTCTCCTTCAAGCACTGGCGCAGTGCGAGCCCAGTCCATCCGAAACGGATCCGCGGGGTACCAGCGGCGCAGACGCCGCACCGTTGCCGGATCCTGCGCCTCCGCAAAGTCGCGAAACAGCGCGGACGTGCCGGGGACCGCCGAGATGGGGTAACACTCAATCTGCATGGAGAGGTTCGGCTGGCTCTGAGGATCTTCTGGGCGTTCTGGTTGCGCTCTGTTGGATGCGAGGCCGCGAGCGCTGATGCAGAAATCGCTTGCCCGTGCCTGCGCGCCGGCAATCGCGGCTCCGGCTTCATATAGTGTGAGGCCATGGCCCCTGAAAACACCCCGGCACCGCTCACCGGCACCGCCGAAGTCCTTTCCACTGAAACCGTCTTCCGAGGACCCATCTTCTCCGTCACCCGCGATCAGGTGAAGGAGCCCGGCGACGTCACGGCCACGCGCGATGTGGTTCGCCATAACGGCTCCGTCGTCGTGCTCGCCGTGGATACCTCCTCGGATCCAAGCGATCCCGGCATCCTCCTCATTCGGCAATACCGCCACGCCGCCGGCAAGTTCCTCCTCGAGCTTCCCGCCGGCCGCATCGAGCCCGGCGAAGAGCTCATCCCGGCCGGGCAGCGCGAGCTAGCCGAGGAGACCGGGTACACCGCCGCACGCTGGTCCCCGCACGCCACCTACTACGCGAGTCCCGGCTTCCTCTCCGAAGCCATGAACATCGTTCTCGCCGAAGACCTCACCCTGGGTGACGCCACCCCCGAGGACGACGAGCGCATCGAGCTGCACATGACGCCACTCTCGGAGGTTCTGCACATGATGCACGCCGGCGAGATCGAAGATGGCAAGACCCTGATCGGCGTCCTCCTTTACGCCTCCAGGCTCCAGCGCGAAGGCGTCTTCACCGCATAAACGTAGACTATCTTTGCGTTTCAGCGGATCGGTGCCCCAGCGCCTTCCTCCTGCGTTCTGGGTTACGTTCAACCCGTGGCGGGTCCGCTCTTCGGGCCTTCCCGCGTGAAACGCGTACTCAGGAGGGTGTGGTTGGCACAGTTCAAAGGCACAGTGAAGTGGTTCAACAACGCGAAGGGCTATGGTTTTCTCGGACGCGACGGCGGCCCTGACGTCTTCGTACACTACTCGGCCATCCAGGCGACCGGCTACAAGGCGCTGGCGGAAGGCGAGCCGGTGGAGTTCGATGTGGTGCAGGGCGAAAAGGGCCCGCAGGCCGCCGAGGTCACCCCGCTGCACACCCGCTGACCTCGGCCGGAACGTTCCCAGGGCATACCGGTGTACGCTCGCCGGCATCTCTGGGATGTGCCTATGGACAACGTCACCCTCGCCCGGCTGCTCGACGAGACGGCAGCTCTTCTCGAGATCGATGGAGCGGACCCCTTTCGCGTCCGCTCCTACCGCCGCGCCGCCGAGGCTGTCGAACAGCAGACCGTCCAGCTCGAAGTCTTCACCCGGCCCGATGCCGATCCCAAGGCCCTGCTCGCCATCCCCGGCATCGGCAAGGGCATGGCCGCCAACATTCGCGACCTCGTTGCGACCGGCTCCATGCCCCTGCGCGAAGAGCTGCTCACGCGCTACAAGCCCACCATGCTCACGCTGCTGCGCCTGCCGGGCATGGGTCCCAAGACGGTGGCACTGCTCCACTCCGCGCTGGGCGTCGCCGACATCGATACCCTCGAAGAGGCCGCCAAACGCGGCGATCTCCTCACCCTGCCGCGCATGGGCCAGAAGTTCACGGACAAGCTCCTCAAGGGCATCGAGGACTACCGCAAGAACACCTCGCGGTTCCGCATCGACGTCGCGCGCGATCACGCCGAACGCATCGCCGATCTCATTCGCCAGTTCCCCGGCATCGAGACCATCACCCCGGCGGGCAGCCTGCGCCGCGGCCGCGAATCTGTGGGCGACCTCGACCTGCTCGTCACCGGCCCCGCCTGCGAGCCCGAGGTCGTCGCCGCGGCTGTAGACCACGTGGCGGCGTTGCCCCTCATCGACAAATTGCTCGCCAAGGGCCAGAACAAGGTCAGCTTCACCCTGCGCAACAACCTCCAGGTCGACGTCCGGCTCCTGCCCCGCGCCAGCTATGGCGCCGCGCTTCAGTACTTCACCGGCTCCAAGCACCACAACGTCACCCTGCGCCAGCGCGCCATCAAGCGCGGCTACACGCTGAGCGAGTACGCCCTGCTTCGCCTGGAGGACAATCACGTCGTCGCCGCAGCGAGCGAAGCCGAGATCTACAACGCGCTCGATCTCGACTACATCCCGCCGGAGCTGCGGGAGAACTGCGGCGAGATCGAAGCCGCCGCCAGGCACGAGCTCCCGCACCTGATCGTGCGCAGCGACCTTCGCGGCGACCTCCACATGCACACCTTCGAGTCCGACGGCAGCAACTCCATCCGCGAGATGGCCGAGGCCGCCATCGCCCGCGGGCTCGACTACATCGCCATCACCGATCACTCCAAGCTCCTGACCATGACCAACGGCATGGACGAGCGCCGCGCCCTGGAGCACGCCGCCCACATCCGTCAGGTCTCGGCGGATCTCGCCGAAGAGTTCGCCGCCGGCCGCGGGCCGCAGTGGGATCGCTACCAGCGCCGCCTCGAGGCCGAAGAGCCCGTCAATCCCAGGCCTTCCACGCCCTTTCGCCTGCTCGCCGGCGTGGAGTGCGACATCCTCCTCGACGGCGCGATGGACCTCGATAACGACGCCCTGGCGCAGCTGGATGTCGTTATTGCCAGCGTTCACTCCGGCTTCAATCAAACCGAAGAAGAGGTCACCGCGCGTGTGCTGCGCGCCTGCGAAAACCCGTATGTCCGCATCCTCGGCCACCCCACCGGCCGCAAGGTCCTCAAGCGCGATCCCTACCCCATCGACCTCGAACAACTCCTGCCCGTGGCCGCGCGGCTCGGCATCGCCGTGGAGCACAACGCCGCGCCCGCCCGCTCCGATCTCTCCGACCTGAACCTTCGCCGCGCCAAAGAGCTCGGCTGCAAGCTCATCGTCAACACCGATGCGCACTCCACCGACGAGCTCGATCTGATCGATCACGGCATCGTGCAGCTGCGCCGCGCCTGGCTGGAGCCGGGAGATCTCCTGAACACGCTCCCGGTCGATGCCTTCCTCGCCGCGCTGCGGCCCCGTCCGTAGGCGTCTGGCCTCGCCCGTCGCCTGCGCGCGCTATCCTGTGCACCATGTCCGATCTACAGTTCGCCTCCGCTCGCGACAAGAGTGTGATCCCCGCCCTTCTGATCGCCGGCCTTGTGCTCGCACTCATCGCCGCCGCGGTCTTCTGGTTCAACCCGCATAAGGTGGCCGAGCTCAAGGTCGCGGGTGTCCGGACCTTCGCTCCGCACACCGAGGTCCAGGGGCTCGCGCCGGCCGGCTCACACAATATGCGCGTCATCGGCGAGGCCAACTCCACCCCGGAAGACGATCTCTACGTCTTCGCCACCATCCACTTCACCGACAAGCTCCGCATGCCGATCTATCTCGCCGGTATCGCCGCGCACGCTACCTTCGCCGACGGCACCCAGGCCGACGCCCAGATGATCCCCGCCTCCAAGCTCAAGCGTCTGGAGGCCATCTTCCCCGCGATCACTCCATTGGCAGATAAACCCATCAACGGCGACGAGCAAGTCGCTCCGCAGAACACGCTTACGGGCACCGTTATCCTGCTCTTCCCAGGCCAGACCGCCGACGCCTGGGCCAAGAAGCGCAATGCGACCCTCACCCTGGAGCTCCAGGACCAGAACCCCGAAACAACGCCCTTGCCCTGACAGCGAAATCCAAGGCCGGCTTTGAGTTTTACAAGGTTGTCATCCTGACCCTGAGCGAAGCGAAGGAGAAGGACCTGCTTTCCGCCCGGAGCGCCAACTGCACTCAAGCAAAAGCAGGCCCTTCCTTCACTTCCTACCTAAAATCACCCACCACGCACAGCCTAGGGCAGCGAGATCGGCGCCGGAGCATTCTTCGGTGTGCTCAGGTACCCTTGCACCTGGTTCTTGCTGATGTTGTTTACCACCACCTCGTACAGCGCAGGCGACTTGCCGGAGTAGAACTGCACCGGCTCATCGAGATTCTTGTCCTTCTTCTCGATGTTCTTGTCATCCGCATTCACATACATCGTGTACTTGGAGCGCTTGGTGTCCACCTTCTTGAGCGCGAGCTTCACGGTGCCCACCACCTGGGCCTGGCCACCCTTCTGCAAGGTGAACTCGTAGTAGTTGCGCTCGCCCTTGCGCCGCAGCTCTTCGAGCTCGCTGTGATTGGTCGCAATCAGGCCGCTCATCACGCCCTGGTCGCCCACCACGCGCGTCAGCTGGGTCTTGGTCTCGGACAGATCCGCCTGCGTGCTCGCGACATCCGTCTTTACGCCGTTCACGTCCGTCTTCACGCCCGAAACATCGGTCTGCACCGCGCCAATCTGCTGCTCGTTCGCCTTGGTCTCCTTCTGGAGCTTCGAGGCCATGGCCATGGTCGTGCGCTGCGCCGAGCGTTGCGCCGCGGCCAGCTCCGCCGCGCGTTCTTCCAGCTGCTTCTGGGTCAGGCCCACGTTCTGACCCAGCGCCTCGCCCTGCGCGCGCAGCCGCTCGTTGGTGTCGTCGATCTTCTCCGCAAGCGTCGTGCTCTGCTGCGTCGCCGCGGCCAGGTTGCGCTCGGCGGTGGCCAGATGGTTCTGCAGCGTCAGCGCCCAGGCCAGCGCACCGAGCGCCGCCAGCAGCGCCACAACGGCTATGCCCGTCAGCCAACCCGGGGCACGGTGATCTACCACAACATCGTTCCGTTCATTCATACGTTGCTCCTTGGCTCGCGCCGCTCACCGGGACCACTCAGCAGTGCAGTGAGCAAAGCTGTCGCGAATTTGCGCTTCCTACGTGGGACGTGTTTTGCGTCCGGCAGTTTCAACGGTCCGCGCCGCACGCCTCCGACCGCGCCCTCAAACTAAACTTGGATGCGAGGTCTTCTTCCCTGTGCTGCCCCGTTCCGACATGCTCATCCTCGGCGCCGGGGTAATCGGCTTGAGTCTAGCCCTGGAGCTACGGGCGCGCGGACACGCGGTTACGGTCCTGCATCGCCCCTCCTCGCCGGGGGAGGCGTCCCCCGCCGCCGCCGGCATGCTCGCTGTGGAAGACCCGCACAATCCGCCGGAGTTGCTGCCCTTGGCCCGGCTCAGCCGAGAGCTTTACCCCGCCTTTCTTGCCAGCATCGAGGCGCTTTCCGGCATGCCCGTCCCCTTTCAAACCGAGGTCACGGTGCAGACCATGCCCGACGGCAGCGTGCGCCGCCTCGCGGAGAACTCGCTAGATCCCCGGCAGCTGCTCTCTGCCCTTCTCGAAGCCGTGAACCGGGCCGGCGCCCGCTTTCTTCCAGCGGCAGGGGATCCAGCCACTAACCCCGCCTCACAAGCCCCCATTCTCGTCCACGCTGCGGGCGCCTGGCCCGCCTTGAAGCTCTCGATCACGCCACGCAAGGGCCAGATGCTCCGCGTGCGCCTTCCACCCGATCTCCCGCTCGCCGAGGTATATCGCAGCGAAGACATCTACATCGTCCCTCGCACCCGCGGTCCCCAGGCCGGCACCGCCCTGATCGGCGCCACCGTGGAAGACGTCGGGTTCGACGTCACCACCCATCCTGGGGCGCTCGGCGTACTCCGCCATCTCGCCGCCGGTCTCTTCCCCGCCTTCGCCGACAGCGCACAAACGCCGACCGTAGAGGGTTGGGCAGGCCTTCGCCCCGCCTCCCCGGACGAACTTCCGCTCATCGGAGAACTCCCCGCCAACGCTGGCCTTCGTACACAACGTCACTTCGTGGCTACAGGCCACTTCCGCAACGGCATTCTGCTCGCTCCCGTGACCGCCGTGCTCCTCGCCGATCTCATCGAAGGACGCGCGCCCAGGCTTTCCCTTCAGCCGTTCTCGCCCACACGCTTCGCCGCGCACTGACCCCCTCGGCCGGCGCGGCTGACGATATTCGGCTATTGCGTCGTGACAACCGTTTCGGCAATCTCACATACTGAGCCAGTTGCTCGAACGCCGGAGACCGATCGCATGTCCACTACCGCCGCTGCCCCCAAAGGTCTTCAGGACGTCGTCGCCAATGAGTCCTCCATCTGCTTCATCGATGGCGCGCGTGGCATCCTCTCCTACCGCGGCATTGACATCCACGAGCTCGCGGACCACTCCACCTTCGAAGAGACTGCGTTTTTGCTCTGGAACGGCCATCTTCCCAGCCAGGCCGAGCTCACCGAGTTCTCTGCCGCGCTCGCCGCCGCCCGGCGTCTTCCCGCGCCTGTCCTTGACTTCCTGCGCACGCTCCCCAAGGACGCGCCTCCCATGGAGGCCCTCCGCACCGCGGTCTCTCTGCTCGGCCTCTACGACCCGGAGAGCCGGTTCACCACGCACGCCTCCAATCTGCGCAAGAGCTTCGATCTGACCGCACAGATCGCCATGATCGTTGCCCTCTTCGATCGCATCCGCAAAGGTCGCCCGCTCCTTGAAGCCGACCCTGCCCTCTCGCACGCCGCCAACTTCCTCTGGATGCTTACCGGCGAGAAGCCCTCCGGCACCGCCGCCCGCGCGCTCGATGTCGCGCTCATCCTCCACGCCGATCACGAGCTCAATGCGAGCACCCTTGCCGCGCGCGTCATCGCCGCCACGCTGTCAGATATGCACTCGGCCATCACTGGCGCTATCGGCGCACTCAAAGGTCCGCTGCACGGCGGCGCCAATGAGGCCGTCATGCAACTGCTCTACCAAGTTGATGCCTCGGGCGAAGATCCGGTCGAGCACGTCCGCGGCCTGCTCGCCGCCAAGCAAAAGATCTCCGGCTTCGGCCATCGCGTGTACACCACCGAAGATCCGCGTGCCACACATCTGCGCCAGATGTCCCACGACCTCGGGGAGGACGCCAACCCCAAGTGGTATGAGATGTCGCACCGGATCGAGCTCTTCGTCAAGGAGCAGAAGCGCCTGAATGCCAACGTCGACTTCTACTCCGCCAGCACCTACACCACGCTCGGCATCGACATGGATCTCTTC
>CAXTWN010000089.1:8679-14375 GCA_964248055.1 uncultured Acidobacteriaceae bacterium | reverse complement strand
CCAAAAATCACCGCCCACCCCCCCCCCTCCACAGCCGCGCCAGCCCCTCTTCGCGCGTCAAAAACGCATTCTCTTCACGCCGGCACCGCCTCTGCACCCAGCCGCATCCCACCGCACATGCAGTCGCTGTCCGCCGCACGGCCCCGGAGGTCCCGCAAGGCACCCGAGCCCCCCGCGCCCATCCTCGATCCTGTCGCCTCCGCCCGCGCGGCCGGCCTGCGCTACGTCTCCGACCGCCAGCCCGGCCTGCGCCGCCGCCACTCGGCCAAGGGCTTCCGCTACACCACCTCCAGGCCACCGGCCGCGACGCCCGCGGCCGCAAGCAGAGCCGCTACCATCCCCGCTGGCGCGAGGTGCGCGACGAGACCAAGTACGAGCGCATGGCGCTCTTCGCCCAGGCCCTGCCCAGGATCCGCGAGCGCGTGGAACACGACCTCGCCCTGCCCGGCATGCCGCGCGAGAAGGTCCTGGCCACCGTCGTCAAGCTGATGGAGGAGACCCATATCCGCGTCGGCAACGCCGAGTACGCCAAGGACAACCACTCCTACGGCCTCACCACGATGCGCAACAAGCATGTCGAGGTGCACGGCTCCACCATCCATTTCGACTTCAAGGGCAAGAGCGGCGTTCACCACAGCATCGACCTCCACAACAAACGGCTTGCGCGCATTATCAAGCGCTGCGAAGAGATCCCCGGCTACGAGCTCTTCCAATACCTCGACCACGACGGCAACCACCACCACATCGACTCGCAGGACGTGAACGATTACCTCCGCGAGATCACCGGCGAGCACTTCACGGCCAAGGACTTCCGCACCTGGGCCGGCAGCGTACTCGCGGGCGAGATGCTGCGTCAACTTGGCCCCTTTGAGACCGCCACCCAGGCGAAGAAGAACGTCGTCCAGGCCATCACCGCGGTCGCCGAACGCCTCGGCAACACGCCCTCCGTCTGCCGCAAGTGCTATGTGCATCCCGCGGTGCTTGAGGCCTACCTGAACGGCCAACTCGCCCACGCCTCGCCCGAGCAGGTGGAGGAGATCAAGGAAGAGATTCGCGAGGTGAAACACGAGCTCGACGAGGAGATCGCCGACCACGCCTCCGCCCTGCGCCAGGAGGAACAGGCCCTCGTTACGCTGCTGCAACAGCGTCTTCTGGTCGAGGCCGCCGCATGAGCGCGGATTGCGTGCAGGGCACCGCGCTGGTGCACGCGCCCATCGACCGCCTGTGGGCGCTCTCCACCCGCGTCGAGCTGGTGAAAGAGACGCTCGGCATGAACGCCGTCCGCGGTGTCACCGAAGGCTTCGTGCGCAACGCCAGCCTGGTCGTCTGGAAGGGCTGGAAGTTCGGCCTGCCCACAGAGCACCACACCCGCATTACGGGCTTCAACCCGCCCCATGCTGCCCTCCCGGAGCGCCTCCCGGGCGACGAAGCCAAGCTGAAGCCCGAGCTACACGCCGAAGACTTCGGCCAGCCCGTCGCCTGGTTCCAGGACACACAGGAGCGCGGCCGCTTCGCCTTCTTCCAGCACGACCATTGGCTGCGCGAACAAATCGACCCCGACGGCACCTCGACCACGGTGCTGGAGGACGAGGTCCACTTCCGCCTGCCGTTCGGCGCTCTCGGCCGCCTCACCTCCCGCCTGATCCTGCTGCCCTACGTCCGCCGCCTCGTCCAGCGCCGCTTCGCGACCCTGAAGGAGCTCGCCGAGGGCGACGGCTGGCAGCAGTGGTTGTAGCGGCGCAATGCCCTTCGCGCTGAAAGCGCGTCATAGCAGCCTAGGCAGCGAGGTCCAGGTGTAGCCGCGAGAGTACATTGACCGCCGAAGGCGCGTCCTATGCCAGCCTGGGCCGCAAGGCCCAGGTCTCCACGCAACGAACGTTCCGAGCGCTGAAAGCGCGTCCTATACCAGCCTGGGCCGCAAGGCCCAGGTTCCCGCGCAACGAAGGTTCCGAGCGTTGAAGGCGCGCCCTATGCGCCCGTCATCCCCATTCCGGGTATCCTCATCTGAATCCCTTCACGAGGTCCTCATGAACATCGTCGTCACGGGAGGCGCGGGCTACATCGGCGGCACCGTCGCCACACTCCTCATGCAGGCCGGCCACACGGTGGCCATCATCGACAGCCTGGTCCACAGCCGCCGCGAGTCGGTCCCGGCCGGCGCCACCTTCGTCGAAGCCGACCTCGCCGACCGCCCCACCATCGAGTCGGTCCTGCGCGAGACGCGCCCGGACGGCGTCCTCCACTTTGCCGCGCTCATCGAGGCCGGCGAGTCCATGCAGAAGCCCGAGCTCTACTTCCGCAACAACACCGCGTCCACGCTGGCCCTGCTCGAAGCCATGCATGCCACCGGCGTGCAGCGGCTGGTCTTCTCCTCCACTGCGGCGGTCTACGGCGAACCTGAAGCCGTGCCCATCGCCGAAACCGCCAAGCTCGAACCCACCAACGCCTACGGCGAATCGAAGCTGCTGGTCGAGCACATGCTCACCTGGCTGCATCGGCTCCACGGCCTGCGCTACGCCTCGCTGCGCTACTTCAACGTCGCCGGCGCGCTGCCCCACCGCGGCGAGGCCCACGAGCCCGAGACCCACATCATTCCGCTGATCCTTGATGTGGCCCTGGGCCGCCGCGAAAAGATCCTCATCTTCGGCGACGACTACCCCACTCCTGACGGCACCTGCATCCGCGACTACATTCACGTGGTCGACCTCGCGGACGCGCACCTGCTCGCCCTCGATGCCCTGAACCAGCACGACCGCCTGATCCTCAACCTGGGCAACGGCGAAGGCTTCTCGGTCAAGGAGGTCATCGAGAGCGCCCGCCGCGTCACCGGCCACCCGATTCCTGCGGAGGTCCAGCCCCGCCGTCCCGGCGACCCTGCCCGCCTCGTCGCCAGCTCCGACCAGGCCAAGGCCGTGCTCGCTTGGCAGCCCAAACACGCCAACCTGGACGACATCGTCACCAGCGCCTGGGCGTGGCACCAGCAGCGCTACCGTTGACCCTTACGGCATGGAGCCAAGCAGTGCCCAAACCATGAACGTTCCGCCCCGTCCGCCACGCGCCGATGACCTCAACGTAACGCGCGGCGTGGACGATCCGACGGATCTGCCTGTCGCGGACCCCGCGCCCAACCCCGCCGAGGTGCCCGGCAGACAGCGCGCCGCGGTCGCGTTCATCTTCCTCACCGTCGCGCTCGACATGCTCGCGCTGGGCATGATCGCGCCGGTCCTGCCGCTGCTGGTGGAAGGCTTCGTCGGCGGCTCGGCCATCAAGACCGCGGGCGTCATCGGACTCTTCGGCACGGTCTTCGCGACCATGCAGTTCTTCTTCTCGCCTGTGCTTGGCTCGCTCTCCGACCGCTTTGGCCGGCGGCCGGTGGTCCTGCTGTCGAACCTTGGCCTTGGCCTCGACTATGTGCTGATGGCGCTCGCGCCGTCCATCCACGTGCTGCTGATCGGGCGCATCCTCTCCGGCATCACGGCGTCGTCGGTGCCCACCGCGCAGGCGTATATGAGCGACATCACGCCGCGCGAGCGCCGCGCCGCCGCCTTCGGCATGCTGCAGGCCGCGTTCGGCTTCGGCTTTATCGTCGGCCCGGCCCTGGGCGGCTGGCTGGCCGGCTTTCATCCGCGGCTGCCGTTCTGGGTCTCCGCCGCGCTTTCGCTGTTGAACGCCACCTACGGCTTCTTCGTGCTGCCGGAGTCGCTCGCGCTCGAGCACCGCAGCCCGTTTTCGTGGCGCCGCGCCAATCCGGTCGGCTCCATCCGGATGCTGTCGCGCACTCGCACGCTGCTGGTGCTGGCCGGCGTGCTGCTGCTCGGCTACATCGCGCAGAACTCGCTGCTCAACGTGTATGTGCTCTACACGGACTTCCGCTACCACTGGAACTCGCGTGCCATCGGGCTCTCGCTGGCCGCGCTCGGGGCCATCACCATCCTCTACGGCCTGGTACTGGTGCGCCGCGCCTCCAAGCTCGTCGGCGACAGTCGCGCCGTCCGCCTGGGCCTGCTGGGCGGCGGCATCGGCTACTGGATCTTCGCCGCCTCACGCACCGGCCTGGGCTTTCTCTCCGGCATGCCGCTGCTGAACCTGGTCTCCGTGGCCTGGCCCGCCTCGCAGAGCATCATGTCGCGCGTCGCGGGGCCCCACGAGCAGGGGCAGCTGCAGGGCGCCATCAACAGCCTGCGCGGCATTGCGGGCATCGTCGGTCCCAGCCTCTTCACCTGGATCTTCGCCAAGGCGATCGGCGACTGGGCGGGATGGCACCTGCCCGGGCTGCCGTTCTACGTCGCCAGCGTCATGATGATGCTTTCGGTCGCCCTGAGCTTCACCACCGGAACCCCGCCCACCACACCTTCGCCTTCGCCGGGGGACTAGGCCCGGTGTAGGCTGGCGCTGTGGCCAAGGACGACAGCTTCGAACTGCTGCAGCTGGAAGGGCATGAGGTGCGCGTCACCCACCCGGAAAAGCTGTACTTCTCCCGGGAAACCCAGCTCACCAAGCTGGACCTGGTCCGCTACTTCCTGGCGATCGCTCCCGGCGCGCTCCTCGGCATCCGCGACCGCCCCATCGTGCTCAAGCGCTTCGTCAACGGTGCCGAGCAGGAGCCCTTCTACCAGAAGCGCGCCCCCGGCGATCGCCCCGCGTGGCTGCGCGCCGTAACGCTCTCCTTTCCCTCCGGCCGCACCGCCGAGGAGATCGTCGTTGACGATGCCGCGGGCCTCGCCTGGATCGTGAACCTCGGCTGCATCGAGCTCCATCCGCACCCGGTGCGCGCGGGCGATCTGGACCACCCTGACGAGCTGCGCGTCGATCTCGACCCCGGCCCCGGCGTTCCCTGGACCGATGTTCGCGCCGCGGCGCTCGAGGTCAAACAGGTGCTTGAAGAACACGGGCTGCGCGGCTGGCCCAAGACCTCCGGCTCCCGCGGCATGCACGTCCAGGTGCGCATTCAGCCCCGCTGGAGCTTCACCGAGGTGCGCCGCGCCGCGCTCGCCCTGTCGCGTGCCGTCGAGCGCCGCGCGCCGCAGCTGACCACCTCGAAGTGGTGGAAGGAAGAGCGTCACGGCGTCTTTCTCGACTACAACCAGAACGCCAAGGACCGCACCACCGCCTCGGCGTACTCGGTGCGCCCGCTGCCGGACGCGCGGGTCTCCGCCCCGCTGCGCTGGGACGAGGTGGCGGCCTGCGAACCCGGCGACTTTACCGTGCTCACCATGCCCGCACGCTTCGCCGCGGTCGGCGATCCCCATGCCGAGATCGATGCCACCGTGGGTTCGCTGGAGGGCCTGCTCGACCTCGCCGCGCAAGACGAGAGCTCGGGCCTGGCCGATGCACCCTGGCCGCCGCACTTCGCCAAGGCCGCCGGGGAGCCCGCGCGCGTGGCGCCATCCCGCGCGAAGTCGGCGGCCAAGTCAGCGAAGTCCTTTGGAAGTCAGTTGCAGGAGGGCTTCGGCGCCCATCGCTTCCGCAAGCAGTCCCAAGCGCTGACCGCCCCGGCCGAGGGCGGCGATGCAAGCGAGAGTGCGGGCGAGCAAGCCGCGGCGACACCCAAGGCCCCGGCCCGCCGCACGCCCAAGTTTCCGCTGCTCACGGTCGCCAACTCCCCGGACCAGGGCGCCGCGCAGGCCGGCCTGGAGCGCTGGCGCGCCGCGCCCCCGGAGGCCGCCGCCCCCTTCGCTGCCGACGACAACCACGTC
>CAXTWN010000089.1:8244-8669 GCA_964248055.1 uncultured Acidobacteriaceae bacterium | reverse complement strand
ACCGCATTCGCGTTAACCTGCGCCATGTGCCCGAAGACCTGCGCCCCGCGCAGGCCACGCCCGACCCCGACGACGATCCCACCCGCAACGCCGCACCAAAACGGAGTCGCACAAAAGCAGAGTAGCCCGGGGGCTTTGCCTAGGCCTGTACACGCGTCATCTCGACCGGAGCGAACGGTTTCTCGTTCGCATAGCGGAGAGACCCCTGGATTCCGCCCGCAGCCGCGCCACACCATCAGAGAATCGCGCTAACGAACGCTGCTCCTGCAGGAGTGAAGGAAGGCGACTACAGGCCTTGAGCGGAACGGCTACACTCACCGCCCGAAGCGCGTCTCGTTCTTCTCCGCATGCCGCTCCAGCGCGAGCGCGATCAGCCGGTCGATCAGCTGGGGATAGGCGATCCCGGTCGCCGCCCACAGCTTGGG
>CAXTWN010000089.1:0-8234 GCA_964248055.1 uncultured Acidobacteriaceae bacterium | reverse complement strand
AAACCCGGGCATGGTGTTGATCTCGTTGAGCAGGATCTCGCTCGGCCCGCCGTCGACTCCCGGCGCCATCAGGAAGTCCACGCGCGCGAGGCCCGCGCAGTCACAGGCGCGAAACGCCGCCACCGCCATCGCGCGAATCCGCTCCTGGTCCTCCGCGCTCAGCTCGGCAGGGATGATCGACAGGCTCTCATCCGGCCCGGCCAGCTCGTACTTCGCCTCGTAGTCGTAGAACTCCTTGGCCGGTACGATCTCGCCTACCACCGAGGCCTCGGGCTCGTCGTTGCCGAGAACGCCGACCTCCAGCTCGCGAGGCTTTACCCCCGGGCCGCCGACGCCCTGTTCCACCACGATCTTGCGATCGAAGCTCGCCGCAAGATCCATCGCCGGCGCCAGCTCGCCGCGGCCATGGACCTTGCTGATCCCCACCGACGAACCGAGGTTTGCCGGCTTCACGAACAGCGGATAGCGCAGCTTCGCCTCGATCTGCGCGGCGATCGTGTCGGGCCGCTTGCGCCACTCAGACCGCAGCACGCTCAGATACGGTGTCTGCGGCAGTCCGGCGGAGGCGAACATCCGCTTCATGGCGTCCTTGTCCATGCCCGCGGCCGAGCCCAGCACGCCCGAACCCACGTAGGCCACATCGGCCAGCTCAAACAGCCCCTGCACGGTTCCATCCTCGCCGAAGGTGCCGTGCAGCACGGGAAACACCACGTCGATGGGCGCGCCGGAGGAGGGGTCGGCGGCGGTCGCGGCCAGGGTCAACCCCGTGCCTGTGCTCTCCTCGGCGCTAGACCCGAGGACTCCCTGCGCCGGTCCCTCCAGAAGGGCGATGGAGTTCTCGGGCGGCAGCCAGCGGCCGTCCTTGGCAATCCCTAACTCGATGACTAGGTACCGGGTGCGATCGATCGCCTTGAGGATGGAACGCGCGGAGCGCAGCGAGATCTCATGCTCCCCGCTCTTGCCCCCAAACAGGACGCCGACCCGAAGCTTTGTGCGTGTTGTGCCCATGCGTTCTCAGTGTCCGTCATGCGCTCCCGCTGCAACACGGATGAACCTCGAAGGGTACGTGCAGCGCCTTCGCGAGCGATCTACCGGCCCAGCGCAGCGCTGATCGCATGCTGCAGCGAGCGCAGATCATAGGCGCCGTCATGCCGCTCCCCGTTGAGGAAGAACGTCGGCGTTCCGTGCACGCCGCTGGCCTCGCCGCTGGCGAGATCCTTCTCCACCCGCCCCTGAAACTCACCCTCTTCCAGGCTCCGAATCAACGCCTTGGGATCGAGGCGCAGATCGTCCGCCAGCTCCGCAAAGAGATCCTCGCTGAGCTCGTCCTGGTGATCAAAGAGGCCATCGTGCATGGGCCAGAAACTACCCTGCTTCGCGGCAAACTCCGCGGCTTCGGCGGCGGGCTCGGCCATCGCGTGTTGCTCCAGCGGGAACTCGCGGAACACAAACCGCAGCTGATCGCCGAAGTGCCGCTGCAGCTGCTTCACGATCCCGTAGGCCTGACCGCAGGAAGGGCACTCAAAGTCGCCGTACTCGACCAGCGTGCAGGGTGCATCGGCGGGACCCTGCGTGTGGTCCTCCTCGTTCACTGGAACACTGAGCTGTGCCATGGCACCTCTTTCCCAAACCGGCGAGCGGAGCGCGCCGTTTGCTTGGATGCAGAGAATCCTCGATCACCGCACAGCGATCCCTTGCTCGCGCATCTTTTGCAGGATCTGCCGGGCTGCTGCGGTAGACACATAGCGCGAGCCTTCGGGACTGAAGTGCACGTCTCCCTCGTTGAAGAAGCGGATCGGCAGACGCTCAAAGGCGTTGTCGTGCAGGCCCGCCGCCCGTTGCGCATAAACGCCGTACGTCGTGTCACAGTCCGGCACCGGGGCGATGTCCAGCAACACCGTGGTCTGCGCTGTGCTGTACCGTCGCCGGAAGCCTTCCACGTCCGCCTGCCAGCGCAGCACAGCGTCCGGCGTCAGGTGCAGCGCCCCCCGCACGCACTGCGTCTGCGGCGGCAAGGGATAGGGCCACTGCCCGTTGCGCTGCGCCCGTTGCACGCGAGCGTCGATCTGATGACGCGCCTTTCCGTTGAATTCGTCATACAACCCGTTCCCGAGCGCATCGATGGCCCAAACGCTATAGCGCACAAACCATGTCGGCCTTCGCAGCAGAAGGTTCTTGAGAAACTGGGCACGCGGCAGGTAATCGAGTCCATACGTCATGCCCTCCGGGTAGTAGCGGTTGTAGGCCGGGATCTCGGGCCGGAAGAGGCTCGAGGTCCACATCCCCAGGAGGAAGCGTGGTGCGGGATTCTGTCGCAGGTAGGCCTGCAGGGGTACATCGCTACCCACCACGGTTTGTATCGTGACGCCTTCGGAGACGTTGCAGGTCTTGAGGTGAGTCAGGCCCCCGATGATGGACGGGTCCAGCCCGGTGAGACTCGAGGAGTCGCCGTAGATCAGGACCTCGCAGCCGGCGCGGCCCACGCGCTGGGAGTAGCCCGCATTGCGCAGCCCGGGATACTCATCGTGCCAGAGAAACCACTGCGTTCCCGCAACGCAGAAGGCCAGCAGCAACACACCCGGCTGGATCGCGAAGAACGCCAGGAGGTAGCGACGGAACCGTCGCGCGTCAGACCGCGCCGGACTTGATTGAAGCTCCTGGACGGCATCGGCGAAGGCGGGCGGGCTCATAGGCTCGGGGGCGACGTCGTCTCCTGATAGCTTACGGTGTTCCACCCAGGGATGGGCCTGTACCACTCGCAACGGCGCGTCTTTGATCGCATTCCATTACCGCGGTCCAGAAACTCGAGTGATACAGGACTCGCGGTGAGATGCCCGGCTCCGCAGCGGACTTACACGTTGAACTTGAAGAACAGGATATCTCCATCCTTCACGACATACTCTTTCCCCTCGGAGCGCAGCAGGCCCGCCTCCTTGACGGCCTGCTCGCTGCCGAGCCGGAACAGGTCGTCGGAGCTGTAGGCCTCGGCGCGGATGAAGCCGCGTTCGAAGTCGGTATGGATCACCCCCGCCGCTCCGGGGGCCTTGGTGCCGCGCCGGATGGTCCAGGCACGGACCTCCGGCACGCCGGCGGTAAAGTAGGTGATCAGCTCCAGCAGGCGATAGCCCGCATGGATCAGCCGGTTCAGGCCGGGCTCGCGGAGGCCGAGATCGGCGAGAAACTCGCCACGCTCCTCCGGCTCCAGCAGGGCGATCTCGCTTTCGAGCGCGCCGCAGATGCGCACCACCTCGGAGCCCTCCTCGGCTGCGCGCGCCTCCACCTTGGCGGTGTGGGCGTTGCCCGCCGCCAGCCCGGCCTCGTCCACGTTGGCCACATAGAGCAGCGGCTTGGCCGTAATCAGGTGAAGATCGCGGGCAGCAAGGCGCTCGTCGTCGGTCAGATCCACCGTGCGCGCCGGTCTGCCCGCTCCGAGCGCCTCCTTCAGCTTCGCCACCGCGCTCGCCTCGGACTTGACCTTCGCGTCGGTAGTATTTTTCGCCAGCTTCTCCACCCGGGTAGCGCGCTTTTCGACCGTATCGAGATCGGCCAGCAGCAGCTCGGTGTTGATCGTGTCGATGTCCGAGATCGGGTCAACCGTCCCCGCCACGTGCACCACCTCGGGATCTTCAAAGCAGCGGACCACGTGCGCGATCGCGTCGGTGGAGCGGATGTGGCCGAGGAACTGGTTGCCGAGCCCTTCGCCCTTGCTCGCCCCGGCGACCAGCCCCGCGATGTCGATGAACTCCATCGTGGTCGGTACCAGCGACTTGGGATGAATCAGGGCGGCGATCTTGTCCAGCCGCTCATCCGGCACGCTGACGATGCCGACGTTCGGGTCGATGGTGCAGAACGGGTAGTTGGCGGCCTGCGCCTTGGAGGCGGTCAGGGCGTTAAAGATGGTGGACTTGCCGACGTTCGGCAGACCGACGATTCCGCAGTTCAAAGCCATGCAGCGTGTGTGCTCCCCAACTCTTCATTGAACCATGCGCACGGGGCGGCGATGCGGGAGGGTAATGTGCAGGGGCACCGGCGCGGTGGTTACCAGTGGGACATCGACGTATCCCCCAAAGGTGGTACGTTGAGTCTCACCAGCAAGCGGTGGCCCTTCTTGCAACGGGATGCAGGGAACAGGCGGCGCGACAACCATCGCGCCGTCTCGGGGCACAGAACGGCATGGCGTGGGTGAGGTATCGACCCTTCGCGCGCTGTTCTGCCGCGACGGTAAGGCAACGACCGGCGCTCTACGGGGCGTTCGGCGGGATGTGCGGTTGAAACCGCGTGTCAGGACCAGAGATCAGGGGCCTTTTTCGAGGAGATGTTATGCGTTTGAACTCCGTGTTCGTTCGTTGTGCTGCCTTTTTCGTCGCCGTTTGCGGCCTTGCTTCGCTCTCAGCCTCGGCCCAAACCTTGCGGGCGGCCGTCGGCTCGGTCGTGCCGGCGCTGCATGTCGCCGATGCCGGCCTGGCGGGACCCGCGGGGCCGAGCCACCGCCGTCGCACGGAAGACAGGCTGATCTACGCGCGCATTCGCGAGGGCGTCTACACCGTCGATGGCATGGTCGCCAAGGTTCACCTGAACTATGACGTTGAGGGCGCGCCGTACCTCTACCTCTTTGTGCCCGGGGTGGGCACGGCGGTGATCTCGGCCACGCCGGACCAGGACGCGGTGATGGCGCCTGCCGCGCTGCGCCAGGATGAGCTTCACTTCAACGTGGACCACCACCATTTCACATTGACCGGGGTCAATCTGGTTAGCGACAAGGGGCAGGCGCCGACGCACCTGTATGTGAGGCTGGACCGCGCCGCCTGGGGCTTGAGCCGGATGCCCATGGTCGGCTTCGGCACTCTTGCGGAGTTCCCTTACGAGTGGCCGGGCGCCCTGCCTACGGAGCAGCGCGAAGAGAGCGAGGCGTTGCCGCCGGTGCCCTCCAGTCTGCTGCCCCGAATGCTGCCCCGGCTGAGCACAGCGGTGCCCGCCGCGCAGAGCTCCCGTGCGGCTCTCCCGGCGACGCCGGCTCCGGTCGCCCTGCGGTAGGCGGTTCGGGCAGGGCCTGGATAGCAGTCCGGGCAGGTTTCGGAAGACGGTCTTGGATGAGAACGCATGGCTGCGTCCTCTTTCTCTTTGCCGCATCAGATGCTGACACGGTCGGCTCCCCAGGAGGCGACCCGCGTGCCGTTTTCCCCGTGAGACGCGTGAGTCTCGCCGCAGAACCAAGCATGCTGAAAGGCAAACCCCATGCAGATTGGAATCGATACCTTTGTTGAGGTAATGCCGACATCGGACCACAGCGCGGCATCGCTTGGCGCCGAGCGCGTACAGCAGATGCTGGAGGAGGTGGAACTCGCCGACCGCGTGGGTCTGGATGTGTATGCGGTGGGCGAGCACCATCGCGAGGAGTACATTGCGTCCTCGCCGGCGGTGCTGCTGGCGGCGGCGGCGGCACGAACGGAGACGATCCGGCTTTCAAGCGCGGTAACGGTGCTGAGCTCAGATGACCCGGTGCGCGTCTTCCAGCAGTTCGCGACGTTGGACCTGATCTCCAACGGCCGCGCGGAGATCATCGTCGGGCGCGGCTCGTTTACGGAGTCCTATCCGCTGTTTGGCTTTGATCTGCGGAACTACGACGAGCTATTCGCCGAAAAGCTCGACCTGCTGCTGCACCTCCGCGACGAGGTGAAGGTCTTCTGGCAGGGCAAGCACCGGGCCTCGCTGACCGGGCAGGGCGTCTGGCCGCGGCCGGTGCAGGCAGCGCTGCCGATTCGGCTGGGCGTGGGCGGCACACCGAACAGCTTTGTCCGGGCAGGCACGCTGGGACTGCCGCTGACGGTGGCGATCATCGGCGGCGAGCCGCACCGGTTCCGTCCGCTCATCGACCTGTATCGCGAGTCGGGGCGTCGGGCGGGGCATGCGCCGGAGTCGCTGGATGTGGCCGTGCACTCGATCGGCTACGTCGCGGAGACGGATGCGCAGGCAGCCGACGAGCTTTGGCCGGCGTATGCGCATACCTTTGGGCGCATCGGGCGCGAGCGCGGCTGGGCCCCGATGAACCGGGCGGCGTTCCACGCGCAGATGGGACCTCTGGGAGCCTTCGTCGTCGGGTCGCCCGAGACCGCCGCGGCCAAGCTGCGGCACATCGACGACGTGCTCGGCGGGGTGTCGCGGGTGAGCCTGATGATGAGCGGCGGTCCGCTTCCGCATGCCGGGATGCTGCGTTCGATCGAGCTGCTGGGAACGGCGGTCAAGCCGGCGCTGGCGGCGGAGCCGGTGGGGGCTTAAGACGGTAGGGGCTTAGGGTGGTGCGTTGTGCTTGCCCGCCCCCACCTCTAACATTTGTCATCCTGAGCGGCTGCCAGGCCTTGTCATCCTGATCCGAAGGCGAAGGACCTGCTTCCGGTGGCAGCCAGGCCGGGCGCCCGGGTTTCTGCAACTCCGGCTCGTCCCACGCGGTTGCCGTGAGGTGGGCAAAAAGCAGGTCCTTCGCTCCGCTCAGGATGACAAACATCGTAGGGTGGCGGGCAAGAAGCAGGTCCTTCGCTCCGCTCAGGATGACAAAGGTCGTAGGATGGCGGGCAAGAAGCAGGTCCTTCGCTCCGCTCAGGATGACAACTTTCGCCTCCCCGGGAAGCGTGAGGCGTGGAGAGCTGAATTAGGTCCCTAGGCCGTGCGGCGGCCTTTGAGGAGCATGCGCCGGCCCCATTGGAAGCCGAGGAAGCTGAGCGCGATGGCGCCTACGCCCAAGCCGATGGGGAGGCCGATGCGTTTGTAGGTCAGGGCGAAGTCGGGGGTGTGGTGGGTGGCTGAGGTGTAGAAGAGCAGCGCGACGATGGAGACGAAGGTCGCCAGGAAGAACGCGGTGAAGCCCGTGGCGACGGCGATCAGCAGGGATTGGAACCAGCCCAGGTCGCCCAGCGGCAGGCCGAGCAGCGTCCCTTCACGGCGGGCTCTTTCGACATGGTTCAGGGTAGACATCTTCGATAGAATACCCGGATGGGCGAAGCTACGACCAACGGGCTTGGATTCACCGCGGGATCAGGCGCGGGCGCAGGTCTGGTGCGGGCGTCGCAGGTGGCGCGGGAGACCGAGGTACACCGGTCCGCAAACGGGGTGCGTTTTGCCACCTACGGCGAGACGGGCGTGCCGGCGCCGGATCTGGATCGCATGCTGGAGGCCGTGCCCGGGTCGATCGCGGGGGCGCTGAAGGCGAATACCTACTATTTCGTGCCGCTGGCGCTGCGTGAGCCGGAGGCGGCGGAGACGACCTCGCGGCGGAACCGGCCAGAGACCTCGGAGCAGGCGATGGTGGCGCCGGCGTGGACCGAGGACCTGGGCGAGGCGGCGATCTGCCATCGCAACGTGGAGCTGGACAAGGAGCTGGGCAGCGGCCAACGGGGCGTGTTTATCTCCACGCGGCTGATGGGCGACCGCTTTGCGCTGAGCTTTGAGTTCTTCATCAACGTGGCGCACGCGTATGTGGACGAGGCGGGCGTGCCGGAGCGCTTCGCCGAGCTGGCGTGGCGGCAGGTGCAGAACAATGTGCGCGGCGAGACCAGCCTGGACGCGTGGGAGTCGCGCAACCTGGCGCTGGGCCGGCCAGCGAACTGGGAGCCGGAGCCGGCAGCGATGACCGCGAACTCTCGCCGGAGCCGGGCCTTCGGCATGGCGGCGGGGGCGGCGAGCCGTGCCTTCAGCGGCGGTGCGCAGGTGATCTCGCTCCATGCCGCGGCCGAGCCGGTGGTGGTGGATGAAAAGGAGCGCCAGGCCTACTTCGAGAGCGCGTTTGCCGACTCGCTGGCGATCTACCTGTTGTCGCTGGCGCTGGACCTGGACTACAGCGAGCTGCGCGAGCGGGACTATCCGCTGCTGGCGCCGGGCGCGCTGGCGGAACGGCTGCGCCTCATGGCGGAGCTGTACCCCGCCAACGCGGGGTATGAGTTTGCGGTGCGGTACCGGCGCCGGGCGTAAGGTGTCTCGCTCTTTGAGGCGCGTACTCGCTCGAGCGATGAAAAGCAGGTCCTTCGCCTTCGGCTCAGGATGACAACTTGCCTTGATGACAACTTCTTTTCTTGGGGGTTGGGGCTGCGCGCATGCGGCAGCGTCAGCGGATTGCACCGATGGCGGCACGGAAGAGGCGTTCGAAGTCGGCTGCGAGTGCCTTGTCTTTGGCGGCGGTTTCGACGGCCTTCAGGGCCGCGGGACGCGGGTAGCCGAGGTTGACCAGCGCGGTGAGGACGTCT
>CAXTWN010000088.1:2201-14734 GCA_964248055.1 uncultured Acidobacteriaceae bacterium | reverse complement strand
CCGCCTGTCCGCCGTATTCACGCCGCCCGCCAACTCCAGCGGCATCGCGATGTTGCGCTCGATGGACAGGTGCGGAAACAACCCGCTCTCCTGGATCACATACCCGATGCCCTGCCGCAGCCCGCGTAGATCGCTCGCCGCCACATCCTGCCCCGCCGCCAGCACCCGTCCACCCGTCGGCCGCACCAGGCCGTTCACGGTGCGCAGCAGCGTCGTTTTCCCGGACCCACTCCGGCCCAGCAGCGCCGTCGTCGAGCCCGCCGCGCAGGCAAACGAAATGCCGCGCAGCAACGCGCGGCCATCCGGGAGCGTGAAGCTCACCTCCGCGAACTCCACGCCCGTACTCATCTTGTGAGAACTCCCGCACCCGATGCTTACCTGCCGGCGTCCCGTGCACGGCACCCGCAAGCGAGGCCGTCAGCTAACCCTCGACCGCCGCCTCCGGAGCCGCTTCGGCTCCCTGCTGCGCCCCGGCCTCCGTCTCGTCGTCCGGCGGAGCGCCGACCGCCACCGGGGTGCTCGCGCCCTTCACGCGCACCACCGTGATCTTGTCGAAGCCCTCTTTGAAGGCCGGCGGCTTCAGCCGTTCGGCCATCTTGTGCATCATCTCGTCGGTCACCTGGCGGTCGCGCTTGGAGTTGCGCTCCAGGCACACGCTCAACGGCACATCGAAGAAGACCGCCTGCACCTCGTACCCGAAGCTCTTGGCCATCTTGATCCACTGCCTTCGCTCATGGGGACTCAGGTTCGTAGCGTCGACGTAGTTCCAGGGCATCTTCGCGATCAGCCGCGCGCGCAACAGGCTGCGCAGCGTACTGAAGACCAGGCCCTGGTAGCGCTGTTCGGTGATGTCGTCGAACAGGATGGTGCGCAGCATATCGCTGGAGAGCGGCTGCACCCCGCGCCGCCGATACCACGTCGTCTTGCCCGATCCCGGCAGCCCGATCGTGAGCACCACATACCCGCGCGGCGAGCGCGGCGGCAGCGCCGTGGGCTCAACCGGCGTGGCCGCGGACTCCGGCTGCGTCTCCACTACCAGCTTGGCCTGGGTCGCTTCGGGCTCAGGCGCTGGCTCTGGCGCCGTTTCGGCCGCCTGCTCCTCATAACCTCCGGGCTGGAAGCCGTGCCTCTCGGCCGCGACCTCCGGTTGCGGCTCCGCGGCCGCCTCTACCTCCGGCACCGCCCGACTCTCGTGCACAGGCTCCGGGTACGCCGGCCGCAACGGGGGTAGCTGGTTCGTGGGCAGCTCCTGCCCGATCTTGCCCGTGGACTCCGATTCGTTGGGAGCACGCCTGGAACGTCGTCTCATGAACCTCTCGCGCAACCATTCGCGCATATCCAGCGTTGTATCACAGCCCCCTTCTGCCGCAAACCTGGTGCTTTTCCTTGCGTATTCCCGTGCATTGCCCGCACCAAAGCCCTCTGGTAGCCTCAGAAAGATCGTCGCAGCACACGCCGCCCCCGCGCACCCCAGTGCCGCACACGCTTTAGGAAGAGAGATCGCAGACACATGGCAGTGAAGGTTGGAATCAACGGCTTCGGCCGCATCGGACGCAACGTCTTTCGCACCGCGCTCGGTAATCCAGAGATCGAGTTCGTCGCCGTCAACGACCTGACGACCCCCGCCACGCTCGCGCATCTGCTCCAGTACGACTCCATCCTCGGCAACCTGAACAGCGACGTCACCGCGACGGAAAACTCCATCACCGTAGACGGCAAGACCATCAAAGTGTTCGCCGAGCGCGATCCCGCCAAGCTCGACTGGGCCAGCGTAGGCGCCGAGATCGTCATCGAGTCCACCGGCTTCTTCACTGACGCCGAAAAGGCCAAAGTTCACCTCGGCCCCACCGTCAAAAAGGTCATCATCTCGGCCCCCGCGACCAACGAGGACATCACCCTCGTCCTCGGCGTCAACGACGACAAGTACGATCCCGCCAAGCACAACATCGTTTCCAATGCCAGCTGCACCACCAACTGCCTCGCGCCCGTCGTCAAGGTTCTCAACGACACCTTCGGCATCGAGAGCGGCATCATGACCACCATACACAGCTACACCAATGACCAGGTCGTGCTCGATGCCCCGCACAAGGACCTCCGCCGCGCCCGCGCCGCCGCCCTCAGCATGATCCCCAGCTCCACTGGCGCGGCCAAGGCCCTCAAGCTCGTCATCCCGGAGATGGACGGCAAGCTCGACGGCTTCGCCATCCGCGTCCCCACCCCCAACGTCTCGGTGGTCGATCTCACCTTCGTTGCCGCCAAGCCCATCGACGCCAAGAGCATCAACGCCGCGCTCAAGACCGCGAGCGAAGGCCCGCTCCAAGGGATTCTGGGTTACACCGACAAGGAGCTCGTCAGCTCCGACTTCCGCGGCAACCCGCTCTCCTCCATCGTCGACTCCAAGCTCACCAAGGCCATCAGGAACACCGGCAAGGTCATCAGCTGGTACGACAACGAGTGGGGCTACTCCAGCCGCGTCAGGGATCTGATCACCTTCCTCGTGCAAAAGGGGTTGTAGTCTCTGGCGGGGCGCCCGTCCTTGGTAAAATGAAGCCATGGCGATGGAGATGACCGCCCGCAAGTTCACCGGTCCCGACGTCTTTCAGCAGATGAAGGATGAGGAGTACCTGTATTGGGCAAGCGTTTCGCCGTCCGAGAGCTTCGCCGCCGGTCATCAGATGAGCGTTTGAGGGCTACCGCGCCTATGGCTATCCCGTCGATGGACGAGAACTTAAAACAGTTGCTCGCCGCGTTGAACGCCCATAGCGTACGCTACCTCATCATCGGCGGCTACGCCGTCTTCGTCCATGGACAGCCGCGCATGACGAAGGACCTGGACATTCTCATACAGGCCGCCGAACTGCATCTCACGCCTTGTTTGAGGATGGCCAGCAGCTTCGCTGAGCTTCTCGTTCGCCTCACGAACCTACAACCACACCAAGTCAGGTACTCTCGCCTCGTATGCCCAAGCTCTCCATCCGCGACCTCGATCTCGCCCATAAGCGTGTCCTCATCCGCGTTGACTTCAACGTCCCCATGCAGGACGGCCTGATCACCGATGACACCCGCATCCGCGAGACCATTCCCACCCTCGAGTACGCGCTCCGGCACAAGGCCAAGGTCATCCTCGCCGCGCACCTCGGCCGCCCCAACGGCAAGCGCGTCGACAGCATGAGCCTGCGCCCGCTCGTCGTCCGCCTGCGCGAGCTTCTGGATCATCTCCTTGGCTCCCAGGAGAACGTCGCCTTCGCCCCGGACTGCGTCGGCGAGGTTGCCGAGGAACTCGCCCGCAATCTCGAATCCGGCCAGACGCTGCTGCTCGAGAACCTTCGCTTCCACACCGAAGAGGAGCAGAACGACCCAGCCTTTGCGGGGAAGCTCGCTGACCTCTGCGAAATCTACGTGAACGATGCGTTTGGCGCCGCGCACCGCGCCCACGCCTCCACCGAAGGCGTCGCCCGCATCGTCCGCGAACGTGGCGGCCAGGCCGCGGCCGGCCTGCTGATGGAAAAGGAGCTTGAGTACCTGGGCAAGGCCGTCCACGAGCCCACCCGTCCCTTCGTCGCCATCATCGGAGGCGCCAAGGTCTCGGACAAGATCGAGGTCATCAACGCCCTGCTCGAAAAGGTGGACGCCCTGCTGATCGGCGGCGCCATGGCCTACACCTTCCTCAACGCCCAGGGCCAGACCACCGGCAAGTCCCTGGTCGAAGCCGACAAAATCGACGTCGCCAAGGCCGCACTCAGCAAAGCCGCCGAGCGCCACATCAAGTTCCTGCTTCCGGTGGACCACATTCTGGCCGACAGGTTCGCCGCCGACGCCCACACCGAGGTCTTCTCCGGCGATGGTCCCTTCCCCGCCGACAGGATGGCGCTCGACGTCGGTCCGGAGACCATCAGACTCTTCTCCGATGAGATCGCGCGAGCCGGCACCGTCGTCTGGAACGGCCCCATGGGTGTGGCCGAGCTCGCCCCCTTCGCCGAAGGCACCAACGCCATCGCCGCGGCCCTTGCTGCCAATGAAAACGCCGTGACCATCGTCGGCGGGGGCGACTCCGTGGCGGCCATCCACAACTCCGGCTTTGCCGACAGGGTCACGCACATCTCCACCGGCGGCGGCGCCAGCCTCGAGTTCCTCGAAGGCAAGGTCCTCCCCGGGGTTGAGGCGCTCTCGGACAAATAGCCTCGGACCGAGCCTCAGCCAGGGAGGTTCCTCGCTGGCCGAAACTCCTTGCCAGAGCGCCAAAGGCCCCCGTACCCTCCTTGCACTGGCCAGAAAGAGCCGACCTCCGGAGAGCCGTTCCCCATGCGCAAGCCGATGATCGCCGGCAATTGGAAGATGTACAAAACGCCCCGCGAGTCGCTGGCCTTCCTTGATGCCTTCTTTCCGCTGGTCGAGGGTCACACCCGGGACGAGATCCTCGTGCTGCCCACCATGAGTTCGCTGGCCTTTGTCGTCGACGCCACCCGCGGAACCAACGTCTGCGCCGGCGCGCAGAACATGCACTGGCTCAACGAGGGACCCTACACCGGGCAGACCTCTCCCACGATGCTGGTCTCCATCGGCTGCCGCCACGTCCTGCTTGGTCACTCCGAGCAGCGGCTCTACTTCAGCGAGAGCTACGAGCGCGTCAACCTCAAGCTCAAGGCCGCCATCAACCACGGCATCACGCCCATCGTTTGTGTCGGCGAACTGCTCGCCGAGCGCGAAGACGGCAAGACCGAGGAGGTGCTGCGCAGCCAGATCCGCGCTGCCCTGCGCAACATCTCGCCCAGCGAGGCGCGCCGTCTGGTCATCGCCTATGAGCCGATCTGGGCCATCGGCACCGGCTCCACGGCCTCCCCGGAGATCGCCGCCGACGCCCATCGCCACATCCGCCTGGAGCTTAGCCACTGCTGCGGTGAAGAGACCGCGCGGAACACCCGCATCCTGTACGGCGGCTCCGTTCGCCCGGACAACATCGCGGCGCTCATGGCGCAGGAGCAGATCGACGGCGCCCTGGTCGGCGGCGCCAGCCTGGTCCCCACCAGCTTTGCCGAGATCGTGCACTACACCGCGCCCACCAACCTCGAGATGTTCGACGCGGTCAGCCACCCGCAACCGGCAGCCGGCACCTAGGCGCTACCGCACCACACCTGCCTGATCCAGTGGCCAGTACACCAGCGCCGCCCGCCCATAGATCAGGTCCCGCGGCACCGGTCCGAAGTCCCGGCTGTCGCTCGAGATCGAGCGGTGATCCCCCATCACAAAGTACTCGTCCTCCGGAATCACCCGCTCCGGCAGCGATCGCTCGTCCACATACTTCTCCGGCACATAGGGCTCGGAAAGCACGAGGCCGTTCACCGAAACCGTTCCATGATCGATCGAAAGTCGGTCCCCCGGCAGGGCAATCACGCGCTTGATGTAGCTCTTGGAGCGATCGTGGGGGTAATAAAACACCACCACGTCGCCCCGGTGAATGCTCTCAAAGCGGTACGCAAACTTGTTGATGAACAGCCGGTCCTGATCCTCCAGCCGCGGCAGCATGCTGGTGCCTTCCACGCGCACCGGCTGGTACAGAAAGAGGATGATGAACAGCGAAACCAGCAGGGAGACGAACAGGTCGCGCGACCAGGCACGCAGACCCGCACCCACCGGCCGCGGGTCGCCTTGGCGAACATCATCCTTGAAAGAACGTTGCATGGGGTGAAGCCGGAGGCGGACACGTGCCGTCTCCGTAACCAAAGTTTAAACGCTCGTACCACGTTCGAGGTGCCCCTGGCTCAAATGGGGCGATGTCTTTGGTCTGGCGTTTGGAGTAGACTGGTGAACGGTTGAAACCTATGGCCACGCTGACCCAAACGCCGCCCCCCACGATCGAAAGAGTCCCAGGACGCTCGGCGGCAGACCTCCACGGCCTGACGACCGAGAAGCTGAACGAGGCCTCCAGCGGGCTGGACACCAAATCCGCTCTCGAGATCGCCCGCATCATCAACCAGGACGACGCGAAGATCGCCGCCGCGGTCAAGAAAGCGCTTCCCGAGGTCGCGCAGGTCATCGACATGGTGGCGCGGTCGCTTCGGGACGGCGGCCGTCTGATTTATATCGGGGCCGGCTCCTCGGGTCGCATCGCCGCGCTGGACGCCTCCGAGTGCCCGGCCACCTTCTCCACTGCGCCGCAGCAGGTCCAGTACCTCATGGCAGGCGGCCCCAAGGCCCTCGCCAGCGCCTCCGATGTCAACGAAGACTCCCCCGAGATCGGCCAGCGCGACGTGGCCAAGCGCCGCCCCACCCGCAAGGACGTCATCATCGGCATCTCCGCCTCGGGACGCACCCCCTACGTCGTCGGCGCGCTCGAGTACGCCCGCGCCCGCGGCGCGAAGACCGCCGCTCTCACCTGCAATCCCAACTCGGATCTGTCCCAGGTCACCGACATCACCATCTGCGCGGAGGTCGGTCCGGAGGTAATCTCCGGCTCCACCCGCCTCAAGGCCGCCAGCGCCCAGAAGATGATCCTGAACATGATCACCACCGGCGCCATGACCCGGCTCGGCTATGTGTATGACAACCTGATGGTCAACGTGCACATGAAAAACGCCAAGCTCGTCGAGCGCGGCATCCGTGTGCTGATGAAGCTCTGCGATATCGATCGCGACACGGCCATTCGCACCATCAAGTCCGCCGGCAAGAGTATCCCTATCGCTGTGGTCATGCTCAAGGCCAACGTCGACAAGATGGAGGCGGTGCGTCGCCTGCAGAAGTCCGAAGGCAACGTCCGGCTCGCCATCGAAGACTCCCGTTTGGAGCTGTAAGCACTCACTCGGACACACCAGGCCCCAGGAGACTGGGGCTTTTCTCTTGCAGCTTCCACCAACCGCTCTAAACTATCTCGCTTCCGCTTTGGTCCCTTCTTCCGCTTGGCTTTCTCGGTCACTTCGCCCAACGCCCGCTGTTCTGCCTGCAAGGCAAGCGCAACATCTTCCACGGCGCGTGTTCCATACCATAGCTGCAGTCCGGAATGCAGCAGACTTTAGCAGGAGCGGCTCAATGAAGCGCATCATCCTCCCCCTTTCTCTCGCCCTCTCCCTAAGCTGCGGCGCAGCCTTCGCCCAACAGACAGACCCCGCGCAGACTCCCCAGCAGCAGGCCCCCGCAACCCAGGGCTACCGTCACCACGCTCCCGACCCGCAGAGGCAGGCCGAGCACCTCAGCAAGAAGCTCAACCTCACGGCCGATCAGACAGCCAAGATCGAGCCCATCCTTGCCCAGCGCGACCAGCAGATGCAGGCCCTATGGCAGAACCAGCAGCTCACGCCGCAGGATCGCCACCAGCAGATGCGCAGCATCAACCAAGCCGCCGAGCAGCAGATGGCCGGCGTTCTTAGCCCCGACCAGATGGCCCAGCTGAAGGCGATGCGTCATCACGGCCGGCATCGGGACCAGAACGGCGACGCGCCGCAGGCTCCCGCCGCCTAACCGACCCGCAACAACAGAAGGGGCCTGCCTCCGTGCAGGCCTTTTTCCTTGAGCTCCGGCAACCCTGCTCACCACCCCTCGCCGTACCTCCCTCGGTACCCAACCCGCGCAGCGCCGTTCCGTACACTGTCACGATGGACAAGTTTGTAGTGCGCGGCGGCAACCCGCTGTTGGGCACAGTAAAGGTCTCCGGCGCGAAGAACTCCGCGCTCCCCTGCATGGCCGCCGCCATCCTCACCGAGGAGGAAGTCATCCTCGAAAACATCCCGCAGGTCCGGGACATCGAGACCGAGCGCAAGCTGCTGGAGTCGATGGGCGCCGAAGTAGAACTCGGCTACGGCCGCGCTCAGCACCGCACCTCGATCCGCTGCGCGGTGCTCTCTGACCCAGTCGCCAAGTACGAGATTGTGAAGACCATGCGCGCCAGTTCATTGGTGCTCGGGCCACTCATCGCCCGCACGGGCATCGCGCGCGTGGCCATGCCCGGCGGCTGCGCCATCGGCGGCCGCCCCATCGACCTGCACATCAAGGGTCTCGAAGCCATGGGCGCTACCATCACCCAGGAGCACGGGTACCTGGAAGCCCGCACCGACCGGCTCAAGGGCGCGCACATCGTCTTCGACAAGATCACTGTCACGGGCACCGAAGACCTCCTCATGGCCGCCGCGCTCGCCGACGGCGAAACGCTCTTCGAAAACTGCGCCCGCGAACCCGAGGTGACCGACCTGGCCGCGCTGCTCAACGCCATGGGCGCCCGGATCGAGGGCGCGGGCACGTCTACCATCCGCGTGAAGGGGGTGGCCAAACTGCACGGCGCCAAGCACCGCATCAACCCCGACCGCATCGAAGCCGGCACCTTTCTCATCGCCGGCGCCATCACCGGTGGCGACCTCAACGTCGACTGCTGCAACCCCAAACATCTCGGCTCCCTGCTGGGCAAGCTGGAGCAGTGCGGGGTCCGGCTCGAAGTCGGCCAGGACAACGTTCGCGTCCACTCCGGCGGCAAGCTCGTCGGCACGGATATGAGCACCGAAGAGTACCCCGGCTTCCCCACGGACATGCAGGCCCAGTTCATGGCCCTGATGACCCAGGCCGAGGGCACCTCGGTGGTCAACGAAAACATCTTCGAAAACCGCTTCATGCACGTCGGCGAGCTGAACCGCATGGGCGCGCATATCAGCGTCAACGGCCGCTCGGCCACGGTGCGCGGCGGCAGCCCGCTGCAGTCGGCTGCGGTGATGTGCTCCGACCTGCGCGCCTCCGCCGCGCTCGTTCTGGCCGCGCTGGTCGCCGACGGCGAAAGCATCCTCGACCGCGTCTACCACATCGACCGAGGCTACGAGCACATCGAAGAAAAGCTCCGCAACGTCGGCGCCCAGATCCGCCGCATGGGCGACATCTTCGGAAAGAAGTAGCTGTCCGAGTTAGGTCCGGCGCATACTGGCCCTATCTGAAGTGAGGCGATCATGGCGACCACACCCACATTGCTTGCGATCGAAGACTACCTCAACACCAGCTATCATCCCGACGTTGATTTCGTCGATGGCGAGATCGAAGAACGCAATTTGGGCGAGTTCGATCATGCGCGACTGCAGTTCAAGCTTGCATCGTTTTTCGATGCAAAGGAAAAACTATGGGGCATTCAGGGCGTCGTAGAGCAGCGCATCCGTGTAAGCCCTACCCACGTACGCGTCTGCGATGTTGCTCTACTGCGCGCCGATGCCCCCCGCGAGCGTGTCACTGAAACACCTCCCCTGGTCTGCATCGAGATCATGTCCCCCGAAGATCGCCTCTCGCGCGCCCAACTCGTGCTCGCCGACTATCTCGCGATGGGCGTCTCGAACCTCTGGCTCATCGACCCCCTCCGGCGTTCCGCGCACACCTTTGACGCCGCCGGTCTACACCACGCCGACCCCACCCGCCTCACCGTCCCGAACACCGCCATCACCCTCGATCTGACCGAACCCTTCGCCGCCCTCGATTAGGCCGCGCAGAGATCCCCTTGCAAATACTCACGACCATGCTTACATTGTAGGTATGGCGGCGGAGCTCCTCGGCACCTTCGAACAGATCGTCCTCCTGGCCGTTCTCGGCCTGGAAGCCGAGGCTTACGGGCGCTCCGTGCTCCGCGAGGCGCAGACCGCCGTCGGTGAGAGCCGAAGCGTCGCCGCCGGCGCGGTCTACGCCACGCTTGACCGCCTGGAGGCCAAGGGTCTGCTCACCTCGCGCCTCGACGAGGGCACGCCTGCCCGCGGCGGTCGCGTACGCCGCTTCTATCAGCTCACCCCGCAAGGCATCTCGGCCCTTAACGACACACGCACCGCACTGGAAACGATGTGGAGGGGAAGACCATGGCCGCTCGCCACACCCGCATAACGCCCCCGCGCTGGCTCGAACACCTCCTGCTTCTTCTGCTTCCACCCCGGAACCGCGATACCGTCATCGGCGACCTTCGCGAGGTCTTCTGCGAAGAGCAGCTGCCGCAGCGAGGCCGTGCCGGGGCCACATTGTGGTACGCCCGGCAGGTCCTCAGCTTCCTTCCCCACAAACTTCTCTCCTCGCATCTGCCAGGCTCGCTTCTCGCGCTGCTCGGCGGGTTCACGGCGCTATGCGGCCTGTGGCTCGGGGCCATGGGCCTCCTTCTTCGGCACCCCGGCTACGCCACAGGAGAGGCAATCTCCGCCACCATCGTGGCGCAAGCCGTCTTGACGCTGCTGGCGCTGCGCCTTCGCCAGGTCAGTGCGTTGCGGGTTGTCGCGCGCGCAGGCTGTCTTCCCCTCGCGTTCCTCGCCGCCATGGCGCTGCGCGGCGTTCTGCGCGACGGCGCCCACTTCGAGGGCTACATCCTGCTCATCGCCCTGTTGCTCATCATCCAGGCCATACTCACTTGGCTTACGCTGCTCGGGAACCGCGCCATGCCGGAGCGAGGACTGAGACCTTTATAATCGCTCTATGCGGTTGTTCCGAAAGCTGTCCGCAGCGATCGCCCTTTCTGCGGGAGTCTTCGGCTCCGCTCACGCCCAAACCGCACATCCCCCGGAGCCCACCAGCGGGCGCGTCGTCCTGGTGCTTCCCTTCGAAAACCGCTCCGGAAATCCTTCGCTGAACTGGGTCGGCGACTCGTTTCCCGACACGCTCGATCACCGCCTCAACACCGCGGGCTTTCTCACCATCTCGCGCGATGACCGCGTCTTTGCCTACAATCACCTTGGTCTACCGCCCGGTTTTCGTCCCTCGCGCGCCACCTCCATCCGCATCGCCCAGCAGCTTGACGCCAACTTCGTCATCGTGGGCAGCTTCACCGTCGCCGCCAACCGCATCAATGTGCAGGCGCAGGCGCTCTCGGTGGATAACCTTCGTCTCTCGCCGTCCGTGCAGGACGGTGCCGATCTCGCCAAGCTCTTTGACGCCGAGAACGCGGTGGCTTGGAAGGTTGCGCGTGCCATGGACCCGCATTTCTCCGTAGCCGAAAGCACCTTCGTCGGCGCCTCCGGGAACATTCCCCTGCCCGCCTTCGAAGACTACATCCGGGGCACTGACGCGACCTCCCCGCCAGAGCGCCTGCAGCGCCTCAAAGCAGCGGTGAACCTGACCCCGGACTATGCGCCCGCGCTGCTCGCGCTCGGTAAAGAGCAGTACACCGAGCGCGACTTCGAGGCCGCGGCGGCCACTTTAAGCAAGGTTGCGCCTGCCAGCCCACTCGCGCTGGAGGCTGGTTTCTATCTCGCACTGGCGCGGTTCAACTCCGCCAACTACGCCGGCGCGGAGACCGCGTTCGTCTTCGTCGCCACCCATCTTCCCCTGCCCGAGGTCGTCAACAACGAGGCTGTCGCCCAGAGCCGCCAGGGCAAGGACGCCGTGGCGCTCTTTCAGAGGGCCTCCACCGCCGATCCCTCCGACGAGGACTACCACTACAATCTCGCCGTCGCGCTCTTTCGCAAAGGCGATACCGCCAGCGCGCTCCGCGAAGCCGAGGCCGCCCTCAAGCTCAAGCCCGCCGACAACGAAGCGCGACAGCTCCAGGTGCGCCTGCAATCCGCGGCCCCCGGCACCCAGCTCACCCCGGACAGCGCCGGGGGGTTCACTCCGCTCGAGCGTATCCGTCGCACCTACTCGGAGACCAGCTATCGCCAGGCGGCCTTTCAGCTGGAACAGCTCCGCACGGCCCGCCTCGCCACCCTCACCCCGCAGCAGCAGGCCGCCGAGTACACCGCTCTCGGCCAGGACGACCTCACCCAGGGCCTGCTCCCCGAGGCCGAAACACGCTTCCAGTCCGCCCTGACCGCTGACCCCAACAGCGCCGAGGCCCACGCCGGCCTCGCCGAGGTCCGCGAGCGCAGCGGCAACGCCGCCGAGGCGCACACGGAAGCCCTGGCTTCGCTGCGCATTCACCCCAACACCCCCGCCCTGCTGGTTCTGGCACGCTTGGACCTCGCCAACAACGCGCTGAACGTCGCCGCCGCGGAGGTCTCCCAGGCACTCCAGCTCAACCCCAACGACCCGCAGGCGAAGCTCCTGCGCGACACGCTCCAAAGCCGCGGCCAAACCGTTCGCTAGCCCTTAACTGACGTAGGCCCTCACAAACAGCCACCCTTGTCATCCTGACCCTGAGCGAAGCGAAGGGGGAAGGACCTGCTTTTCGATTTCCGAGGCCGTGCACGCGGCTGTTCAGTCGAACTTGAACCTGCGCCTGTAGCTCCGCCTTCCTAACACCACCTCGATGACCCCCAGCCCTCTCTTCCTGAGCCGCTTTCTGCAGCAAACCTCGCCCGACATCGCCGTGGTCCTCGGCGCTGCCGGCCTTCTCCTGATCCTCTACGAGTTCAACCGTCCTGGCCGCGTGCTGCCCGCAGCTCTGGGCCTGCTGCTCACCCTGCTGGCGGTCGCCTTCTTTCTTATGCACGGCGCGCGTTCCGGGGCTGTGGCGCTGCTGCTCCTCGCCATTTCGGTCTTTCTTGCCAATCTCCGCTTTCGCCTTCCCCTCTGGCGGCTCGGCGCCGCCACCCTGGCCGCCATCGCCGGTCTGCGTTTCCTCGTCCCCGAGGGAAGTCCTCGCCCGGTACACACCGCACCGGCGGTCC
>CAXTWN010000088.1:0-2191 GCA_964248055.1 uncultured Acidobacteriaceae bacterium | reverse complement strand
GCGGTCCTGTGCGGCGGCGGCCTTGGCCTCCTTGCCGCCTGGCTCACGCGCGCCGCCCACCGCGCACGCCGCGCCAAGGCGCTAAACTAAAGCTAAGACCGTCGCCGGAGTTCGTGTTTGATTCGCTCGTTTCGCTTTCTCTTTGCCGCCTCCCTCGCTCTTCTCGTAGTTTCTGCCTCCGCGCAGACAAAGACGGAACGCCAACTCTCCTACATCGACCTTGGAGTTCAGGGTGTCGGTGAGTTTACAAAGACGGTGAGCGGCCCCATCACCATCCCGGCCGACGATGAGGGCACCACGGTCACTCAAGCAGCCTCCAACACCTTCGGGGCCCTGGTCACGATCCGCTACACGCCTCGCCCGTACTTCGGGGCGGAGTTCAACGGCGGCTACATCCGCTATACCGAGAGCTACACCGTGAACCCGGGGGAGATCCAGACCCAGAAGAACGAGTTCACCGTGGGGTACCTGGTCACCCCCCCGTACACCATCTTCGGCGTCAAGCCCTATGCCTCGGCCGGTGGCGGCGCCATCCGCTTTGCGCCCACGGCAGGTGGCGGACAGGGTGCCCCCCAGGAGGCGCGCCCCGCCCTCTACTACAACCTCGGCATCCAAAAGGATCTGGCGGCAAACTTCGGTCTGCGTCTGGGCTTCCGGCAACTCTTCTTTACTGCGCCGGACTTCTACCAGAATTACCTGACCATCAACAAGCGCACGGTCGCCTCGGAGCCGCTGGTCGGCTTCTACCTGCGCTTCTAAGCTCGGGCCTGTACCGCGGAGCGAGCCCTCGCGGCTCGGAACACTGGGATGAATGAACTTCTCGACGACGACGACCCGGCCGTCTCCCACGGGGAGCGCGAGCTAACCCTCAGCACCGGGGCCATCCTCGGCATCTTCTTCGGTCTCGTCCTGCTCTGCGGGGCATGCTTCGGCGTGGGCTACAACATGGGCCGCAAGACGGCCTCGCCCGCCCCGCTGGCCATCAACGATACCGGCTCTGAAGCCGCTGCGGACGCGAACAGCGGCTCCAAACCCGCGGCCGGCTCCCTGGCCGACAACGCCACATCCGCCGCGCCCGCGACCGTCACTCCCACGCCCAAACCAGCGCCTGTCGTACGCAAGCCGCCCCCGCCCGCAGCCGACGATGATACCTCGGACACCGCCGCCACATCTGCAACGCCCGCGGCCACGCCGCCGGCCCATGCGCCCATCGCGAGCCCTGCCCCGGTAGTTCGAACCGTCCACCCCAGCGCTCTCCTGCCCGGCGTCGGCAGCCCTTCAGCCGCCGCGCAGAGCGGGAACATCATGGTGCAGGTCGCCGCGGTCTCGCACCAGGAAGACGCCGACCTTCTGGTGGGCGCGCTCCGTGCGCGCGGCTACACCGTCTCCGCGCACCCCCTGAGCAGCGACGGCTTCATCCACGTCCAGGTAGGCCCGTTCAGCAACAAGCCGGAGGCGGAAGCCATGCGTCAGCGCCTGCTTCACGACGGCTACAACGCCATGCTGAAGTACTAATCGCTTGACCCCTCGCACACCGTCATCCTGAGCGCACCGGGGTTCCCCGGTGAGCTTGCTCGCTGGGGTGGAAGCGAAGGACCTCTGTATTCGCCCGGGGCGACGCCTAGTCTTTAAGCCGCCATCCCGGAATTTCTGAACGAGCGTTACACAGGTTTCTCCAGCGCCCGTTCCATATCCCCGCGCACCGCCGCCAGCAGCTCCTCCTGCGATCCAGCTTCTCCGCGCCGTCGCGCCGGCAGAAACCGGACGACCGCCTCACCTGGCGTAATCCGCAGGCTTCCCTTGCGCATCATCGCCGCCGTGCCCTGGATCACCACCGGCACAATCGGCGCCCCCGTCTCGGCCGCCAAATAGAACGCGCCTTTCCGGAACGGCAGCAGCTGCCCGTCCGGCGACCGCGTTCCTTCCGGAAAGATCGTGATGTGCAGCCCCACACGCAGCGCCTCGGCCGCCGCCGCCACGCTCTTGCGTGCCTCCTCGCGCGAGTGCCCGCGGGCCACGGGCACAAACCTTCCCATGCGCATCGCCGTTCCCAGCAGCGGGATCTTCATCAGGCTCTTCTTCAGCATCACGCTGGTCTGGCCGGGGATCGCTGGGAGCAGCACCGGCGGGTCCAGATTCGATACATGGTTGCTCATAAAGATGCTGGCCTCGGACGGCACGTTCTCCAGCC
>CAXTWN010000087.1:4339-14817 GCA_964248055.1 uncultured Acidobacteriaceae bacterium | reverse complement strand
CGGCCAGCGCGGCAGGCAGCGCGGTGATGATGATGAAGGGATCGAGCCAGGACTGAAAGTTGACCACGATGAGCAGATAGATCAGCACGACCGAGAACATCAGGCCGAAGAGCAGACCGGTGTAGGAGCTGTGCATGGCCGTGATCTGGCCGCGCATCTGCACGAAGTTGCCGCGCGAAAGCGAGGCGCGGTTACGGTCAATGATCTTCTGCACCTGTGCGGCTGCGGCGCCGAGGTCGCGGCCCTGGACGCCGGCGTAGACGTCCAGGGTGCGGCGGATGTTGTAGTGCTGCACGACGGGCATCTCCGCCGAACGCGAGATGTCCGCGACGTCGGCGAGGATCTCCGGCGCCTGCGCCGTGCGCGAGGTGATCGGGATGTTTTGCAGCGCCTGCAGGGAGTTGATCTGGTACTGCGGCGTTTCGGCGACGATGTTGTAGACGATGCCGTTTTTGGGGTTGAGAAAGAACTGCGGCGTGAGCTGGGTGGAGCCCGAGAGAATGTTCAGCACGGAGGTGCCCACGTCGCTTTCGGTGTAGCCGCCCTGCTGCGCCTTGGTGCGATCGACGGTGAGGTTGAGCACGGGGTAGTCATCCGGCTCCTGGAGGCGGCTGTCGACCAGGCCCGGGACCGTGCGCATTTCGGCCATGATCCTGTCGGCGATCTTGCGATTGCCGGCGTTGTCGTTGCCATCGATCTGGACGTCCAGCGGGGCGGGCAGGCCGAAGTTGAGGATCTGGGTGACGATGTCGGACGGCAGGAAGTAGAAGGTGGTGCCGGGAAACTCCCGCGGCAGCCGGGAGCGGAGATCGCGCACGAAGTCGGCGGTGGGGGTGTGGTCTTCGTTCAGCGAGACGAGGATGTCGGCGTCGCCCGCGCCGTAGAGGCCGCTGGTGGCGTGCTGCAGGTTGAGGGTGGAGTAGGGCAGGCCGATGTTGTCGAGGATGTTGTTCATCTGCGCCGGCGGAATGGTCTGGCGGATGCTGTTCTCCACCTCGTCGCAGAGGCGTGCGGTCTCCTCGATACGGGTGCCGGTCTTGGCGCGAACGTGCAGGATGAAGGAGCCGTTATCCGTGGAGGGGAAGAAGTTCTGACCGAGGAACGGGACCAGCAGCATGGTGAGGAGGCAACAGCCAAGAAAGATCGGAATGAAAAGGAGCCGGGCAGCGACCAGGCGGGTCAACACGGCCTCATAGCTGGAGCGGGCACGCTCAAAGAGACGCTCAAAGCCGCGCTGAAAGCGGGCGAGCGGGTTGCGCGACAGGGGCGCGTGATGATCGACCGGCTGCAGCAGGTACATGGCCATGGTCGGCACCAGGGTGCGCGAGAAGAAGTAGGAGGCCAGCATGGCGAAGACCACGGCCTCAGCCAGCGGAACAAAGAGATAGCGCGAGACGCCGGCGAGGAAAAACATCGGCATGAAGACGATGCAGATGCAGAGCGTAGAGACCAGGGCGGGGATGGCGATCTGCGCGGCGCCGGCGAGGATGGCGTCGCGAACGCCGTAGCCCTCTTCGAGGTAGCGATTGGTGTTTTCGATCTCGACCGTCGCGTCGTCCACGAGGATGCCGACGGCGAGCGCGAGGCCGCCGAGGGTCATGATGTTGATGGTTTCGCCGAGGAGGCTGAGGATGATGATCGAAGTGAGAATGGATAGCGGGATGGAGACCGCGATGATCAGCGTGGAGCGCCATGACGCCAGGAACAGCAGGATCATCAGGCCGGTGAGGCAGGCCGCGATGACGGCTTCGCGCACCACGCCGGAGATGGAGCCGCGCACAAAGGTGGCCTGATTGCCGATGGGGGTGATCTTCAGCTCGGGAGGAACCGTGGTCTTGATCTTGGGCAGGATGCCGAAGACGCCTTTGACCACATCGAGCGTGGAGGCGGTGCCGGACTTGAGCACGCTGATCAGCACGCCGCGCTGGCCGTCCTGGCGCACGATGTTGGTCTGCGGGATGGAGCCGTCCGTCACCGAGGCGACGTCGCGCAGGTAGACTGTGGTCCCGTCGACCTCGCGGATGGGCAGGTTCGCGAGGCCCTGGATGGTGGTCGGCGTGCTGTTAAGCCGAACGTCGTACTCGATGGGGCCGATCTTCGCCGTGCCGCCCGGTTCAACGACGTTCTGCGCGGAGACGGCGTTGAGCACATCCACCGGCGACAGGTGCTTGGCCTGCAGCTGCCGCGGGTCGAGGTTGATCATGATCGAGCGCTGCTTGCCGCCGTAGACGTTGGGAACCACGATGCCGGGGATGGTGACCAGCTGGGTGCGGACGAAGTTCAGGCCATAGTCGTTCAGCTGCTGCTCGGTGAGGTCTTTGCCGGAAAGGCCGAGCTGCAGAATGGGCACGCTGGCCGCGGAGAAGTTGATGATCTGCGGGGGCAAAATGCCCTGCGGCAGCTGCCGGAGCATGAACTCCGAGGTGGCCGAGACCTGGGCGTTGGCGGTGTCGAGCGAGGCGCCCTGCTGGAGGTAGACCTTGATGACGGCCTGGCCGTTAAGGGTCGTAGATTCGATGTGCTCTACGTTGTCGACCAGCGTGGTAAGCGCTTTCTCGTAGGGGGTGGTGAGGCGGCCCTCGAGCTCTTCGGGGCTGAGACCGGTGTACTGCCAGGCGATCGAGACGACCGGGATGTTGATGGAGGGGAAGATGTCTGTTGGCGTGCGCAGAATCACCACCGGCGCGGCGATCAGGATCAGGATCGCCAGCACGATAAAGGTGTAGGGCCGGTTGAGGGCCAGCCGGACAATCCACATAGGACAGCTCCCGGGAACAGCACAGAGTTCCCTCTTAGTAGACAGCAGAAACCGGCCCGGGGTGTCACAGTTCTTTCCGCCGTGAGCTATCGGCGAAACCGATACCATGAGGCATGGAGTTGCGGCATTTGCGATATTTCACCGCGGTGGCGGAGCTGGGCACGTTTACGGCGGCCGCACGGCGGCTACGCGTCGCGCAATCGTCGGTCAGCGAGCAGATCGCGGACCTCGAAGATGAGCTCGGGGGCGCGCTGCTGGACCGGACGGGGCGGCAGGTACGGCTGACGCCGATGGGTGTGGTGTTTCTGGAAGAGGCGCAGAAGACGCTGCGGGCGGCCGAGCGGGCCGTGGAGGTGACGCAGCGGGCGGTGCGCGGCGAGACCGGGACGCTGCGGATCGGATTCTTTCTTTGGGGCGCGGGCGGCTTTTTCCCGCGGATCATCCGGGAGTACCGGCGGCGGCATCCGGGCATCCGGTTGTCACTGCTGGAGATGCACGCCAATGAGCAGGTGCAGGCGCTGGAGCAGGGGCGGCTGGACGTGGGGCTGACGCGGCCGCCGGAGGCTTCGGCGGAGCGGCTGCTGCGATCGGAGCTCTTGTTCCGGGACCCGGTGGTGGTCGCGGTGCGGCCGGAGCATCGCTTCGCGGGCGGCGCGGTGCCGGTGCGGGCGTTGCGGGGCGAGCGGCTGGTGTTGGCCGAGCGCGGGTCGAATCCGCTGCTGTTTGATTCGATCCTGACGCTGTGTGCGCGGGAGGAGTTTTCGCCGGAGGTGGCCAACACCTCGGCGACATGGTCGGGCGTGCTGACGCTGGTGGAGGCGGGCGAGGGCGTGGCGTTGGTGCCGGCGGGAGTGCGGCATCTGCGCACGCGGGGACTGGCGTTCTGCCCGCTGGAGCCCGCGGAGTTGTCTCTGGGGCTGTCGGCGGTGTGGAACCCGCGCCATGGCGGGCCGGCCCTGGAGGCTTTCCTGGAGCTGCTGCGCGAAAACAAGGAGCGTCTGGAGCGGAGTGGAGCGGGGTAGGCGGGGAGGCACAACCTTCCCGAGCGGGGAGAGCGTCTACCGGAGCATGAGGCGCTGCCCGCTGCGCCGCGACACAAGGGAGCGCACATGAACGCGTCGGATGTACTGGTAGAAAGGCTGATTGCCTGGGGTGTGGACACGATCTTCGGCCTGCCCGGAGACGGCATTAACGGCGTGATGGAGTCGTTGCGCAAGGCGCAGGACAAGATCCGATTTATCCATGTGCGGCATGAGGAGAGCGCGGCGTTTATGGCGTGCGCCTATGCCAAGTTCACGGGCAGGCTGGGCGTGTGCCTGGCGACCTCGGGGCCGGGCGGCATTCATCTGCTGAACGGGTTGTACGACGCCAAGATGGACCAGGCACCGGTGCTGGCGATCACGGGCATGCAGTTCCGCGATCTGACCGGGTCGTTTGGGCAGCAGGATGTCCAGTTGGACAAGGTGTTCATGGATGTGGCGTGCTACAACGAGCGCGTCATGAACGCGCCGCACATGGGGCCGACGCTGGATCTGGCAATCCGGTCGGCACTGGAGAAGCGGCAGGTCGCGCACGTCACGATCCCGATCGATGTGCAGTTGGAGGAGCTGGGCAGCAAGGACCGCTCGGAGCGCAACATCAAGGGGCACACCTCCACGGTGCGGGCGTTCACGGGCAACGTGCCGCGCGAAGAGGATCTGCGGGCGGCCGCGAAGGTGATCAGCGAGGGCAAGCGCATCGCGATCCTGGCGGGACAGGGCGCGCTGGATGCGGGCGATGAGCTGATCCAGCTGGCCGAGCTCCTGGGCGCGCCCATCGTGAAGCCTCTGCTGGGCAAGGGCGTTGTACCGGATGACTCGCCCTACACGACGGGCGGCGTGGGTCTGCTGGGGACGGAGCCTTCGCAGGATGTACTCGAAAACTGCGACACGATGATCATGATCGGCACCTCGTACCCGTACATGGAATACCTGCCCAAGCCGGGCGATGCGCGGGCGGTGCAGATCGACTCCAACGGGCAGCGCATCGGGTTGCGGTATCCGGTGGAAGTGGGCCTGGTGGGCGACTCGAAGAAGACGCTGAAAGCGCTGCTGCCGATGCTGAAGCGCAACAACTACCGGCGCTTCCTGGAGCGTGCGCAAAAGGAGATGAAGAGCTGGAACAAGGGGATCGAAGACGAAGGAACGGTGATGACCAAGCCGATGAAGCCGCAGGTGGTTGGCTATCAGCTGAGCCCGTTCACCAAGGACAACGCGATCATTGTTTCGGACTCGGGCACCAATACCACCGTATGGGCGCGGTATATGAAGGCCAAAAAGGGGCAGATGCACTCGTGCTCCGGCAACCTGGCGACCATGGCGTGCGGTATGCCGTACGCGATCGCGGCGCAGGTAGCGTTTCCGGATCGGCAGGTGATCGCCATCATCGGGGACGGCGGCTTCAGCATGCTGCTGGGTGAGTTCATCACGGCCGTGGCGTACAAGCTGCCCATCAAGTTCGTGATCATCAAGAACAACACGCTGGGACAGATCAAGTGGGAGCAGATGGTCTTTGAGGGCAACCCGGAGTACCAGTGCGATCTGTTCCCGGTAGACTTCGTGGCCTTCGCCAAAGCAATGGGCGCCGAGGGCGTGAAGGTGGACGATCCGAAGACAGCGAGCAAGCAGTTTGAAGAGGCGCTGGCCATGCCGGGACCGGTGATCATCGAGGCGGTGGTGGACCAGTACACGGCCATGCTGCCGGCGAAGATCAAGCCGCACCAGGCAGTGAAGTTCTCGGAGTCGCTGCTGCGCGGCGAGCCTCACCGGCTGCGTATCGCTCTGACGGCCGCCCACGATACCGTGCGCCAGATCGTCTGATCCTGCTCGTTGAGGGCGGTCCTGATGCGGGCCGCCCTTGCCAAACGCCGCAATGCAGGGTGCACGTCCCAGGGGCGACAGGGTTCAGGCGGCAGGGTTCAGGCGGTAAGTTCAGGCGGTAGGTTCAGGCGCATAGATGAGCGGCGAAGCGAAGATCACCGGGGCCAGAGCGACGTCGTACACGATTCCGACCGACGCGGCGGAGGCGGACGGCACGTTCGCGTGGCAAAAGACGACTATGGTGGTGGTCGAGCTGGACGCCGGCGGGTACCACGGCCTGGGGTACAGCTATACCCACAAGACGGCAGCGCCGCTCGCGCGTGAGTTGATGAATGACCACGTGGTGGGGCGCGACCCGGTGGACACCAACGCCCTGTTTTCTTCCATGCGCAAGGCGCAGCGGAACTATGGGCGCGAGGGCATCGCAGCTACCGCGCTCTCGGCGGTCGATATGGCGCTGTGGGATCTGAAGGCCAAGCTGCTCGGGCAACCGCTGTGCAAGCTGCTGGGCATGGTGCGCGAGGGCGCGCCGGTGTATGGGTCAGGTGGGTTTACGAGCTATGACGATGCGCAGCTTTCTGCGCAGCTTGGCGGATGGGTCGCCGACGGCATACCGCGCGTGAAGATGAAGATCGGCACGCATCCTGACGATGACCTGCGGCGGGTGCGCGTGGCGCGCAAGGCGATCGGCGATGCGACGGAGTTGTTCGTCGACGCCAACGGAGCATATGCCCGCAAGCAGGCGCTGGACTTCGCCCATCAGTTCCGGGACGACTTCGATGTGGTGTGGTTTGAAGAGCCGGTGAGTTCTGATGATCTTGCGGGATTGCGCCTGCTGCGTACGCAGGGGCCGGCGGGGATGGACATCGCCGCAGGCGAGTATGGATGGACGGCGATGTACCTGAGGACGATGATCGAGGCCGAGGCGGTAGATGTGATCCAGGCGGATGCGACGCGCTGTGGCGGCGTGACGGGGTTCATGGACGCGGTGGCGATCGCGGACGCGCATCCATTGCCGATCTCGGCGCACTGCGGACCGTCGATCCACATGCACCTGGCGTGTGCGGCGCGCCCGCTGCGCCATGTGGAGTACTTCCACGATCATGCGCGGATCGAAGCGATGCTGTTCGATGGCTTTTGCAAGCCGGTGGACGGCGAGATGCGGCCCGATCTGTCGCGGCCGGGGATGGGGTTGGAGTTCAGGCATGGGGATGCGGAGCGGTATCGCGATGAGGTGTAACTTGAGCCGGCCCGCAGAAGACCGTGCTTCGGGGTACGTGTGCGCCGTGCAGCAAGCGGGAGCCCGCCATGAGTGAATGGAACCTGCCGGACACCTCGCCCAAGGCGCTGGTCGCGAAGGTGCCCGAGCCGCTGCGTGGACCCGCGGAGCTGGTGCTGCGGCATATTCAGCAGGGTGCATTTCAGCGGTCCATGTCGCTGCTGGTGGCGAGCACCAGCGTGATCAGCGGCATGGAGGTGGCGTATGAGCACTACCGGGGCAGCTTTTCGAACCCGATCATGTACACCCCAGTCATCCTGTCCGGTGTGCTGGCCGTGGCCGGAGGTGCGGGGTTCTTTAGCCGCAAGCTGGCGACCACGTTTCTGCGCTACACCAGCTATCTGACGCTGGTGGATGGGCTGGTGGGCTTCGGTTTCCATGTGCGTGGCATTGCGCGCAAGCCGGGTGGTTGGCGCATGCCGATCATTAACCTGGTGATGGGGCCGCCGGTGTTTGCGCCGCTGCTGTTTGGGACCAGTGCGTACCTGGGCGTAATCGCGTCGTACCTGCAGCGCGAGGAGGATCTTGGGGCGCGGTCCAAGGTCATCGAGATGGGGACGAGGCTGCGCAAGCCGGACTTCCGGGATGACATCCGCATGGGGCGGTTTCAGAAGCACCTGTGCGTGGTGACGGCGATCGGCACGCTGGCCTCCGGTGGGGAGAGCTGGTATTCGCACTACAAGGACAACTTCAAGCTCAAGATTCAGTGGTCGCCCATCGTGATGACGCCGTTGCTGGCGGGGGCGGCGTTGTGGTCTCTGAAGAGCAAGCGCGTGGCGAACACGCTGCTGCCGGTGATGTCGGGCCTTGCCATGTTGAACGGCATGGTGGGCAGCGTCTTTCATGTGCGCGGGATCTATCTGCGGCCGGGTGGCAAGAAGAAGCCGCTTTACAACACGTTGTACGGGCCGCCGATCTTTGCGCCGATGCTGTTTGCGGCCTGCGGTTTCCTGGGCATGATGGCGTACCTGATGCGCCGCGAAAGGGAGTAGGCATGGCAGAGGTGCTGTTGAAGAAACCGGCGATCCGTCAACCACTGACGGATCCGCAGACCGGCGCGGCGCTCCCGCCGCGCGAGCAGCCTGGGTACTATCCCGGGTACAGCACGTTGAGTCAACAGAAGTACTGGGATGAGGCCACTCGCACGCTGGTGGTGGAGCGCGCGACCAAGGCGAAGCCGATCCGCTTTTTCTCGCCGGAGGAGGCGCGCACCCTGGAGGCGGTGATCGATCGCGTGTTGCCGCAGGAGGATCGCACGCCGGAGCGCCGCATCCCCATCCTGCCCGACCTGGATGAGCGCCTGTTTGAGGGCCGCATTGAGGGCTACCGCTATGAGGACATGCCCAGCGATCAGGAGGCGTATCGCATCGCCGTTCGCGCGTTCGAAAAGATGGCGCAGACGCTGCATGGCGACCGGTTCGATGAGCTGGACACCATGCAGCAGGAGCTGATCCTGAGGTCCATTCACGATGCAAAGCCGCTGGCGGCCGAGGATGAGTGGAAGAAGATGAACGTGGAGCGCTTCTGGACGCTGCTGGTCTCGGATGTGTGCACGGTGTACTACGCGCACCCGTGGGCGTGGGACGAGATCGGGTATGGCGGGCCGGCGTACCCGCGTGGCTATATGCGGCTGGAGGAGGGTGAGCCTGAGCCGTGGGAGGTGGATGAGCTGCGTTACGCGTGGGAGGCGCCGGCGGACACGCTCTCCAACGCCGAGGAGCCGCATGGCGCGGGCGCCGAAGATCAGACGCATCATGGCCAGGGAGGCACTCATTGAGCTGGTTTGATCACAAGCAGTCACGCAATGCGCCTGTAGGTGGAGCGTTTAAGAAGCCCAAGGACGACAAGCATTGGCTGGGGCCCCTGCAGCAGATCACGGTGCCGCCGCGCAAGTTCAAAGACGCGGACCTGATCGACTTTGCGATTGTGGGCGTGGGCTCGGCGGGCGGGGTGCTGCTGCAGCGGCTGGCGCGCGCGGGCTTCAAGGTGGTCGGCTTTGAGGCGGGGCCGTTCTGGGACACGGAGCGCGACTGGGTCTCCGATGAGGCAGGCTCGCACAAGCTGTACTGGAATGATCTGAGGATCACCGGCGGCGAGCAGCCGCTGGCGCTGGGCTCGAACAACAGCGGGCGTGGCGTGGGCGGCGGATCGGTGCACTGGGCCGCGTTCACGCCCCGGTTTCATCCCTCCGATTTTGAGGTGTACACGCAGGACGGTGTAGGCGCGGACTGGCCCATCGACTATGCGGACATCGAGCCGTACTACGAGCTGCTGGAGCAGGAGATTCCGGTGGCGGGACCGGCGTACTATCCGTGGGGCAAGCCGCACGGTCATCCGTATGCGCCGCACCCCATGGGCGGTGTGGGCGATGTGCTCATCAAAGGCTGCACGAAGCTGGGCATTCCCGTCAGCGCGGGCGGGCCGGTGGCGATTCTTTCAGCGTCCCATGGTGACCGGCCGCACTGCATCTATCGCGGGTTCTGCATTCAGGGCTGCAAGGTGGGCGCGAAGGCCTCGACGCTGATCACCCATGTGCCGGACGGCCTCAAGCATGGGGCGGAGATCCGGGACAACTGCATGGTGTCGCGGGTGTCGATGGGCAAGGATGGGCGCACAGACGGCATCTTCTACTTCGACGAGGAGGGCAACGAGCACTTTCAGCGCGCGCGTGTGGTGATCGTGTGTGGGTATGCGATCGAGACGCCGCGGCTGCTGTTGAACTCCGCATGTCCTGGCCATGAGCATGGGCTGGCGAACTCGTCGCGCACCCTGGGCAAGTACCTGATGGCGCAGGCCGGCAACGTGATCATGGGCCGGTTTGACGAGCTGGTGCGGATGTACAAGGCGCCGCCCGCCCACGCGCTGACGGAGGAGTTCTATGAGACCGATCCGAAGCGCGACTTTGCGCGGGGGTTTGCAATCCAGACCGTGGGACCGTTGCCGGTGGCCTTTGCCAAGCAGATGATGGCCGCCAAGGGCGTCTGGGGCTGGGGCATGCGGCGCAACATGATGGACTACAACCACTGGTGCGCGCTGGGGCTGCTGGGCGAGATCCTGCCATGGGAGGACAACACGGTGGCGCTTGCCGACGGCAAAGACGGGCGGCAGGACGCCAAGGATCGCTTCGGTCTGCCGGTAGCGCAGGTAACGTTCGCGCTGCATGAGAACGACAAGAAGCTGATCGAGTTCGGCAAGAACAAGACCATGGACGTGATGTGGGCGGCGGGCGCCAAAGAGGTGGTGCAGGAGTCGCGCTACGCGCACCTGGTGGGCGGCGCGCGCATGAGTGCCTCCGGCGAGCAGGGGGTGTGCGACAAGTTTGGGCGCACCTGGGATGTGGACAACCTGTTCGTCATGGATGGGTCGGTGATGCCGACGCAGGGCTCGGCCAACCCGGGGCTGACGATTCAGGCGTTGGCCGCGCGCACGGCGGACTACATCATCTCGCAGAGTGCGTCGATCTTCTCCGGTGGCAGAAGGGATCTGACCGCGCCACCGGTGCGCAAGACGCTGTCGCCGCCGGGGACGTTCAGCAAGGGAGCCCCGCACCTGCGGTGACCGGCGGCCAACCGGAGCGTGGCGC
>CAXTWN010000087.1:0-4329 GCA_964248055.1 uncultured Acidobacteriaceae bacterium | reverse complement strand
CGTCTTTACGACCTTTTACACGGACGGCACGGTAGGATAGTCACGGTGCGCGAAACGTGCGTCCGGGGACCAAGGTGGCCATGCGTTTCTTTGATGTATTGTTCGGAAAGCCGCTCGCGACCAGCGACGCGGCTCACGAACACATTGGTGTAGCGGCAGGAATCCCGATCTTCGGGTTAGACGGGCTGACAAGCGCGGCGTACGGGCCGGAACAGGCCATGGTGCTGCTGATCCCGCTGGGTGTGGCGGGCGTGCAGATGCACCTCATCCCGATCTTCACGGCGATCCTGACCCTGCTGACGATCCTGTATTTCAGCTATCGGCAGACGATTGAGGCGTACCCGAACGGCGGCGGGTCGTTCACCGTCGCGAGCGAAAATCTCGGCGATGGCGCTGGCCTGCTGGCGGCGGCGGCGCTGATGATCGATTACATCCTGACCGCAGCGGTGGGTATCTCGGGCGGCGCGGAGGCGCTGGTCAGCGCCTTTCCCAAGCTGCAACCTCACCTGATCGGGATCTGCATGCTGATCCTGGCGATCATCGTGGTGGTGAACCTGCGCGGGGTGAAGGAGTCGGGCTTTGTCTTCATGCTGCCGACGTTTCTGTTCGTCGGCACGCTCCTGTCCACGGTGGTGGTCGGGATCTGGCACAGCGTGGCAGCCCATGGACATCCGGTCGCGGTGGCCGCACCGCCGCCGCCTATCCCGGCGACGATGCAGTACCTGACGGTCTGGCTGCTGTTGAAGGCGTTTGCCAGCGGCTGTGCGGCGATGACCGGGGTGGAGGCTGTGTCCAACGGCGTAACCGCCTTCAAGGAGCCGCGCTCGCATAAGGCGAATCAGGCGCTTACCGTGATCATTGCCATCCTGATCGTGCTGCTCGCCGGCCTTTCCTATGTGGCCAAGGCGTACAGGATCACGGCGATGGACCCGAGCGATCCGCACTACCAGACGGTGCTTTCCATCCAGGTGGCCGCGGTGTTCGGGCGCGGGTTCTTCTACTTTCTTACCATGGGCGCCACGCTGGCCGCCCTGGCCTTCAGCGCCAATACCGCGTTTGCGGATTTTCCACGCACCGCGCGTGCCATCGCGCTGCGGGACTACTTCCCGCATGTGTTTCTGCTGCGCGGGCGGCGGCTGCTGTTTTCGCATGGCATTTATGCGCTGACCGGCTTCACGGCGCTGTTGCTCATCATCTTTGAAGGCGTTACGGACCGTTTGATCCCGCTGTATGCGATTGGCGCGTTTCTGGCGTTTACGTTGAGCCAGGCCGGCATGGTGAAGCACTGGCTGAGCTGCAAGGATCAGCCGCACTGGCAAATCAAGATGTTTCTGAACGGCCTGGGCGCGGTGGCGACCGGCATCACGCTCGTGGTGGTGCTGATCGCGAAGTTCACCTCGGGCGCGTGGATCACGGCAATCCTTGTGCCGCTGATCATCGCGACCATGTATGGGGTCAAGCGGCACTACACCCGGGTGAAGCTGGAGACGGCGGATCCGAGTCCCCTGCGGCTGAGTGGGTTGGAGCAGCCGCTGGTGGTCATCCCGATCGCCCGATGGGACAAGATCAGCGAGAAGGCCGTTCGCTTTGGCCTGCTGATGAGCAAAGAGGTCAAGGTCGTCAACGTGCAGAACGACCAGGACGAGGACTTCGGGGATGTCTGGGAACGGATGGTCATGGCGCCCATCCGCGAGTACGGGATGCCGGCTCCGGAACTGGTGCGTGTGGAGAGCAGTTTTCGCACCATTCTGACCCCCTTGATGGACTACATTCTGCAGCTTGAGGACGCGAACCCAGGGCGCAAGGTCGCTGTGCTTCTGCCGGAGCTGGTGGTGCGGCACTGGTGGGAGAACCTGTTGCATAACCAGCGCGTGCAGCTGTTGAAGCTGCTGCTGCTGCTGCGGGGCAATCAGCGGATCATTGTGGTGAATATTCCCTGGTACTTGTAAGGCGATTTGTGTCGGGGCAGGATCTTGGCCAACGGCGGACCAACTGCAAACGCGGTGTACGCGGTGGAACGCGGCGGACTGCAGCGTGAGAGCTGCGCTTCAGCGGGCGACAAGGCTGTCCTGGAGGACGGCTTTGTTGTTTCGCGCGAGAGCGCGCATTCTTTGCACCGCGGTGGGGAGGATCTCGAGGGTGCGGTCGATCTCCTGCCGGGTCGTGAGGCGGGAGATCGAAAGGCGGAGGCTGCTGCGGGCCTCCGCGGGCGTGAGGCCCATGGCGAGGAGCACGTGCGAGGGCTCCGTGGCGCCGGACTGACAGGCCGCGCCGAAGCTGGCGCTGAGGCCCTGCAGGTCCAGCGCGATCAGCAGGCGCTCGGCGTCGACGCCTTCGAAGCGGAGGTTGGTGGTGTTGCTCATGCGGGAAGCGTGGGCGGCGTTGACGGCGGTGCCGGGAAGGCTCCTGAGCAGGGTCTGCTCCAGGCGGTCGCGGAGGCTTTGCAGATCGCGGGGGCCGTCGCTGGCGAGCCAGGCGCGGGCGAGGTCGGCGGCGCAGCCAAGGCCCACAATGCCGGGCACATTCTCCGTGCCGGCGCGACGTTGCCGTTCCTGCGGGCCGCCGTGGAGAAGAGGCTGCAGCTGAATGCCCTTACGCACGAAGAGCGCACCTGTGCCCTGGGGCGCGTACATCTTGTGGCCAGATAGGGTGAGCAGATCGACGTTCTTGAACTCGCCCGCAAGGTCGATGGGGAGCTTGCCGGCCGCTTGCACCGCGTCGGTATGGAAGAGCGCGCCGTGCGCTTTGGTGATGCGGGCGAGCTTGCCGACGGGCTGGACTGCGCCGGTCTCGTTGTTGGCGAGCATGACCGAGACCAGGCGCGTGTGAGGGCGGAGCGCGGCTTCGAGGGCCTCGGGTGAGATCAGGCAGTCCCGGTCCGGCTGCAGATAGGTGACCTCCACGCCGCGCCGTTCGAGGGCTTCGGCCGTGAAGAGGACGGCGTGATGCTCGATGGCGGAGGTGATGAGGTGTGCGGGCTCTGCCCCCGCGAGCAAAGACCGCCCACTGGGGCATCCGGGCTCATGGCGGTCGAACAAGGGCAGAAGGACGCCGGCGAGGGCGAGGTTGTCGCCCTCAGTGCCACCGGAGGTGAAGACGATCTCGCGTGGCGTGCAGCCGAGCAGCGCGGCGAGGGCGCTGCGGGCGCGCTCCACGGCGGCGCGGGTGCCCTGGCCGCCGGCGTGGGCGGAGCTGGGATTGCCGAACCTCTCGGCCCAGAAGGGCTGCATGGCGGCGAGGACCTCGGGCAGCACGGGGGTAGTCGCGTTGGCGTCAAGGTAGATCCGCATAGGATCAAGCGTACTCCGGGCCACCGGGCGCGCGCCGGCGTCTGGTAGGCTGGGAGCGCTTGCGACAGAACGCAAACAGAACGAGGTGAGCACGTGGTGAAACAGTGTCTGGTGTTGGGTGTGGCCATGCTGATGGGCGGAGCGCTGCCGGCGCAGATGTCGGGGCCGCCGCCGGCGCCACCGGTGGGCACGGTCGAGAAGCCGGCGGAGGCCCTCGATAGCATGCTTGGGATGCTGGAGTATGAGGTGACCGGCGTCGCGAAGGAGATGCCGGCGGAGAGGTACGGCTTTGCGCCGTCGCAAGCGCTGTTCGCTCCGGGCGGTGCGGAGAAGTTCGATGGTGTGCGGAGCTTTGGGGGGCAGGTGACCCATCTGGCGCAGGCAAACTACTTCTTCTTCGCGGGCTGGTGCGGCGCCAAGCCGGATCGGGATGTGCAGGCCATCGGCAATCTCAAGAGCAAGGATGAGATCCTGGCGGCGCTGCAGGGCTCGTTTGCGTACGCGCACAGGTGCGTGGCGACGATCACGCCGGAGAACGCGTTCGTGGCGATCAAGCCGGTGGACGGCTTCAGCACGCGGGTGACGATTGCGGCGTTCGCCGTGGCGCACGGCAACGACCATTATGGGCAGATGGTGGAGTATCTGCGGATGAACGGGATGGTGCCGCCGGGATCGAAGTAGGCGGCGTTCCGAACTGCAAACGCGGTGTTCGCGGAGGACGCGGTCGTGCTTTTGTGTGAGGATCTGGACCTGCTCTTGAGAAAGCAGGTCCTTCCCCTTCGGCTTCGCTCCGGGTCAGGAAGAAAAGCTTTTTGGGGTGGACGCCGGCAGTGTCTTGGTCAGTGGTTAGCGCCGGACTTCTATCGGGACGTAGGGCGCGGGGTAGGCGGGGCCGGTGTAGTCGGCGCGGGGGCGGATGAGGCGGTTGTCGTCGTGCTGCTCGATGACGTGAGCGCTCCAGCCTGCGATGCGGCTGCCGGCGGAGATGGGTGTGAAGAGATCGATGTCGATGCCGAGCGTCGTGTAGGTGCTGGCGGAG
>CAXTWN010000086.1:0-15016 GCA_964248055.1 uncultured Acidobacteriaceae bacterium | reverse complement strand
GGCAGATTGCCTCCCCCCCGGCTCAGAGATCCTGCTGCCGGAACGCGCCGTCGAGGTTACCGAGAGCGTCCGCGATCTTCCCGACGCCGACCGCCGCGCCATGGGCCAACGAGCCCGCGACCGCATCCTCGCCGAACACACCTCCACGCATCGCGCCGAACAGTTCGAGCACATCGTGGAAACCTGCGGAAGAGGGCCGGCAGCTCTCCCCTAGGGCGATAGCCGACCTCCGGGGGGCAACTTAGCTGGCACAAACACGTCCCACCAAGGGCGTTGCTGGGCCTCTTTCGGAAGGGTTCAGGCAAAGACACCAGCGGCAGAGGTGTCGCGCGTTTCATTCGCGCCAGCCTCCCCCACCAGCTCGCGCAATGACGCGACCAACAACTCCGGTCCCTCCGCCTTCAACTGCTCCACGGAGTAAATCCCGGTAGCCACCGCGATCACCTCCAACCCATTTGCATGCGCCGCCTGCACATCGGCGGGCGTGTCCCCCACCACACAGACCGCCCCCGAGGCCCCAACCCGCGCGCGCACCGCCGCGAGCGCCCGGCGGAAGACCTCCGCACGCGTCTCGCACCCATCGCTCCACCCGCCCAGATCGAAGAAGTCCCGCAGCCCACACTCCTGCAGCTTGGCCTCGCCGATCCGCGCGAAGTTCCCCGTTGCCGTACTCAGCACTGCCCCCCGCTGCCGCAGGTGGGTAAGCATCTCCCGCGCGCCCGGCAGCACGTTCATCCGCAACTGCCCACGGTTCGCTTCGACCTGCGCCCCCATGGCTGCACGGATTTCGGCCAGGCGCGCCCGCCACGACTTCTCCTCGACCCCGCCCCGCAGAAACGCATCCCGCAGAATGCCCTGGTCCGTGTTCCCATGGGTCACCACACCGTCCAGGTTCAGCGGTTTTCCCGCCACGGCACTGAGCGCATCGCAAAATGCAAAGTAGTGCACCGCATCCTGGCAGTTCAGCAGAGTTCCGTCTATATCGAACAGGTATCCATCAAAGGCGTCCCAGGGACGCGAAAGCTTCGGTTCCAGAGTCATCCCTTTCAGGCTAGCAGCTGTCAACTCTGCGCAGGCTCAGCCGCCCACACCTGCAGCGCCCGCCGCACCTGCCCGAGCAATCCCGCCCAATCTCCCGGCGCAGGCTGCCGTAGCAGTCGCAGCGACGGGTACCACGGCGAGTCCGCGCGGCCGGACATCCATCGCCAGTCGGCGCGATGCTGCAACAAGACCCAGCACGGGCGCCCAAGCGCTCCCGCCAGGTGAGCCGCCAACGTATCCACCGTGATGACCAGGTCCATCAGCTCCACCACGGCCGCGAGTCGCAGGATGCCATCGCCCACCTCGTACACATCCCGCCATGGCCCTCCGGGAGGCGCCGCGGTCGCACGCGCTTCCAGGCTCCAGAACTCCAGCCCTCCGATCTTCGTCAAGCCGGCTACCAGCTCCCCCGGCACCGATCGCGCCGGATTCCAGTGCCCCGCCGTCCACACCACGCCCACCCGAGGCCGCGACCTGCGCCCAAGCACCGTCGTCGCCTCCGCCCGCACAGCCTCGGGCAAGCGCAGATACCCCGAGGTCGGGCGAAGATCCTCCGGCGCCCGCACCCGCAGCAGGTAGGGCAGCTCCATCGCCTCCGCCTGCACCTCCCAGTCGGGCGGTCGCACCGGAGCATCCTTGCCCCAGGTAATCACCTCGCCCATGCCGTCGAAGCACGGCGCGAGCTCCCGGAGGCGGGGCGGCACCTCCACGATCAGGTGTGCCGCCATTCGCTGCAGCCGGGGCAGAAAGCGGAACATCTGTACCGCATCCCCGAATCCATGCAGGCTGCGCAGGATCACCCGCTTGCCCCGAAGCTCCTCGCCCTGCCAGAAGCGGTGCGGATCGGGCGCGCCGCGGCCGCGGATCGCATCGCTCTCCTGCCACGCCGCCTCGAAGTTCCCGCACAGCATCTCCGCCAGCCAGCGATTACCGCTGCAGCGGTCCGGCTCCGCGCCGGCCCGTTCCGCCTCGTGAAGCAGCCGCAGCGCCAGCGCGAACTCCTCATCGGCCAGCGCCGCCTCGCCCTGCTGAACCAACGCCTCGGCCCGGCTCATCCCCGCGCCGTCCGTCGCCGAAACCCCGGTCACGGCGCCCCAGCACTCCGATCGGCCGTTGCCGCGGGATACACCGCGTGCGGGCCGTCCGGCGGCACCTCGATGGCTTGCCAGCGACACACGTACACCTCGTCCTCGGGTTGTGCCTCGATTGCAAACCCCGCCGAGCGCAGCATCGCCTCGGTACACGCGCGGTTCGGCACCCACCAGTTCGTCTCGTCGTGCGAGTAGCGGCGTTCGATGAAGTGCATCTTCGGGTAGCCCGGCTCGTCGAACGGTGCCGGCGCATTGAACTCGTAGTCCTCCGTGACCTCGACGATCTCGCGGCTGCCCCGCTGCATGCTTTGGAACAGCAGCAGATCCTTGGCCACATGCTCGTGGATCAGGTCCAGCGCCAGCAGCGGATGCCGCAGGTGGTACAGCACGCCCATAAAGATCACCAGGTCGAACCGCTCACCCAGTCTCGCGACCTCCCACACGGCCATCTGCCGAAACTCGACCTCCAGCTCCAGCACCTCGGCGGCAAACCGTGCCTGCCTGAGGTAGTGCTCATCGGTGTCGATCCCGACCACGCGCGTCGCCCCGCGCCGCTTCATCTCAAAGGAATAAAACCCGCCGTTGCACCCGATATCCAGCACACTCTTGCCGGTCAGATCTGCCGGCAGCGCGTCGCGGAAGTGCGCAAACTTTACCTCCGGATAGTTTCCCAGGAAGTGCTCCGGCGCCGTCTCGATGCCGCGCAGCCGCAAGTTGTGAAACCAGGGACCCAGCGCCTGGATCCTCTCCTGCAGTTCGGCGTCGGTAAGCGACGCAGCCCCGGTCTGGTCGGCGGCCTCAGCGTGTAGCGGTTGCGTCTCGGTCATGCTCTTCGGTCGTCTCCCCTGCATTCATCTTCTCTGCTCCGGTCTGCTCCGGGTCCGGCCAGATTCCCTGCTCCAGCAGCCGGATCGCGGCACGGTACCCGTGCAGCGTGCCCACGTCCACATAACCCTGCCCGGCGCGCACGCCCACCGCTCGGCCCCCTTCGGCCAGCCAGGCGTTCACCAAGGTGCCCATGTACTCGTCCCGGCGCTCGGGCCGGCACCACAGGGCATGGAGCTCATGCAGCACCCGCCCGGGCATCTTGATCGCCCCCCAGATCCAGCGCGACTCCGCACCCTTTCGCTTTACCTGGATCTGCTGCACCACGCCCCGCTCGTCGGTCACCACCGCATCGAAGAGTTCCGGCCGATCCACTGGAAACAGCAGAAACGAAAGCTGGTCTTCGGGTAACGCCTGGAGGCCGTTCTCCGGTGACCACACAGTGTCGGGCAGCCCGATTACCACGCTCTCTTCGCGTGGAATCAACGGCAGCGCCCGAAAGATCGCATCGCACAGCCCACCCGGCTGCGGCTGCACCACATAGGCGATATCCGCGCCCCAGAGCCGCGACCCGTAATACTCCAGGATGTCCGTCTTTCCGGGCGAAATCACGAAGCAGAGCTTGTCCGCACCGCCCATAATCATGCGTTCCACCAGGTACTCGCTTACCGCCCGGGGCCGCTCATCGCCGCCCTCGACCCGGCTGCCTACCGGCAGAAGCTCCTTGGAGAACGCCAACGGCTGGATGCGGCTGCCTGCGCCTGCCGCTGGAATAATCCCCCACATCCTCCCTCGTCGTCTCCTCTGCTACGCTTTCGCCACCGAAATCGCACTCCTGCCCGGCAGCCCGTCGAGGGCGCGCTCCAGATCAAGCACCCGGCAATCCGCCGTATGCTCCCGAAGCACCCGCTCCCGTGCCGCCTCGGCCACCCGGCGCAGCTCCGCGTCGGACAAGCATATCGCGTTCAGCACGTCCTCAGCCGTGTTCACGCGCAGGATCTCGCGCCCGGCTGTGAAGAACTCGTCCAAACCCTCCCAACCGTCGCTCAACAGCGGCACTCCACACGCCGCGGCCTCAAACAGACGGCCCGAGGGACAGTAACCGTACTCGGCCATGGCCCGCCGCGTCACATTCAAGGTCGCGCGCCCGGAGCAGAAGAACGCCGGATGCTGCGCCGGCTCCAGGTGCCCGGTGAAGAAGATGTTCTCCGTCCAGGGAAAGCTCTCCGGATACTGCGCCCCGCCGATCAGGTAGCGTCCGCCGGGCCGGCGCCGCGCCGGCTCCAGAAACAGCCGCTCCAGCGCGGCTTGCCGGTCCTCCGCATAGGTTCCCAGGTACGACAGCTCGGCCCGAAAGCTCTCCACCGGCGGCACGGGACGGTGCGTCTCCGGGTCCACCGAACCATAAAGCGGCGCTACGGCCCGCGCGCCCAGCCGCGTCCGCAGCTCCTCCAGCGCACGTCCGCCGGTATAGCTCAGCACCAGGTCGAACGCGCCCAGCCCGTCTGGGGGCAAATAGCTCACCTTCGCTCCGGTCCGCAGCGCATCCAGCGTCACCGGGGTGTCCATGTCATAAAACGCGCGCACCCCCGCCGCGCTCTCCAGCACCAGCCGGGAGGCCTCCGGCCCATCCGGGCAGTAGCTCGTCACCAGCGCCAGATCCGCTCCGCGCAGCGCTGCCTGCACCTCCGGTCCAATCTCCCCGAGCGAGGCATACAGCCGCAGCGTTCCGCCCGGAGGCAACGACCAGAGATCCCGAGTGCTCGCGTAGTACGGCACATCCTTCTCGAAAAATGTGACCTTGTACCCCCGTCGCAGCATCGCGCTGATCAGCGATCGCCAAAGCGTGGCATGACCGTTTCCCCAGGACGAGGAGACCGTCAGGCCGAAGATCACAACTTGCATGCCTGCCTCAACACGATGAGTCTGCCACGGAGGGCAAGCACTTGGATGCGGGAAAGCTTCCGGAAAAGGAGATGGCTCCTGAGGTAGGACTCGAACCTACAACCCTTCGGTTAACAGCCGGCATGCATCAAGTACTATGGTCAGCCCGGAACAGAGATGGTTATGTCGCCTGCGATACTCTTATTCCGAAGGCATGTTGGCTCGAACATATCTTCGGTATACGGCAGAAGGACATCTGCGCCGCCAGCATCCCGTCGACAAGTAGTCTCTGTAAGACACCCAACAACTGAATCATCTGTCCCATGCTACGCTTGGCCACGTTGAGGGGAGCCGCGGAATCAGTCTCTGTACCTGAGAGAGGTTCATCCCGACGCTCGCGCTGGCACTCGCCAGGTGGGATAGGCTGGTCTTCATCAACAATCGCCTGAACATTTCTCTATGCTGCGCATCGACCATATCAGTCTGCGAAACATCTGGACCACACCTTCAGCAGCTCCTTCCACGGTGTAATCCACCTAGGCGAGCGGTACTGCACCCGAAACTCCCAGGTCGCGCGGTCCTGCGACCGACACTCAGGACGTCAGCCGTTCGCCGCTCAAGCGTCTCAGGTCCGTCTGGGCCTCAGTGCAGGCTTACACCGTACTTGATCGCAAGGTCATTCATCTCATTCGCAGTTACGGTGAGATCGGACTCGGCACGATTGGAATAAGCCTCAATTTGCGAAGCCGCTTGCTGATGCTCCTGCCAAGGCTGTGCGCTGTCAACACCGAACGCACGAGCTAACAATTCTGCCCCGGCAGATGGTAGAGCGTCATCGGAGTTTTTGACGGCAGCCTTATGAACCGCAACCCGTTCCCCCCAAGCGTCCATGTAGTGCGCATAGGAGAGCCGGAAGTCTCCCGGGCATCCGGACAGGTCAATGGAATGCATCCTCGCCATGTGATCGTCCGTCGCCTCATTGCCCACAAGGTTTAGATCGTGGTAGACCCGCACGATGGCTTGTTTGTAGGCTTCAGCTTCAGCCTGTTTCGCCATCTCATCGCAGCCCACGCTAGAGAACACAGCCAGGGAAATACACGTGGATAGAACAAATCCGGGAAAACGACGGTACACCATGGTGCCCTCGTGAGATACAGCGGTGATTTGCTGGCCAGCATACCAGAAGTCTTCCCCAAGAGCCCTCCTGACACCTCTTGGCGTCGTGAGGAGCTATCCCACCTCTGATTCATCGCAGAAGCGGAATACCGATGGCGGATGAGGTAAGTAGATCCTCAAATTGCACCACTACCGTTAGTTCGAAGGCTAGCTCCCTAGCCGGTTGGCCGTGGCACTCGGCACACTGAACTTCGCTTGGGCGACGCACGATGATGCGGCTCTCCAAAGCGAAGTCAGGCGCTGCTTCGTTTTGCATCGATCGCAGGGCCGTGAAGGCTCCAACGCAACGCCATCCTAGGATCCTCAAAGAGTGTTCCCCAAAGCGGGGCGGGAGCATTCCGATCGATGGGCTTCAGTTCCACTAAGAAGTGGCTCCTGAGGTAGGACTCGAACCTACAACCCTTCGGTTAACAGCCGAATGCTCTGCCATTGAGCTACTCAGGATCGACCGGAAGCGCGCAGCCAGAACAGCCGCACCTCACGTTTATAGCAAACCCCGTCACCCCGGGTCAAAGCACGCCCGAGGACCAACAGCGGACTCGTCGTAGCCTCGATTGCTTGGCAGTGCAGATGCGGTGAATCTAGGTACCGCAAAGGAGCAGTCCGCCTCCGATCACCTGCCGGTCAGTGCCCGCAGGCTGACCCTCGTTACGAGTACACCAACGGAATCAGCGCACACACAAACGCGACAACACCCGCTACCGTGCGCAGCCAGTGGAACCGGACCCAGCGGTCTCGGAGGCTGGTCCAGTTCGACGGCATGGTGGAAGGTGTCCATGCGGCTATCTGCTTGTTGATCGGCACCTCGAACACCAGCGTAACGACGATGCCACCGAGCAGAAGAAGCCCTGAGGCCAGGAACCAGAGGCGGTCGCTGCCGTGGGTCAGGTAGGCCGACGCAAACAGCAGCACGAGAGTCGTGTTCCACACCCAGGGCAGCAGTTTGCTGAACACAGCGTCGATACTGTGCCGTGCTGTGACCCAGCCTTGCGCGTCCAACGCCGAAAGTTGCTGTTGCTCGATCGCCGTACCGAAGAGGAGGCCAGCAACGATGCCGACGAAAAGAATGGCGAAAAAGAACACGGCGTGTGTCATGGAACTACTCCTTTCTGTACGCCCGGCTCGTGTAGCGGGAGAAATCCGCTGAGCGATGCATGTGAGCAGAGATCAACGGGGACGCCGGAGCGCATGGGCGATCTCGCATCAACCCCAGGTCGCGATGGATGGCAGCAACGGCGCTCATGAGGACTGCTCCTGCGCGCGCCACCCTTCCGCGTCGATCGCCCACATACAAACGTCAATCTTTTTAGGGCCCCAGAGAATATCGTGTGTGTACTTGAATCCAACTCGCTCCAGCATCCTTTGAGAGTTGCTGTGCCTTCTCCCGTACCCGGCAACGATCTTGGGGAGGTGAAGCGACCCGAACCCAAACGCGAGCACGGCACGCAACGCTTCCTCGCCCAGTCGCAGTCCCCACACCGGACGCATCAGGTGGACTCCTGTTTCGATGATGCTGGAGTCCATCGACCACGGTCTTAGACCGGCACATCCGGCGAACTCGCCGCCTTCGCGCAGGAACATGGGCCAGTACTGAATGCCAAAAGTGGTCTCACGATCACACTCCGTGCGTAAACGTTCCTGTGCTTCTTCCAGAGTCATCGCGCCGCCGAAGAAGAACGTCACCTCTGGATCGCACCACAGGGCTTGTGCAAGCGCCGCGTCCTGGTCAGTCCAGCTTCGGAAGGTCAAACGAGAAGTGTTTTGTGGAGGCAAGCAGACGACTCCTTAGTTTCTGACAGACTATTTGCTTTGTCCCTCATTCGGGCCGGTAACGCAAGATCCACCGATTAGGAGCCCGTATGTCTTCATTCCAACCTTTGCAGATCGCTGTCGTCGGTGTAGGTAGCATTGGCAGCGCGTTTGCATTCCATCTGGCGAGTGTCGGTCACCACGACGTAACGGCCATCGCCCGCCCGGGTTCGCTTCGGCTGCAACAACTGCAGCGCGACCGGGGGGTCATCGACGAACAAGGGGAGCATGCTGCTATGCGCGTCAGCGATGCGTTGGATGAGGCTCTTCCCTATGATCTCGTCGTTGTGACGCTGCTCGATCACCAGGTCGATGCCATGCTGCCGGTACTGCGCCGCAGTGCAGCCAAGAAGATTCAGTTCATGTTCAACACCTTCGATCCGGAACGGCTTCGTACGTCGGGGCGACACGCTGCTCGTTCGGCATGCCGTTCGTACAGGTGTTCATCGACAAGGAGGGCAGGCTCCGTGCCAGGGTTGGAAGCGCCGGTCAGAAGAGCAAGATGGACGATCAGGGCTCGGTAGAGGTGTTCACTCGCGCTGGCCTGCCGGCCGTCTTTGAGCCCAGGATGCTGCTCTGGCTTCGGTGCCACGTCCCGCTATGCATCGCGTTTGAGAGTGTCTCGGTAGCAGGCTCGCGCCGCGGTGGCGGGGCCTCTTGGCAAAGCTCCATGGTCGTGGCGCGAGGTGTGCAGGAGAGCTACACCCTGCTTCAGCGCCTCGGGTACCCGATCTACCCTCCTGGAAAACGGTGGCTCAAGGCCGGCCCGATATGCAGCGTGGCGGGCATGCTGTGGTTCATGTCGCGCATCCGTTCCTTCCGTGAACTGCTCGCAACCGGGGAGATCGAGTGCCGGGCGTTGATCGATGCGGTTGCGTCCAAGGCGTCCCAGGCAAAGCCGCCCGTCGCGGGCGACTTGATCCTGGCCATGAAACCCTAGAGATAGCAGCGAGTCCATCCGGTGCCCTTCCAACGTCTCACTGGTGAGGTTCGCCATGGCAACGCGCAACGGAACTCCCGCACCTCTCAGGCCGACATGGATTCGCAACAGCACGCTCCTTGCTGCTGGGATCGGAGCCGCTTTTCTCGCGACCGCCTGGTGCTTGCTGTTCGGCGGTCGATCCTCCCCAACGATGTTGTCCCTGGCGGGCCTGGCAGCACTCTTTTCGGGGTCTGCCTATGCGCTCAACGCTCGCCCCCAGTCTGGCCGGCTTCTCGGCTTCGGCACGAAATACGTTCAGGTCCGCAGTCTGGATGAGTGGACTGAGTACCAGTACGGGCTCTCCTTTGAGGAGTCCTCACCTGAGCAGCAGAATGAAGCGCTCGCGCAGTACCGGGTCGGCCTTCGCCTGTTTCCGGCCAGACCGCAGGACATGCCGCCGAAGCAGAGTTCCTGGCAATGGCTGCTCGCCTTGCTGACCTTGTGTGCCGTCCTTACGTTGGCGGAGGCTGTCCATGGTTGGTATCGGTTCCTGATCCTGGCCGCCTACTATGCGTGGATCTGGGGGTGCATGCGCATCTCCCGACGCTTCATCGATACCCCCACGACCAGCAGCCTCACCGAGCTCCGTCTGCAGTGAAGCAAAGCTGGGCAGAGGACCCTGCACACACCCATCCGCGGTTAGTCACCCTCAAAAACGCGTCTTGGTCAACACTCGAAAACGCAGCAAGGTCCCGGTGCCGTCGGGAGCGCCCAAAGGGCAAGCTACGGGAACAACAACACGGCGAGGTTATAGCTTGAAAACGGCTGCGCGCCATGGATGGCACATGCCCCGATCGTCGCCTCGTGGAACTTGCCCGACGCCAGCCGCGCCTTTAACTGCTCCGGCAGGACATCCAGCTCGCCCGTGCTGAATCGCATCACAAACCAGGGCCGCCGTCCCCCCGCATACCCCTCCTCCATGGCGCAGGTCCGTCGTGCCGCCTCGTCCGCGATCTGGATAGACAGGCCCGGCGTGCTCGAAAGCATGTCCGCGACGGCACTCTCCTGCTCCTCAAATGACAGCGACGCGACCCCGCGGTCGAAGTCCTCCACCGCATAGACCTCGCCGTCCCGGACCAGCACGCCAATGCCAACACGGTCGACACGCGGGTCCAGGAGATTGTCCCGGTGGTGCGGCGACTTCATCCAGGCGTCATGCACGATCACTGCCGAAGGCGCCTCGGCCACATTCTCCGCGACCACGCTGAAGTGCGCGCCCGCGATCTGCGCCCGGTCCGGCAGATCGGCCTCGCCCGGATACTGGTGCGAGATCGACTCTCGCTCCGCCATCTCGCGCGCGTGCAACGTCGCCGCGCGGTACAGCGCGCCGTCCCACTGCAACGGCGGCAAGCCGCGCTGGACCCGTTCTGCGTTGGCTGCATGGAACAGATACTGCTCGGCCACGGATCCGGGAGACTGCGCCACCCCGCATCCGGCACCTGCCAGAAGGATCACCATGAACAGACTGAGAGATCGCACAAACACAGTGACCCCGGTTGCTCCGGAAAGCTGCGCCGCTCTCGAAAGCTGCGCGAACGACAGAAGCTGCCCGCGCCCCGCAACCCTTCTCATCGCTCCCTCACATCCCGTCGCATGCGCACGCAACCAACGAAGCGAAGGTCACGAGGCGCCGTCGTCCGTTACACGCGTCCTCGCAACGGCTGCGCCCTGACCCGCCGCGCCTCCAATGCCAGTTCCGGCAGCCGGTCACGGTACCGCAGCATGAGCTTCAATAACTTGCGCGCGTCCCAATACCGCGGGATGTACCGCTTCGGCTCCGAAGCAGACCGGAAGAACCAGCCCAGGTACATGGTATCCGCCCACACCGGAATGTACACCTGGTCGCCGCTCAGAAAGGCGATGGCCGCGCCGATGCAGTGGATCGCTGGCCGGTAGCTCAAGTGCCGCTTCAGGTAAAGCCCCAGCCGTTCCTGGGTGCCTCCACCGAGCGTAACTACGATGTGCTTCGGCCGCAGCCTCTCCAACTGCTCCAGGAGAGCCTGATCCTCGATCAGCGCACCATACATCGGCGCCTGATAGCTGCACTCCGGTGGTACCGCGATGCCCTCCTGCGCCAGCCACTGCAGATTCTGCCGCGCACTCGCCTGCCCCGCCATCACCCAGAACGTATTCCCCGGAAGTTGTACCTCCGGATGCAGCAGCAACTCCCGCAGATACTGCAAACCCGAGATGCGCGGGATGCGATCATGCTCGATACGGTTCCAGAGCATCACCATAAACGCCGAGTCCGGCAGCGCCATGTCCGCAGCCATCAGCGCCTCGCGGTAGTTCGCGCTTGTCTCCATGTCCTTCAGCGCCGGGGCTGCGGGGACCACCAAGAGCCCGCCCGCGCGCATCCGCTCCACGGCGTCCTGAACCGTCCCCACGAAGAAATCGATGCCCAGAATCCTCGCGTGGGTGCGGTCCGCGCCAGCCATCGCGGTTACTTCCCGTTTTGGCTGGAATTCATCTCGTTTTCGATCCAACGATACGTCTTTTCCAACCCATCCCGCAGTTTGACCGAAGGTTCCCAACTTAGCCGCTCCAGAATCAACGTGTTGTCGCTGTTCCGCCCGTTCACACCCTTGGGTGCAGACAGGTCGTAACGTCGGTTCAACCGAACCCCTCCGATCTCCTCTGCGAGATCGACAAGCTGGTTGATCGTGACAAGCTCGCTTGAACCGACGTTGATCGGTTCGCTGACATTGCTCTCCATCAGCATGTGCGATCCCTGTACGCAATCATCGATATACATGAAGGACCGTGTCTGTTGACCATCCCCCCAAATGGTGATGTCGTGCTTTCCGGTCAGCTTCGCCTCGATGACTTTGCGGCAGATCGCCGCCGGCGCCTTCTCCCGGCCGCCGTTCCACGTTCCATGCGGCCCGTACACGTTGTGGTATCGGGCGACGCGGCACACCAGCCCGAAGTCCTCCTCGAAGTGCCGGCACATCCGCTCGCTGAAGAGCTTCTCCCACCCATAGCCGTCCTCCGGCAGGGCCGGGTACGCGTCGGATTCGCGGAGCGCCACCACCTGGGCGCTGGTCTGCTTTTCCGCGTTGTAGACGCACGCCGACGAGGAGTAGAAGAAGCGTCGTACGCCGGTCTCTTTTGCCGCCAGCAGCATGTGCGTGTTCGTCAGCACGCTCAGCATGCACAGCGCTTTGTTGTTCTCGATGAACCCCATGCCGCCCATGTCGGCGGCCAGCTGGTACACCCGCGTGGTGCCCTCCGCTGCCCGCAGGCAAGCGTCTTTCTCCTTTAGGTCCAGGCAAAGGTTTTCCACGCCCTCGGTGACCTGATACCACTCCTCGAGCGGCTTCACGTCCACCGCGCGCACCACCTGCACTCCCCGTGCCTGCAGCCCCTTGATCAGGTGTCCGCCGATGAAGCCCCCGGCGCCACAGACTACCGCCCGTTCCCCTTGCAAACTCATCCGAACTCCCTAAAACCAGGGCAAAAAACACACAAAACACCAGACAGGAGCCAAGACTGCACGGCGTTTCGCCTGGAACTGAACCGAGTGTCTTTGCTGCGGAAACCGCTGTCAAGGCGGGGAGTGTTCGCGGGGATGCCCACTTCGAGGTGCAGTTCCCACCACAAACTGGGGATTCCCCTACCATGAATCCATGGTTGCCCTCTCGACGCAGATGATCCCGGAAGGCAGCCGCCCCGCGCCTCACGACGGCTCATTGCGTAAGCTCGACGCACTACGATCCCATCCGCTGATCCTTGCGGGGGTTGTGCTGGTTGCGATCTTCTGCGCGCTGGCGGCGCTCGCGCCCTGGCTGGCCCCGTACGATCCCGCCGAGATCGATCTCACCCGCCGGCTGCACCCTCCGTCGCTCGCGCACCTGTGCGGCACAGACGAACTCGGTCGAGACGTGCTCTCTCGCGTGCTCTTTGGGGCCCGGATCTCGCTCGGGGTCGCCGTGGCCGTGGTCGCCGTCTCGTTGAGCCTTGGCCTTCTCCTGGGCGCCCTGGCCGGTTTCTACGGGGGCTGGATCGACACCGTCGTCAACGTCTATCTTAGCAACGCCTTCCTTGCACTTCCTGGCATCCTGCTGGCGGTCGCCGTAATCGCCTTTCTCGGCCCCACCCTGCCCGATCTGGTCGTCGCCCTGGCTTTACCGACGTGGGTCGGCTACGCCCGCCTCACGCGTGCCCAGGTGGCTGCGGTCCGCGAGCGCGAGTTCGTCCAGGTCGCGCGCTCTCTCGGCGCTACCGACCTCCGCCTGCTCACTCGCTCCATCCTGCCTCATGTGCTGCAGCCCCTGCTGGTGCAGGCTGCGGTCGGCATGTCCGCCGCCGTGCTTGCCGAAGCCACGCTGAGCTTCCTCGGGCTCGGGGTCCAGGCTCCCGCGGCGACCTGGGGCGCGATGCTCAACAGCGCCCGCTCGCACCTCTTTGAATCGCCCTTCCTGGTCTTCTTCCCCGCGCTTGCGGTAGCGCTGTGCGTGCTCGCCTTCAACCTGCTGGGCGATGGGCTCCGCGATCTGCTCGATCCCCGCAGCCGCTCCGGGCAGGGCTAATGACCGTCGGCGTCCTCTCCGACACCCACGGCCTCCTCCGCCCCGAGGCGGTGAACGCGCTTCGCGGCGCCGATTACCTGCTCCACGCCGGCGACGTCGGCGATCCACGCATCCTGGAACAGCTCCGAGCCCTCGCTCCCCTGACTGCCATCCGCGGAAATGTCGATACCGGCGGCCCCTGCGCCGCCCTCGCCGCAACCGAGATGATTGAGCTGGAGGGCCACCTCTTGTACATGGTGCACGCGCTCCAGGACCTCGACATCAGTCCCAAGGCCGCCGGCGTCAGTGCCGTCATCTATGGCCACAGCCACAAACCTAAGATCGAACGGAAGAATGAGGTGCTCTACCTCAACCCGGGCAGCGCGGGTCCGCGGCGGTTTTCCCTGCCCGTCACAGTGGCCCTGCTGCACCTGCAGCCAGGCCATCTGTCGGCTGAGCTCATTCCGCTGACGCTGCCAGTTCGTCCCGCGAGGTCCTGAGGTCCCTCAACTCGCGTTCACCCGCATCTGCAACCGGATTTGTACCCGCGGCAGGCATCCGGACCGGTACGGGCGGCAGCTTGGGAACCGGAACCGGATGCGGTCCGGTCTTGGTCCAGGCCAGCTTCACTGTGGACAGAATGTCGGTCATCTGGCGATCGATCTGCTCCAACTGCGTGTCGGTCAGGTCCTGCGCTCCACTGGAGATCGAGCAGAAGGTGTTCATCGCCAGGTCGAAGCGGTAGCACGAGCCCTTGCGATAGGCCGTGTACACCTCATCGCGCGCCTCGACGCAGATCTGCCCATGCTCATCGTGCCCATGGACGAAGTTCATGCCGTCGATGTCCTGCGTGTCGCGCATCTCGCGCACCGCCGTCACCGGTCCAGTGGCTTGTCCAGCACACTCTGCGTCGTTGGAATGACGTTCCACGCTGTAGTAGAACCGCGCGCCACTGAACGTGGAGTACGGATACGGATTGAACCCGATCGCCAGCACACTGCGCATCTCCGCGCGAGGAGACGCCGTTCGCGCATCCAGGTGGAAGGTCCCGACCTCTCCATCGCGGCGATTCAGGCTCCATCCGTTCGGCACCTGAAAACGCACGCCAAAATGGCCGTCCCGGAAGTCCTGCGTCCGGGCTGCCTGTGGCGGAGCCTCCGGGACCGACACCTGCGCGCGAGCCGCCGTCGCCGTCAGAAGCAGGAACAGCGGCGACCAGAGACAAAGCTTCCTGAGACCACACAGTACCTGAGCCATCTTCGCTCCTTAGCGGCGCGTTCGGGGATCGGCTACAGCGTACATCGAGTCGGTACAGAAGTTCACGATCACGTAAGTAACGCCGATCGCCAGAATGCAGCCCTGCACCAGCGGGTAATCCCGATTGCTCACAGCCGACAACGTGAGTCGCCCCAGCCCGGGCCAGCCGAAGATGGTCTCGGTCACGATCGCGCCCGCCAGCAGGGAGCCGAACTGCAGCCCCAACACCGTCAAAATGGGCGTAAGTGCGTTGCGCAGCGCGTGCCGGTACACCACCGTGCGCTCGGGCAGACCCTTGGCCCGCGCCGTCCGGATGTAGTCCTGGCTTAATTCCTCCAGCATCGCGCTGCGCACCATCCGGGTAAGAATCGCCGCCACGCCCAAACCTAAAGTAACCGCGGGCAGCATAAGATGCCGCAGAAAGTCCACGGCCCCCACCC
>CAXTWN010000085.1:5579-15297 GCA_964248055.1 uncultured Acidobacteriaceae bacterium | reverse complement strand
ATGAAGAAGCGTAGGAACGGCCACTGCTCGACCGGAAAGGCCTGGGCCATCTCGTATTGTTTCAGCTCGTCGCGGCTGAAGATGATCAGCTTGCGCGGCCGGTAGCTGGCGCACACCTCGCGCACGAAGGCGCGGCCGAACGATCCGGTGCCGCCGGTCACCAGCACCACCTTGCCGTCGAGGTCGATTCTGGGCGAACGGAAGTCGCGCGTTTCGGCCAGGCGAGGCTGGATCGAGGGCTCGACGGGTCGCCTGCGGGCGGCGGTGGGCATGGCTAAGGCCTTTGCTGACGTGCGCCAAGCCTGCCCGGTCCTGGTTAATGTCGCGTGAGCGTCTCGCTTAACCGCCGTGAAAGCTTGACGGCGCCATCATGGACGCATGATCCGACGCGTCCGTCCCCCGCAGCCGGTCCTCCAGAGCGCCACGGCCCTGACGCGGCGCCGCGTCCGAGCGGCGTGCTGAGCCGTGTCCTCGCTCAGCAGCATCCTGTCGATCGCCCAGAGCGGGCTGCAGGTCGCCCAGACCGCCCCGGGCACGGTCTCCAACACCGTCGCCAACGTCAATACCGCGGGCTACGTCAAGGAGGTCGTCAACCAGTCCTCCACGACCGCCAACGGGGTCGGGACCGGCGTCACGGTCGACGGGATCGTGCGCGCCACCAACGCCTATCTGGAGAAGGCGAACCTTTCGGCCCAGTCGGACGCCGGCTCGGCCTCCATCAGCTCCTCCCTGCTGTCGCAGGCCCAGAGCCTGTTCGGCGATCCGAGCGGCGACTCGTCCTTCTTCAGCCAGCTGGACGACGTCTTCAGCGCCTTCTCGAGCGTAGCCGCCAGCGCCAACAGCGCCTCCCAGACCGCCGCCGTCGATCAGACCGCCCAGTTCTTCTCGAGCGCGCAGAGCCTCAGCTCGGGGCTGCAGGGGCTGAGCGACCAGGCCGACCAGCAGATCGACGGCGACGTCACCACCGTCAACGGGCTGCTGTCGCAGATCAGCGACCTGAACACCCAGATCTCACAGGCCAATGTGGGCGGCCAGGACGCCACCGGCGCCCAGAACCAGCAGAGCGCGCTGATCAGCCAGCTCTCCAGCCTGCTCAATGTGACGGCGACGACCAGCTCGACCGGCGCGGTGACGCTGCGGGCCGCGGACGGAACGGTCCTGGCCGACAGCCGCGGGGCCGCCACGCTCAGCTACAGCACGGCCGGACCCACGGGCCAGCTCTCCATCACGCCCTACGGCCAGACCGCCCAGTCGGCCAGCGGCGCGGTCACCAGCGGCGAGCTCTCCGGCCTGGTCAGCCTGCGCAACGTGCAGCTGCCCGGGATCGCCGACCAGGTGGCCGAGCTCGTCAGCCAGACGGCCAAGCAGCTGAACGCCGTCTCAAACAGCTACGCCTCCGTGCCCGCGCCCACCACCCTGACCGGCGCCAACACGGGGACCAACCTCGCCACCGACATCAACAACTTCACCGGGACGACCAACATCGCGGTGGTGAACAGCGCGGGCGTGGTGCAGAGCCAGCTCCAGATCGCCTTCGCGCTCCGTCCGCAGCCCAACCTGCGCATCGTGCAGGGCAGCCCGCTCGTGCCTGGCGACGTGGAGGCGGCCATGCAGGGCTGCGACTCCGTCATGTCCGCGCTGGCCAACGCGCGCCTTCTGGCGGAAGGCCGCAGGCAGGCACTCATCCAGCCTGAGCATCTCCTGCTACTGCTCCTCGACGGCGAAGGTTCGTCGCTTCGCCCCGCCCTGGAACGCAAGGGTGTCACCTTTCCCGCACTGCTCGACGCGCTCTCCCGCCGCGCCGACCAGCTCTCCACCCAGCGCCTCGACGAAGGCCGCCGCCCGCTCGCCTCCCAGGCACTCCGCACCCTGCTGAGTGCCGCCTTCGAGATCGCAGACCGCCACGGCCGCCCGTCCGCCGAGCCCGTCGATGTCCTGGAAGCAGCGCTCACCACCGGCACCAGCACCAACGACCTCCGCAACGACTTCCGCCGCGCAGGCTTCACCCTCACTGACATCGAGCAGCCCACCGCTTCCCCTACACCCTCCACGCAGGACTGGAAGGCCACCGCTAAGCCAGACGCGCAGAAGCAAACCAGGGCCGCCGAGTCCGACAGCGAGCTCGCCTCTGGCGCAAAGATGCTGGAGAAGTTTGGCCGGGACCTCACCGCCGATGCCGCCGCCGGCGAGCTCATGCCGGTGGTGGGCCGCGACGACGAAGTCCGCCAGCTCATCCAGACACTGCTTCGCAAGACCAAGTCCAACCCCGTCCTCGTCGGCGACCCCGGCACCGGCAAAACTGCCATCGTCGAAGGTCTCGCCCAGCGCATTGCCGCGCAGGACGTTCCCGAGAGCATGAAGCGCTGCCGCGTCGTCGCGCTTGACCTGATGGGCCTCGTCGCCGGTGCCAAGTACCGCGGCGAATTCGAAGAGCGTCTCAAGGCCGTCGTCGATGAGGTTCGCCTGCGCAAGGGCGAGATCATCCTCTTCCTCGACGAGATTCACCAGCTTGTCGGCGCGGGCGGCACCGAAGGCGGCATGGACGCCGCCAACATCCTCAAGCCCGCCCTGGCGCGCGGCGAACTGCGCTGCGTCGGTGCCACCACCTTCGACGAATACCGCGAGCGCATCGAGAAGGACGGCGCTCTCGCCCGCCGCTTTGAGCGCGTCCAGGTCGGCGAACCCAGCGACGAATCCATGCTCTACATTCTGCGCGGCATCCGCGAGCGCTACGCCGCCTTCCACGGCGTGGATCTCACCGATGAAGCCCTGCAGGCCGCCATCAAGCTCTCCCGCCGCTACATGCGCGACCGCTTCCTGCCCGACAAGGCCATCGACGTCATCGATGCCGCAACGGCCCGGCTCCGCATGCAGTTGGAATCCCGCCCGACGGCACTCGACCAGCAGGAACGCCTCCTCACCCGCCGCCGCGCCGAACTGGAAACGCTGCGCAGCCTGCCGCGCCTCTCAGCCGCGCAAACCAGGCAGGTCACCGCACTCGAAGCCGAAATAGCCGCCCTGGAGCCGCGCGTCGCTGCCACCGCCGCTGCCTGGGAGGCCCAGCGCAACGCCCGCGCCGATCTCCAGAAGACCGTTCAGGCCATCGAGGAAAACACCCGTATGCTCACCGCAGCCGAAGGCGCGGGCGACGTCACCCGTGCGGCCGAAATCCGCTACGGCGCACTCCAGCACCTCGAAGCGCAGCGCACAGACCTGGACGCGAAGCTCGCCGCCTCCCGCGAAGCCGCCGGTGCCGACGCCCTGGTCGCCGACAAGGTTCTCCCCGAGCACATCGCCGAGGTCATCGCCGAACGCTCCGGCGTCCCCGCCTCCCGCATGTTGGAAAGCGAGCGCGAACGCCTGCTCGGCCTCGAACACCGCCTCGGCGAGCGCGTCTACGGCCAGCCCGAGGCCGTCCGTGCCGTCTCTGAAGCCGCCCGCCGCATGCGCACCGACCTCCAGGTCAAACGCTCGCCCGCATCCTTCCTCTTCGCCGGACCCACCGGCGTCGGCAAAACTGAACTCGCCAAGGCTCTCGCCGAGGCCCTCTTCGACGATGAAACCGCACTCATCCGCATCGACATGGGCGAGTACAAGGACGCATCGTCCGCCGCCGGTCTCATCGGCTCGCGCCCCGGCCTGGTCGGCTCCGACGAGGGCGGCTTCCTCACCGAGCAGGTCCGCCGCTCGCCCTACTCCATCGTCCTCTTCGACGAAGTCGAAAAAGGCCACCCGTCCATCCTTGATCTCCTGCTCGGCGTTCTGGATGAAGGCCGCCTGACCGACGCCAAGGGCCGCTTCTGCGACTTCACCAACACCGTCGTCCTCTTCACCTCCAATCTTGGCGTTCGCGAGTCCATGGCAGCAGGCGAAAACAATGAACTCCGCGAGCAAATCCTGCTGGACGCCGTCCGCGCCAATCTTCGCCCGGAACTCTACAACCGCATCGGCCAGGTCATCCCGTTCCACCCTCTGGGCATGCCGGAACTGCAGCGCATCGTGGGCGCGCAATTGAAGAGCCTCCGCCGCAAGCTCGAAGACGACCGCGAGATCAACCTGGACGTCACACCCGCCGCCATCGACCTGCTCGCCCGTCTTTCCTATGACCCGGAGTACGGTGCGCGTCCGGCAGGCCGCGTGATGCAGCGCGAAGTCCTCTCACCGCTCGCCGAAATCCTCCTCGGCGGCGACGCCGTTCCCGGCAGCACGGTCGCCATCGACGCCGTTCCCGCCGCTGAGACCGCTGCCCCAGCGACCACGGACACCGCAGAACCGCAGGAGCCGGCAATGGAACTCGTCTTCGCCGTCCACGAACCCGCACTCTCCAGCGAAGACTCATCAGTCCATGAAAATCAACCGGAGGAGAGTGTGTCTCTATGAAGAGCAATCCCCTCGACGCAGGAAAAGCCTCAGAAAGGGGCAGGTTTTCGGAGGGGCATAGCTTCAGCTATGCCGATAACGCTCAAACGAAAAGTTCGGCTTTAGCCGCCGAGGGCAGCTTTTCGGAGGGGCATAGCTTCAGCTATGCCGGGAACGCTCGGAGACAATCCACGGCTTTAGCCGCCGAGGGCATCTCTCCCCGCCGCCTTCCTCGCGGCGTTTGGCAGGCTTTTGCAAGCATGCTGCTTGCTGTTCCGCAAGTGCTTCCCGCCCAGACCGCCCTCACCCTCTTCAACGGCACCACTCTCACCGGCTGGACCCAGCATGGCTCTTGGTCCGTCTCCGGCGGCGTCATGACCTCTGCTGGCAGCACCGACCGCTCCATCCTTACCGCCGTCCCCTTCAGCGACTGCACGCTCCAGTTCGAGTACAACCAAAGCGCTCCCATGGACGCGGAGCTCCGCCTCTGGACCTCCCGCGAAGCCTCTGGTGGCCTTGTCGTCGACCTCGATACCAACGGCGGCAAGAACGGCACTGGCGGCATCGAAACGCTCTCCCATTCATCGCTGAAAAACTTCGCCCCCGGCTGGCACCGCGTGGACGTCAACGCCTCGCATGGCACCGTCAGCGTCCGCGTGGACGGCACCGCCTCCGGCAACGCCTCCGCTCTCGGCTCCCGCGCCGGATACATCGGCTTCAGCGCGGGCAACGGTGGCACCCTCCAGATTCGCAACGTCAAACTCACTCCGCTCAACCTGAACAGCACCTTCAACGGCACCGACCTCAGTGGCTGGAAGAGCATCCCCACTGAACCCAACGGCAAAGGCAGCAAGGCGGAAAAGATCGCCACCTTCGGCATCGGCGGCGGCGCGGGCAAGCCCCACGAAGCGAAGTGGAGCGTCAAAGGCGGTGCCCTCCATGGCGAAGCCGGCCCTGGTGCCCTCGAGAACGAAGCGCAGATGGAGGACGGCATCATCCAGATGAACGTCACCTATCGCGGCGACGCCAAGCCCGAAAACCTCACCGCCCTGTCACTGCGCAACACACCCGGCAAGATGGGCACCGGCTACGAAGCCGGTCTCGGGCCCTTCGCCGGAACCGTCAACCACGTCGGCAAATCTCCCCTCGGCAAGCCAAACGCCTCCATGGACGAGACGATTGTCATCGCCGGTCGATCTATCGCCACCTGGGTCAACGGCGCACTCGTCAGCGTCCATACCGACTCCCGTCCAGACGCCGGCAACGCCGCCCAGGGTGCCCGCACGCAGCCCGGCACCACCATGCTCGTGCTTCCCAACGACCACGAGCAGATCGACATCAGCCGCCTGAACATGGCCGCCCTGCCCAAGACCTACGGCGTCGCCGCCAAGGCTCCGCCGCCGCCGCCACCAACGGTCACACCCGCCGCCGCGTCGGCACCCACCGCATCGCCCGCAAACGCGGGCGACTCCGCCGCCGCCAAAATCCTGCAACAGCAGCAGCAGGATCAGGCCCGCAAAGACGCGGAGGCCAACGCCAGCAAGCAGCGCGTGGCCTCGCTCATGAGCGGCGCGCTCGCCTCCAACGATCCCAAGCAGCAGGAAGAGATGTACCGCCAGGCCCTCGAGATCGACCCCGCCAATCCCAACGCCATGCAGGGCTTCAAGGACGCGCAGGCGCGCGCGCAGCAGCAGGAGAGCGCCAGCACACAGGCCGCCAACTCCGAGCAGTCTGAAAAGCAAAAGCAGGAGCAGGCAAACGCCTCCCTGATGAACGCGCAAAGCGCCTTCCTGGGCGGCAACCTCTCCGCTGCCAGTCAGGCACTCTCCGCCGCCGAGCGCCTCACCCCCAACAACCCCATGGTGCGCGAACTTCGCCGGCGCATCGGTGCCGCCCAGTCCGCCCGCTCCCGCCTTGTCATGCTCGGCAGCGGTGCCGGTCTGCTCGCCCTCCTCGCTGGCCTCGCCGCATGGCTCCGCCGCCGCAAAAGCCAGCGCTTCCCCATCCTGGAGGTCATCAGCGGCGTCGACACCGGCAAGATCTATCGCATCGAGAAGGACGAGACCCGCATCGGTGCCGTCCCGCAGGACGCCGGCCAGAAGAACGACATCGTCGTCCGCGACGTCGAACACGCCATCTCGCGCTTTCACTGCGAAATCACGCGGCGCGACGGCCAGCTGTACGTCCACGATCTCAACAGCTCCAACGGCACCCGGGTCGACGGCGAACGCCTTCCGCCCGGCACTGCCGCTCTGCTGCGCAAGGGCACCCGCATCCAGTTAGCCAACACCGTTGAGTTGCGCTTTGGCTACGACCGCGGTTCCAAGAAGCCGTAACATCAGGACCAACCGACGATGGACATCCGCATCCGGGCAGCCGCGCAAAGCGATGTGGGCCGCACCCGCCACACCAATGAGGACGCCTTCGGCTTCGACCTCGACCGCGGCCTTTTCGTCCTGTGCGACGGCGTCGGCGGCCGATCCGCCGGTGAAGTCGCCAGCCAATCCGCCGTCGATTGCGTCCTCTCCCGCTTCCCCGATGAGGTCCGCGACAGCAACGCCGGAGGCCCGGAACTGCAGCGTGCCATCCAGGCGGCAAACCGCTCCGTCTTCCGCGCGGCACAGCAGGATTCCATCTACGCCGGCATGGCCACCACCATCGTCGCCGCGCACTTCGACGGCAACCGCATGTGGATCGCCCACGTCGGTGACAGCCGCGCCTACCTCCTGCGCGGCCACTCCCTCCACCGCCTCACGGACGACCACTCCCAACTCGCCCAGATGCTGCGGGACGGCCATCGTGCCCTCTCACCCCACGAAATGGGCCAGTGGGACAGCGTTCTCACCCAGGCCATCGGCGCCGCGGACATGGTCATGCCCACCATCACCGTCGTCCAGGTCCAGCTCGGCGACTGCTTCCTGCTCGCCACCGACGGCATCTGCAAGGCACTCTCCAACGCCGAGATGCTCTCGCTCCTCCTCGCCGCCCAAACCCCCGAACAGGCCTGCCAGCACCTCACCGCCGCCGCAAACGAAGCCGGCGGCCACGACAACGCCACCTGCATCATCGTCGAAATCGACTAAGAGTTCCTTACGTATATCTGCTTGTGTTTTGTCATCGCAAAGCGAAGGTATCCGCATTTCAATCACATCACCAGTAAATAGCAGCATTGGTCATGCTTGGTTGATGTGTAAGCATTGCCAGGCGCTTAGAGCTTGCCGTCATCTATCCATTTTGAGTTTGGCCGAAACAGGCTGCCGATTTTACCAAGTTTGTCGACATACCACCAGCCTCGAATCATATCTTTCGGGATATTTGGAAACATATGCTCACCCCGCGGATCGATATCTACGATCCATTGATCACGACTGGTTCGTGCACCTGCATGCATGTACGGTCTTAGATCTGGTTCTTGCTCTCGAATCGCCCTATATCCTGAGTTGGGAGCATAGTTGCCAGTGAGCGAACCAGAACCGTCCGACTCCCACGCCCCGCGTATTGCTTCGGGTGGCACAGGCTGGTTGTCGGGATATTCATATTCAATGTTGTAGACCCAGCCTCCCGGATTAGCTTTGGCGGCTTGTAAAAGGTTCGGATTAGCAGGCAAAAGGCCTGCGCTCAATCGCAACGCTCTCCATCAGAACCCGCCTTTATAAAAAAGATTCATGTCGCCTTTCTAGGGCCTCCCGGCAGATTGGCTTAGCACGAATGATCGATTCAGGCGGTACTCCGCCCGTGCCGTCCGAGTGAATAGGCAACAGCTGCCGCCTGTTTGTGTGCGCTCCATGCTGCTAAGCACATATTGATCGGCGTCGCTAACAAGGCTAAGTTCTTAACCGGCTTGCCACCACCAAGTCTGCCTTGTGGTGCTGCCCCGTTCCGCTAGTTGTGTTCAGAAGGTTTGGTATTACGAATACTTTCTAGCGCTGCAAGTACGCTGGAGGTGTATCCGCCTGTCAACTGTATGTTAAATTTTGCAACGGCGTCCTCCAGATCTTTATATTCACGCAAACTGCTTTCTTCAAAAAATCGAACACCGGGAATACTTCCGCGACGAATGGGAGATGTAATCTCGCCTGACAGTGCCTTCTGTAGAGTCGATTCGATGCCAGATGCGAACAACGCTGCTTCTTTGTCCGAGGCGGAATATTTTTTCAACATACTCTGCAGCACAACGGCTGTTTCTTTCAAAGCTGCTTGATCCATATCTGCGTCACCAATTTAAGGGAATGTTACCGGAGAACCGCCAATGTTAGGAATAGAGCCAATCTGATTTGGCGCGGACCAGCCGCCCCGATTGGGAACTAAATACTGGGTCGCTCCACCTTCGGTTACAAATTGTCCACCCAACTCGGACGTAGGTGCCACCGGATTGCTGAATGTAGTCGGCCCTATACCTTCCGGAGAGACGTTAGGGGTCATGTGGTAAATGTCGTAAGACTCCGCTTGAGATGACACCGGCAGGCCAAACGAGTCGCCAAGAGGCTTGCCAGAAGCAACAGCGGCGTTGAAGTCCTCTGGAGTCGTGAAGAAAGGCGAATAACCCGACACTGGCGACCCTGAAGGAACAATCTTGACCAAAGGCGACGTCATGTTGCTGTTCATATCTGGCAGTGTTGAACCCGTCGACAGCTGATTAGAGGCTCGATCCAATAAGGCCTCATCTGTAGCAGACGGATCTGCCGCACGCAATTGGCTCACGTACTGTTGCCCTTCGGGGGTAGTCAAATAACTGTTTACATCTGCGTCCGGTACGCCCTTCGTCTCGAACGTGCTACTTGTCGCTACATCAGTAGCATTCGTACTCTTCAGTGCATCAATATCAACTCTGGGCGATGCAGGGGTCAATGGTTTTGCGATTGTCGGGTCGGTCTCTAACGGAGGTGTGCTTGCTGCTCGATCTACATTCCCTAAATCCGAACTCTCGGCCGCCGTTCCCACGTCGGCCACCTCCCCGGCCTTGCTCGCGTCCCCAAGTTCGCCCAGCTGCCCCAGCCGTGCGGCGTCTTCGGCACCTTCGGCCTCGCCCGCTCCGGGTACGGCCAGCATGCCCACGGTGCCAAGCGCGGTTCCCACGGCGTAGGTGTTGCCGCTCATGACATCTTTCGTTGTCGAGCTGACGGCGTGTCCCAGCGCTTCGCCCGTCTGGATTGGGTGCATCACGGCATGGCCGATGCCCTTAGCGGTGTCGATGGGATGTTCCACCATGTGGAGCAGCGGCTTGGCCGTGCTGTCCCACAACCCATGCAGAAACCCGCTGACGCCGCCCGGCTGTGCCGGTGCCGCGGTCGAGGGTGAAACCGCCGCGCTGGGCTTGACCCTGGCCCCCGGGGGCGCAGCGTTTCCCCGGGGACCTATT
>CAXTWN010000085.1:2362-5569 GCA_964248055.1 uncultured Acidobacteriaceae bacterium | reverse complement strand
GCTCCCCCCCCCCCCGGGCGGCCCGCGCGCCCCCCCCCCCCCCCGCCTCAGCTTTTCCCGGGGAACCTATTTCCCGCGAAAAGAACTCGCTCATGATGTGGACGCGGCCACCCGCGCTCAGCACGATGTCACCGTCGGAGTGGATGTGCACCAGCTGCCGCCCCGTCTCGTCGGACTTCTCCGTCATGCTCAGCGACGTATGGTTCGGTGTCGCCAGGAACACCGTCTCCTGCCCCGGCTTGTCGCTCAGGTGCAGCCGGTTGCCGCTCTTCGTCACCAGCCGCTTCACATTGTTGGGCTCAATGTCACCGCCCCGGAAATCATACCGCGGAGCCTGCTGCACGCCGTTCCACAACGAACCGAGGATCACCGGACGCTCCGGATCGCCATCCTCGAACGCCACCGCGACCTCGTCGCCCACCTCCGGCATGAACATAAAGCCACGGTCCGGGCCGGCATGCGGTGCCGTCGCACGCGCCCAGTGGGTCGATCCATCCTCCTGCCAGAAGAACTGCACCTTGATGCGGCCCATCTTTTTCGGATCGTTGTGGTCCACAACCCGCGCAGAGACCACACCATTCCACATCCGCGCCGCCGGTGGTTGCGGATTGCGGTAATTCTTCCACGGCGTGCACGTAAAGCTGTTGACATACCCCTGCGGTGTCCACTGATGCACCACGCGGATCAGCCCGTACGTGCCCTTGCCGTCCAGAATGCCCTCGATCGCGACGGTGTTCCCCGCCATCAGCGACGGATTGCGTGACTCGCCCGTCCCCGTCACCGCGCCGCCGGAGGCGCGTTCGCTCTCCGCCTGCAACTGATCCTGGTAGTTGTCCAGCGTCATCGCCCGTGCACGCTGGGGCTCGAAACCGGCAGGCAGTTTCTCCGACGCCGACTGCACCGCGCCCGTTAACGGCTGCGCCCCGTCGTAATACTGCGCGGGTTTCGACACCTGCTGAAAGGTATTCGAAGCCATCGCGTGGTGGTCATAGTGCGATCCGCTGAAACTCGGCGGCACCATCGTCCCGCGCAGGCGGAAGCTGACCAGCCCGTTGACGTCGCGAAACGTCAGGTTGCTGCCTGTCTGGAAGCTGTCGAACACCTCCACGCCGCCCTTCTTGGGCCGCAGCCACGCGCCATAGTCGTCCACAATCCGGTTCAGGAAGTGAAAATCAGGCTCGCCGTACTGCACATAGTTCAGCGCCTTGCTGCCCGCCGCATTCACGCTCACGGAGACGCCGTTCCGCCCACCGACAATGCCGCCAATGCCGGAAAGCGTCTGGTCCGCGTAATACTGCTTGTGCGCGGCAATGTCCATCTTGTAGCTGTCGCTCACGGCGGTCAGGCGCGCGCCATAGCTGCCCCACACCTCGTAGACCAGCTCCACATCCAGCACAAATCCCGCAAAGTGGGTCACCGTCACGCCCTGGTCGTCCGTGGTCTTCACCTCCACGGTCTGCCCCAGCAGCTGCTCCACCTTGATGCGCTGGTCCGTTGTCTGGCGGCATTCAATCCGGCACCACCAGTGCTGGTTGAGCTCCTGCGTCACTTCGACCGACGCAAGCAGCGCGCTTCCCAACATGCTGTCGCCAATTGCAATCTGCGGCAGAGGCATCAAGAACACTCCAGGCGTCGATTGTAGACGCAATCCGTTACGGTTGACGCTCTTCTCCGCTCCGGGCAGCGCTCCGCCCCTAGCACGAAGGTGCTCCCCGGGCACACCGTACTCCCACAGACCGTTCGGGAACGGAGCGCCTCGCAGGGCAAAAACTTTCCTGCAATTTCACTACCCATCCTCGGCAGACTGGGGTAGTCTTTGGTCACCCCAAAGACGAGGTACCCTGCCCGTATCCGGGCAGCACTCCGTCTGCCAACTCCCTACAAGCTTTCACCAGACGTAACTGGAGCAATCATGGTCTCGCTTCGCCACGTGCCATCTCTCGCCCTTGCCGCCGTGCTCGCGGTCCCAGCCCTCCACGCACAAACCACCATCAGCAGCAGCCTGGCCGAACCCGTCCGCAACGCTCACGCCACACCCGTCCGCCAGGCCGACGCGAGCCAGGTTCTCAAGCTGGTCATCAGCCTCCCGCTGCGCAATGAAAGCGCCCTCGACGCGCTGCTGGCCCAGATCAACGACCCTGGCAGCCCACAGTACCGCAAATACCTCACACCCGATCAGTTCACCGAGCAGTTCGCACCCACGCAGGCCGACTACGACAGCGTCGTCGCATGGGCGCAGAGCAAGGGCCTTTCCGTCACCCGCACCACGCCCAACCGGCGCCTGATTGACGTCGAAGGCCCCGTCTCCACCGTCAGCCGTGCCTTCCGCGTTCAGATGAACATCTTCCAGGACACTGCCTCGACCGCCAATGGCCGCACCTTCTTCGCTCCGGACCGCGAACCCACTGTCGACTCGCCCGTGCCGCTGCTGGCCATCTCCGGCCTCGACAACGCTTCCCCTAAGATCACGCACCACCGCAAAGGCACGTCCACCGTGGACGCCCGCGCCACCACGCAATCTGAAAACGCCATCGCGCACATCTCCGGCTCCGGCCCTGGCAACACCTACACCCCCAGCGACATGCGCGCCGCCTATTATGGCAGCGGCCCGCTCACCGGCTCCGGCCAGACCGTCGCCATCTTCTCCTACGACGGCTACCTCACCAACGACATCCAGGTCTACTACAACAACACCGGCAAGAGCTACACCGTCCCCGTCAAGAACGTTCTCGTCAAGGGCTATAGCGGAGCTTGCTTCGGCTTCAACAGCAATGGCACGGAGAACCCCAACACCTGCGACGACGGTGAGCAGATCCTCGACATCGTCAACGTCATCGGCATGGCACCCGGCCTCACCCAGGTTCTTTTCTACGAGGCGGACAGCTCCACCGATGAGCTCAACCAGATGGCCACCGACAACATCGCCAAGGTCATTACCAGCTCTTGGGGAGGCGGCGACTTCGGCTCCGCGTCCGAACCCATCTTCAAGCAGTTCCAGGCGCAGGGCATTACCTACCTCAACGCCACCGGCGACTCCGGCCAGTTCAACAGCTCCACCTACGCGCCACCCTCCGTCAGCGCCAACATCACCCAGGTGGGCGGCACCGATCTGACCACCACCTCCGCCGGCGGCGCATGGTCCGGCGAGACCGGCTGGCCCGACAGCGGCGGCGGCTATGTCAGCGGAACCCCCATCCCCACCTACCA
>CAXTWN010000085.1:0-2352 GCA_964248055.1 uncultured Acidobacteriaceae bacterium | reverse complement strand
CAACACACGCAAACCACCGAAGCCGAACGCACGGCCAAACTGATCGCCGCCGGCTATCGCGTCATCCGGTTCTGGAACAACGACGTACTCGCCAACCGCAACGGCGTGCTCCAAACCATCCATCAACACCTGCTCGCTTCTCCCTCTCCCGCTTGCGGGAGAGGGTCGGGGTGAGGGCTGCCGCCGCATGCTCACGACCGCGCCTTGAAGCAAGCCACAAAGTGCCCCGGCGCCAACTCCTCCAACGGCGGCTCCACCACCCTCCGCAACGCCCCCGACGTGGCCGCCGAAGCCAACTTCGACAACACCACCGTCATCAACGGCCAGTTCGCCTCCGGCTATGGCGGCACCAGCTACGCCACGCCGCGCTGGGCCGGCCTCATCGCCCTCGCCAACCAGCAGGCCGCAGCCAACGGCACCGCCACCGTCGGCTTTTTCAACCCCAGGCTCTACACCCTCGGCACCAGCTCCACCTACACCACGCTCTTCCACGACATCACCAGCGGCAACAACAAGCCCTCCGCTGGCACCGGCAACGGATTCAACGCCGTCACCGGCTACGATCTCGTCACCGGCTGGGGCAGCCCCATCGGCGCAGCGCTGATCAACAACCTCGCGGGTAGCGGAACCACCACCTCGCCTGGCTACAGTCTCGCCGCCTCACCCGCGTCGCTCTCCGTCACCGCCGGAGCCTCTGGTGCCAGCACCATCACCGTCACCCCCACCGGCGGCTTCACCGGCTCCGTCGCCCTCATCGCCAGCGGCCTGCCCACCGGCGTCACCGGGAGCTTCAGCCCGGCCAGCACCACCTCCACCAGCACCCTGACGCTGGCCACCGCCACTGCCACCCCCGCCGGAACCTACACCATCACCGTCACCGGCACCTCCGGCAGTACCACCCACACCACCACCGTGTCACTCACCGTCACCGCCAACAGCACGGCGGCCCAACTCATCGGGAACCCTGGCTTTGAAAACTCCACCGCCACCCCATGGACCCTGACCACCGGCGTCCTCGAAGCCAACGGCTCCGGTGAATCCGCCCACACCGGCACCCGCTTCGCCTGGTTTGACGGCTACGGCACCACCCACACCGACACCGGCAGCCAGACCATCACGCTCCCCGCCGGCAAAACCTCCGCCACCCTCAGCTACTACCTCCACATCGCCACCGCCGAGACCACCAAACCCACCGCCTACGACAAGTTCACCGTCCAGGTCTACAGCACCACCGGCACCCTCCTAGGCACCGTCGCCACCTACTCCAACCTCAACGCGGCCTCCGGCTACCAGCAGCACACCGCCAGCCTCGCCAGCTACATCGGTAAGACCGTCGTCCTCAAATTCACCGGCACAGAGGACAGCAGCCTCCAAACCTCCTTCACCCTCGACGACGTTACCCTCACCGTCCAGTAACCCGGGTGCCCACCTTCGCCGCACAGCGGTTAAGGTGGGTTTACCATCACGTTTCCACCTAAACTCAATGTCGACACAAAGGGGGCGAGCCCAAAGCTCACCCCCTTCTTGTGCACATCGCGTCCTTAACTTTTTGACAACTCTAGACCCGTTTCGCTCAGGTGTCGTCGAGGGCCGGAGGCCCGTAACATAACAGCCTGGCCGAAGGCCCAGGTCGGCAGGCAAAAAGAAGTCAAGGGCTGAAAGCCCGATGCAGTACAACAGCGACACCATACGGATTCTTACACTGCACAGACCCCGGCCCCGGACCCCGGACCACTCCCTTACGGCTTCACCGCAATCGCCGAAATCTCGATCTTCGCCCCGCCGATCAGCCCCGCCACCTGCACCGTCGCCCGCGCGGGCTTGGGGCTCGGCACCAGCTTCTTGTACACCTCGTTCATCTTCGGCACATCGGCCAGGTCCGTGATGAACACCGTCACATTCACCAGGTCCTGCATCGTAAAGCCGGCCTTCTCCACTACCCGCTGGATGGCGGCAATCGTGTTCGCCGTCTGCTCCTCAATGCTCAGCCCGGCCGTCTTGCCCCGGTTCGGCCCATCCAGCGCCGGACCCTGCTGCCCCGCCACATACAGCGTGTTCCCCGCCACCACCGCATTCGAAAACGGAGCATTCGGATTAAAGTCAATCGCCCGGTTCCCACCGCCGCCCTGCGCCACACCCACCGCAGAACAACCCAACACAACCCCCGCAACACCACACATCAAATACCTGTTCATAGAAGTCTCCAAAATGATTTGCTCCGATTGTTCCACGGAACGGCGCAACTCCCCCGCACACGTGGTGGTATATGCAGAGACACACAGTCATCGGACATGTATAGTCTTCTTATCCGCTACGCTCGTAGGCGAGCACTATAAGCCCCCGGAAGGGGGC
>CAXTWN010000084.1:0-15313 GCA_964248055.1 uncultured Acidobacteriaceae bacterium | reverse complement strand
GGCTGGGGCCGTGCCCGACGCCGCTCTCGAGACCCTGCGCGAGCGCCGGACCGGCGATCATCAAGGCCAGACACGACGCGGGCAGCAGACGGGACCAGGAGGCGCGCGAGATGGGGACGAGACGCGGCATGCGGGACATCGGGGGATTTCCTTCAGTGTCGATCGTAGCACGGCGCGGGCGGAGTCTTGTTCCCCGTCGGCCGGCGAGCCGCTACAACGGCGGAACGGGATCGGAGCAGTGTCATGAGCGGCTGGATGAACGAACTGGGTGGCCTGCTCGGCGAGGGTGCCGGCGGCGCCGGCGGCGCGGGAACGCACGAGGCGGTCGGTGGCCTGCTGTCGAACGCGCTCCAGAGCGCGGGCGGCGTGCAAGGGTTGCTCGCGCGCGCCAACCAGGCGGGGCTCGGCCAGCACGTGCAGTCTTGGATCGGCGACGGCTCCAATCTGCCGATCTCGCCGAGCGAGATCACGCGCATCTTTCCGCCCGAGCAGATCGACCAGTTCGCACAGGCGCACGGCATTCCAGCCGGCACGGTGACGTCGATCCTGTCGACGATGCTGCCGCACGCGGTCGATCAGGCGACCCCCGACAACGACCCGCAGGCGGCCGACCAGTCGCAGGCAGCATCGGGCGCGGGCGGCTTCGACTTCGCGGGCCTCGCCAAGCGGTTCCTCGGCAGCTAGCGAACCGTTCCTTGGAGAACGTCCACGACTACCCACGGCCGCCGCGGCTCGAGCCGGTCGCGCGCCCGCTGCAGATCGTGTTCGGCGGCCAGACGATCGCGTCGACCGACAAGGCCTGGCGCGTGCTCGAGACGACGCATCCGCCGACCTACTACCTGCCGCCTGACGCCTTCACCGCCGGCGCGCTCGCGCCCGGCGAGGGACGCGGGTCGTTCTGCGAGTGGAAGGGACGCGCCGTCTACTGGACGCTGCGAAGCGGCGACGCCACCGCGGTCGACGCCGGATGGTCGTATCCCGATCCCACCGAAGCCTTCCGGCCGATCCGCGACCATGTCGCGGTCTACGCCGGCCGAATGGACGCGTGCTTCGTCGGCGACGAACAGGTGACGCCGCAACCCGGCGGCTTCTACGGCGGCTGGATCACGTCGGACCTCGTCGGCCCGTTCAAAGGCGCCCCCGGCACCGCGTTCTGGTGAGCGGTTCCGGTCGGGTGCGGAAGGAGAAGGGGGGGGGGCGGGGCGCGCGCCCCCCCCCCCCCGGGGGCCGTGCTACGCTGCTGAGGTGCTGGCACGGCGAAGGCGCGGCGAAGACTGAGGTTGCATGCTGCTCGAACTGAGAGCCGAGAACTATGCGGTGATCGATGCGACGGTCGCGGAGTTTGGACCGGGGCTGAACCTGCTGACCGGCGAGACCGGCGCGGGCAAGTCGATCCTGATCGACGCGCTGGCGCTGCTGCTGGGCGGCAAGGCTTCCAGCGACCTGGTGCGGCACGGGGCGGAGAGGGCCGTGCTCAGTTGCGTCTTCGAAGCGACGCCCGGCGCGGACAGGGTACTCGGAGAGAACGGGATCGACAGCACCGAAGAGACCGTCGTGCTGCGGCGCGAGGTGGGCGCCAACGGCAAAGGGCGCGTCTTCATCAACAACCAGCCGGCTACCGTGGGCGCGCTGCGCCAGTTGGCGCCGGAGTTGGCGCTGGTGCACGCGCAGTCAGAGACGCTCGTCGCCTTTGACGCGGCGCAGCAGCGGCTGTTGCTGGACCGCTCGGCGCAGATCGGGACCGAGGCAGTCGCAGGGGACTACGAGCACTGGCGGGCGTTGCGCGAGGAGCTTGCGGAATTGAACAACGCCGAAGGCGACCGGCTGCGGCAGATGGATCTTTGGAGCTTTCAGGCGCGGGAGATCGAGGCTGCGGCCGTCACCGACGCCGAGGAAGATGCGCGGTTGGACGCGGAAAAGCGGCTGCTGGGCAACGCCGAGCGGCTGTTCACCGGCGCCAACGCGGCACTGGAGCTGCTGTACGAGGGCGAAGTTTCGGCGGAGAGCCTCTTGGGCGGCGCCGTACGGCACGTGGAGGACCTGGCGCGCTTTCAGCAGAGCCTGGCTGAGGCCGTGCAGCAGCTGCGCAGCGCGCAGGCGGCCGTGGAGGATGTGGCGGTCACGCTGCGAGACTTCGCCGACAGCGCGACCGCGTCGCCCGAGCGGTTGGCCGAGGTCGAGGACCGGTTGGCGCTGTTAGACAGGCTAAAGCGCAAGTACGGATCGACGCTGGCCGAGGTGATGGCCTTTGGCGCCTCGGCGGCGCAGAAGCTGAGCGACCTGGAGAACCGGGATGCCCGGGCGGCCGAGCTTGGGGCGGCGGTAGAGCGCGCGGCGGAGGCGTATCGCGCCGCGGCGCGCGCGCTGACCGCGCAACGCAAGGCCGCCGCGGAGAAGCTGGCGAAGGTGGCTGAGCGGCAGATCAACGAGCTGGCCATGCGGGCGCGGTTTGCGGTGGAGGTCCGTGCCCAGGAGGATGCAGGCTCGTGGTCTGCGGCGGGCTGGGATGCGATCGAGTACCGCATTGCAACCAACCCGGGCGAGCCGCTGAAGCCCTTGACGGAGATTGCCTCCGGCGGCGAGATGTCGCGGGTGATGCTGGCGCTGAAGGTCGCGGTGGAGGAGCAGGCCGCAAAGCTGGCCCGCAAGCGGGGCGCGGCGCTGCCACGCACGCTGGTCTTCGACGAGATCGACATCGGCATCGGCGGGCGCGCGGCCGAGGCCGTTGGGCAAAAGCTGAAGGCGCTGTCGCGTACGCAGCAGGTGCTGTGCATCACGCACCTGCCGCAGATCGCGGCCTTTGCGGACCGGCATCTGCTGATTGAAAAGAGCGAGCGCGGTGGGCGGACGCGCACGGGCGTGCGGACGATGCCGGAGACGGAGCGGATCGAGGAGATCGCCCGCATGCTGTCTGGCGCGAGCCTGACGGAGGCATCGCGGGTGCATGCGCGCCAGATGGTGGAAGCCAGCCGCTAGGTGGTGGGCAACACGGGCGAGGCGCGCCGCCTCTCAAGCAGGTGAGGTTCGAAGGAGCGTTTTATGGCCGACGCGAAGAAGTGCGCGCACCCACAATGTAGCTGCGTGGTGACGGACGCGAAATACTGCTCGCAGATGTGCGAGGACTCCATGGGCTCAACGAGCCTGGGGTGTGATTGCCCGCACCAGGGATGCAGCGGGCGCACGTAGCGGAACGCATCTGGAAGGGCGGGTGCGGCTTCGCGCAGAATGCGGGGGTCTCTCCACTGCGCGAACGATGAGGCTGTTCGCTTCGGTCGAGATGACACGTTCATCCTTACGGTCTTGCGTCCGCGCCAAAGTATCGTAGCTATCTGGTTGAGTCGTCGAGTGCGTACATGGCGAGGCCGCTTAGCAGCTTGGGGTAGAAGTCGGTGGACTTCTGCGGCATCACCTCGAGGTTGAGGGAGATGTCGCGCATCTGCTCCAGCGTGACGGGCTTGATGAGGAACGCGACATCGGCGTTGCCGCTGCCGACCTGGCGAAGGGCCTCGTGCGCTTCGCGGACGTAGCGGACGTGGTTGCCGGTGCGGACGGCGTCCTCGTCCAGATCCACAAGCTGTTCCAGCACCAGTTTGTGCAGCTGCACCACGTCCAGTTGCGCCTGCCTGGGGCTCGTGCCCTCCAGCGCGGCTTGCGCGGCCTCCTGCCGGGGGGTGAGCAGGAGGTCGCCGTCGCGGGTGGCGGCAATGAAGGCGACGCCCGGGACGTCGTGAAGGCGTGCGAGTAAGTTCGCCGCCCCGGGATAGTGACCGTCGGGGGTGTGCGGGATCTCTTCGACATGGAAGAGCCGCGAGGCGTTCTCCGCGAAGGTGCGACCGCTGAAGTCGGGCAGGCCGAAGACCACCCGATGCGTTGGCAGAATGGTGATGCCGTCCGCGTCCATGTTTACGAAGGTCATCATCATCGCCGCTTCAGGGAAGGGCGGTGCGGGAAGCGCGCGGTTGCTCGTGACCGCAACCGGGGAATCTTTGAGCCCAAGCTCTGCCTTTCGCTCCTGCATGTAGGCGACGCTGGTCTCGTACCGGTGGTGGCCGTCGGCGATGATGAGCTGCTTGTCGGCCATGTTGTCCAGCACCTTGGCGATTAGAGCCGGATCCGCCAGCTTCCAGACGCGATGCAGCACACCATATTCATCCAGGATCTCCAGGTCGGCGGGGCGGGGCTCGCCGGTGGGACTGTCGAAGATGAGGTGTTCCGCCGTGAAGGTCGGGTCCGAGTAGAGCATGTAGATCTGCTCGGGATAGGCGCGCAGGGCTTTGAAGAGGGCGAGGCGGTCGGATTTGTGCTTGGGGAAGGTCTGTTCGTGGCGGAAGACGACCTGCTCGGCGTAGTCGTAGAGATGGCCCAGGGCGATAAAGCCGCGCCGCTCCTGGGTCTCGCCGGTGCCGGGGACGGTGTAGGTCTGCGCGTAGCCGTAGAGGGCCGGCTCGGCCTCCTCGCGCAGGATGCCCTCGTTGCGCCAGGCCTGAAAGGCGGAGGCCGCGCGGGTGTAGACGTTGTCCGCGTCGGTGTCGCCGGACTCGCGCCTGCCGAGCACGATGCGGATCAGGTTGTACGGGCTCTTCGCGTAGTAGCGGTCCTGCATCTCCGGCGTGATCTTGTCGTAGGGCTGGGTGACGACATCGGCCATGTTGACGCGGGAGGTGTCATAGCGGAGCGCGCGAAACGGGTACAAACGGGCCATCTCCCCATTGTACGGTTTGGGGCTGCGCAGCCCTGGCTGCAGGAGGGGTGCCGCGGGCCGGCTTTGCGGCGCCCTTTGCGGCCCGTGAAAGAGTCGTTCAACGCAGCCTTTGATCCCGCCGAGCCCGGCGTAGTTTGGGGAATAGACGGCGAACAGACGGTAGGTTAGTCTATGCGCACACGAACGGGATGGCAGGTCGTCCCCTGTGGAGGGCCAGGATGGGCAGCGTAGAGCAGAGGCGGACCGTTCAGGGCGCAGGCCGCAGCAGGATGCGTCTGCGTCTCGGGCTGCTGGCCGCTGCGCTGTTGTTGTGCTTTGCAGCGTCGGGGCACGCGCAGGAAAGTCCCCTGGACCAGGTGCACACCGCTCCTCCTCCGCCGCCCAAGGATGCGGGACCGGTGATCTCCGGAAGTGACGTGGCCGCCAAGGCGACCAGCAGCAAGGGCTCCTCGATCCTGGTGAACGCCGACCTGGTGCTGGTGCCGCTCACGGTGACCGACCCGCAGAATCGTCTGGTGACGGGGCTCGACAAGGACAACTTCCAGCTGTTCGACAGCAGCACGCAGCAGACGATCAAGAGCTTCGCCACGGAAGATGCGCCGTTGTCGATCGGCATCGTGTTCGACCTGAGCGGCAGCATGCAGTCGAAGTTTGTGCGGGCGCGCAAGGCGTTGAGCGAATTCCTGCGCACCTGCAATCCGCAGGATGAGTTCTTTGTGGTGGGCTTTAACGATCGGCCGGCGGTGCTGGTGGACTATACCTCGGACGTGGAGGATGTGGAGGCGCGCATGGTGATGCTGCGCCCGGAGAACCGCACCGCGCTGATCGATGCCGTGTACCTGGCGGTGAACAAGCTGCGGGTGGCCAAGTACACGCGCAAGGCGCTGCTGATTGTCTCCGACGGCGGCGACAACCGCAGCCGGTATACGGAGGGCGAGCTGACCCGGGCGGTGCGCGAAAGCGAGGTGCAGATCTATTCCATCGGCATCTTTGACGCCTATGCCCCCACCACCGAAGAGCAGAACGGGCCGGAGCTGCTGCACCAGTTGTCCGAGGCCACCGGAGGCCGGCTGTTCCAGGTGCATGACGTGCAGGACCTGAGCGATATCGCCGAGCGGATCAGCGAGGAGCTGCGCAACGAATACGTTCTGGGCTACACGCCGAGCGACCGTCGGCACAACGGCGTGTGGCGTAAAGTGAGTGTGCGCTTGCTGCCGCCGCCGGGTTTGCCTGTACTTACGGTGCACAATCGTGAGGGGTACTATGCACCGTCGCAGTAACCGGGTCCCGGTGGCGCTGGCCGCCACCATGCTTCTGTTTGCGTTGCCGTCCGCGAGCCTTGCCCAGGCCAGCCCGGCCCAGTCGAGCCAGAGCCAGTCGAGCCAGAGCCAGACCAACCCGGCGATCCCACCGGCGGTGGACAGCGATCCGGTGCCTTCGCCGGATCCCGTGCTGCCAGCCGCCGCGAGTGCCCCGGGGAAGACCACAAACCCTACCCAGGGCGCGCAGACCGGCGTAATCACTGAGCAGAACGGACGCTACACGCTGAAGACCGACGCCTATGAGGTGCGTCTGGATGCTTCGGTGATCGATAGCTCCGGGCGCATGATCGACGACCTGCCGCAGTCTGCCTTTCATGTCTATGAAGACGGGGTCCCGCAGACGATCCTGGGCTTCCGGCATGAGGATGTGCCGGTGTCGCTGGGCATCCTGATCGACAGCTCGGGGTCGATGTATGACAAGCGCTCCGCGGTGGATGCGGCCTCGCTGGATCTGGTGCGCCTGTCGAACCCGCAGGATGAGGCGTTTCTGGTGGACTTCAGCTCCGAGGCCTATATCGATCAGGACTTCACCAACAGCATTCCCAAGCTGCAGCAGGGGCTGAGCTATATCAAGTCCAGCGGCGGGACCGCGCTCTACGACGCCGTGATTGCTTCGGCCGATTACCTGGCGAAGAACAGCAAGCGGCCCAAACAGGTGCTGCTGATCGTGACCGATGGCGATGACAATGCGTCCAGCGCCACGCTGGAGCAGGCGATCCGGCGCGTGCAGGAGCTGGATGGACCGGCGATCTACTGCATCGGGCTGTTGTTTGGCGAGGATGTCAGCCGCAGCGAGGCGCGGCATTCGCGCGAGGTGCTTTCCGAGCTCTCCGAGCAGACCGGTGGGGCGGCGTACTTTCCGCACTCGTTGAAGGAGGTGGACGGCCTGGCCAGCGAGGTGGCTCAGGACATCCGCCAGCAATACACCATCGAGTACCGGAGCACCAAGCCGCTCTCCCAGGGCGGCTATCGCCAGGTTCACGTGGAGGCCAAGGAGAAGGGTGTGCGCGGGCTGCAGGTGCGCACACGCGCGGGCTACTATCCGCGGGTGAATCAGGCGAGTACCGGGTCGGCGGGAAGTCCGGGGCGCTGAGTTTGCCTTACCGCCTTTCCGGGCGTCGCTTGTCGCGTCAGGCATGTTCGGGGACATGCGCCTGCATCGTAAAACGTGATACACCACAGAGTGCGCGCAGTTCGGGTGCAAGGGGCAGGCAGGCATGCTGGAGCTGAAGACCCTCAACGATGTCTTTGAGATCGTAGCGGCGCGGGGCGACGAGACCGTGGCGCAGTGGCAGAGCGGGGGCGAGTGGAAGCCCATCACCGGCAAACAGATGTACGGGCGGGTGCGGGCGCTCGCGGAAAAGCTGAAGAGCTGGGGCATTCAGCCCGGGGATCGCGTGGCACTGGCCGGCGAGAACCGCTGGGAGTGGCCCGTGGTGGACTTTGCCATCCTGGCCGTGGGCGCCGCGGATGTGCCGCTGTATCAGACCCTCACTCCGGAGCAGATGGGCTACATCCTGAACAACTCCGGCAGCAAGGCGATCTTTCTTTCCACCAAGGAGCAGTACGACAAGCTGTTCAAGGCCGGAGAGCTGACCACGCTGGATCACGTGGCGGTTTGGGATGAGGGCAGCTTCACCGGTGCGGAAAGCTTTGCCGAGATCATGCAGCGTGCGCCGGAGCTGGAGGCTCGCGACGCGGAGTTCGACGCCATGCTGAAGGCGGCAAAGCCGGAGGATATAGCTTCGATCATCTACACGTCAGGCACGACGGGCGATCCCAAAGGCGTGGTGCTGACGCATGAAAACATGGCCTCCAACCTTCACTACTCCACGGACGGCTTGCACATTAGCAAAAGCGACAGCTCCATCTCGTTTCTGCCCCTGAGTCATGCGCTGGCCCGCCATCTGGACTACGCGCTGTATGCCAATGGCGCGACGATCTCTTACCTGCCCAAGTTCGACGATCTGGTAAACGCAATGAAGGCGGTGAAGCCGACCATCTTCCTGGCCGTGCCGCGAGTCTTCGAGAAGGTGCGGCAGGGCGTGGAAGGCCGAGCCAAAGGGCTGCAGAAGAAGGTCTTCGACTGGGCGCTGAAGCAGGGCGCCAAGCACAAAGATGAGATCGCGGAGGGCAAGACGCCGACCGCTTTCACGTGGAAGCTGGCCAAAGTGCTGGTGTTTCTGAAGATTGCGGAGGCCTTCGGCGGCAAGGTCCGGCTGTATGTCTCCGGTGGCGCGCCGCTGGGCAAAGAGACCACGGACTGGTTTCTCTCTGTCGGCATTCGCATCATGGAAGGCTATGGGATGACGGAGACCTCGCCGGTGATCTCACGCAATACGTTTGAGGCATATCGTGCGAACACCGTGGGCAAGATCATCCCCAACCTGGAGGCGCGGCTGGCCGGCGATGGCGAGCTGGAGGTGCGCGGTAGCTCCGTGCTGAAGGGCTACTGGCAGAACGAAGAGGCGACCAAGAAGGAGTTCACCGAGGACGGCTGGTTCAAGACCGGCGACATCGGCAAGATCGAGGACGGTTTCCTGATGATCACCGATCGCAAGAAGGAGCTGATGAAGACCTCGGGCGGCAAATACATTGCGCCGCAGCCGGTGGAAAGCAAGCTGAAGACGGACGGCCTGGTGGAGCACGCGGCCTTGATCGGCGACAACCGCAAGTTCGTGAGTGTGCTGATCTCGCCCAACTTCAAGAGCCTGGAAGGCTGGGCCAAGCAGAACGGTGTAGACGCAACCGATCACGCCAGGCTCGCGCAGGATCCCAAGGTGCAGAAGCTGTACGAAGGGATCATCTCCAAGGTAAACGGCGGGCTGGCGCACTTCGAGACGATCAAGAAGGTCATCGTGGTGCCGGATGAGTGGAGCGTGGAAGAAGGGGAGCTCACGCCGAGCCTGAAGTTGAAGCGCCGCGTGATCGTGGAGAAGTACAAGGACCAGATCGACAAGGTGTACGCGGAGACGGGCAAGGGTGATTAAAGCGCGTTGCGCGGCACTGCTGCTGTTTGTTGCCACGACCGGCGTTGCGCAGAGTCCCTCCGCAGCGCCGGTCGTGCCTGTGGACCACTACGGGCCCCCGACATGCCCGGGCGTGCACCCTTCGGCACACCGCATGACGGCCGAGGCAGCCAGGCAGGAGCAAGGACAGGGTGCGGTGCTCGATCGCACCTTGCTCTCTGCGGAGCCCCTGGAAAACTTTGCCGTCGCGCGCTACCGAATGGAGGACTATGCCGATTGCGTCGGCACGGTCGGCTGCTACTGGGCAGATCTCGACGCGCAGTATCGCCGTGCGGAGCTTGCCCTGGGAGCCGAAATCGCTCGCGCCCAGCGCAAAAAGAAGCTTGCCCTCGTGTTGGACATCGACGAGACAGCGCTGTCCAGCTATTGCGAGATGAAGCGCGAAGATTTCGGCTACCTCCCTGCGCTGTATAACCCGTGGACGGTCAGCGCGGAGGCAGCGGTCGGCATCCCCGGCGCGCTGCGGCTGTTCCGCCAGGCCAAGGCCGCGGGCGTGGCGGTCTTTTTCATCACCGGGCGCCCAGGCGCGGCGGACCCGACGGCCGCACACCCCACCGGCGATCAGACCTCTGCTACCGCGCACAACCTTGAGGCCGCCGGGTTCCACGGATGGGCTGGCCTGCAGTTACGCAACGGCGCAGAGAACGGCATGAGCACCATCGTCTACAAGTCCGCGGAGAGACAACGCCTCGTGGACCAGGGATACCGGATCCTCCTGAGCGTTGGGGACCAGTGGAGCGACCTGCTGGGGGCACCGCAGGCGGAGGTCAGCGTAAAGCTGCCGAATCCGTTCTACTTCCTGCCGTAGATAGCTGAACAGGAGAGCTACAGGATCGAAACTCCTGTTCCCGTGATGTTAGAACGCGTCTGCGCCGGCCTCGGCGACTGCGTGATCCTGCTTGCCCAAGCCGCCGGAGACGCCGATGGCGCCGATCACCTTGCCGTCCTTCTTGATGGGCACGCCGCCGGCAAAGATCATCACCTTGCCATCGTTCGAGGCGTGGATGCCGAAGAATTGATCGCCGGATTGCGAGAGGTCGGCCAGCGCCTTGGTCTCGATGTCAAAGGCGCGCGAAGTCCAGGCCTTCTTGATGGCGATGTCGACCGAGCCGAGCCAGGCGTTCGCCATGCGCTCAAAGGCAAGAAGGTGCCCGCCGGCGCAGACGACGGCGATGTTCATGGGCTGGCCGATGGCCTCGGCCTCCTTGGTGGCTGCGGCGATGATGCGGCGTGCATCTTCCAGTTGTAGCGATTCGTGGGTGGTGCTCATGAGGTGTCCTTCCTGGGCCAACTGTGGCACGGTTTGCGCCGCAGAAGTCCCATTGCTTAAAGTCAGATGCCGCTTAAGAGTTCTTCGGGCGAGACTGACTTCTTCTCGGCGATCGCGAGCACAAGATCGCGAAATGTGCCGAGACGCAGGGGCTTGTGCGCCGGTACAGAGACGGTGTAGCTGACCGGTTCTTCCATCCGCAAGATGATGTGACTTCCGCTTTGGCGTAGCTCGCGAAAGCCCCAGCGTCGGATCAGATGATTCGCAAGCTGTCGTCCGTCTACATCCCGGGGGAACCTCACGCGACTCCGAGAACCTCATCACGAAGCAGGTGCAGCCGAATGGTGGCGGGCGGCTTGGAATCATGGAAGTAGAGAAGCGTCGCATCCAGGACCATGGCCCGCAACTCGTCCCAAGTGTCGCCCTGCGTGAAGATGCCTTCACCCAGCGCATGGGCACAGAACCCACCGTCCTCTTCCTGAGTCACCTCGAAGACGAGCTCGTCCATACCGAAAGCCTAACAGGGCCTCTACCCCCGGAAGAAGTCCTTTACCTGTTGCACGAAGACGTCGCGGCCGATGTCGCTGATGGCCTCCGTCAACGGCAGTTGCTTGGGGCAGGCCTGCACGCAGTTTTGCGCAAAGGAGCACTCCTGCACACCGCCGTCGCCGGCCAGCGCGCGCAGCCGATCTTCCTTCAGGACGGCTCCCGCCGGGTCCATGTTGAAGAGCTTGGCCTGGGCGATGGTGGCGGCGCCGACAAAGTTGGTCACATCGTTGAACTGCGGGCAGACCTCCATGCAGATGGTGCAGGAGATGCAGTTGGACAGCGGATAGCGCTGTTCCTGGATCTGCGGAAACTGCCGCGGTGCGGGGCCGAGATCGTAGGTTCCGTCGACAGGCACCCAGGCCTTCACCTTCTTCAGGTTCTCAAACAGCACGGAGCGGTCCACGGCGAGGTCGCGCACGACGGGGAACTTCGAAAGAGGAGCCAGCGTGATCTCACCCTTGCCCTCCGGCCCGAGCAGCTTGTCCACCAGCGCCGAACACGCCATCATCGCCTTGCCATTGATGCGCATGGCGCAGGAGCCGCAGATCTCTTCCAGGCAATTAGCGTCGTAGGCGATGGCGGTGGACTCGCGGCCGTCGGTGGTGGTCGGGTTCAGCGCGATTTCGCCGAGGACCGAGGTGATGTTCATGTTCGGGCGATAAGGGATCGCAAAGGTTTCGGTGCGGACGGGGGCGTCGGGCGAAGCCTGGCGCTGGACCTTGACGGTGAAGGTGCGGCTGGAGGCTGGGTGCCTGGGGCTGGTGACCTCCGCCATGCCCTGCTTGGAGTTCAACTCAACAACAACGGCTGCCATCTACCTCTCCTCTTCCTCTCCTGCTCGGCGGGCGTGTACCTCACCCGTGCTCTCCGTGACCGGCCGCATGCCTCGGTCGCGGATCTTCTGACGCCGGCCATCGATCCAGGCACCGTACAACACAAACGCGCCATAGAAGAACGCCGCGACGACGGTGAGCACGATGCCGACAGTGGTAAAGCTCATGGCGTTCTCGCGGATCGGGCAGCAGGGAAGAGAAGCGCAGCGAGGGAGCCTAGTCGCGGCTGGGGCGTGTGCTTTGGATCTCGTTCCTGGCGGCCATGATGCCGGCTTCCTTGCTGGCAGGATTGTCGCCCACCAACCGCTTCTGCCGTTTCTTTGAGGACGCGTTATAGACAAACATCCCGGTGATCACACAGACAAACGCAATGACCAGCGCGACGTAGACGATGTGTGTGAGGGTGTAGGGTCCGATGTTCATGCTCTGGTGAGATGGCGGCATCGGGCCCCAGGGTAGCTGTGCGGCGCGGGTTACGCTGCGGCGTCGTATCTCCTCGGCCGCGGCACGATGAAGTGCGTATCCACCTCTTCCCACTCGATCGCCGGGGCGTCGTTGCGGAAGAAGGCCTTGGTGGTTTTGAGGAAGCGTTCGTCGTCGCGCTCGGGGAAGTCGGGCTTGTAATGCGCGCCGCGGCTTTCGTCGCGTTGCGCTGCGCCCTGGACGACGACGCGGGCGAGGTGGAGCATGTTGTAGAGCTGGCGGGCGAAGGCGAAGCTGGTGTTGGCCCACTGGCTCTTGTCGGCGAGGTTGACGTTGCGGAAGCGATCGAGAAGTTCGACGATCTTGGCGTCGGCTTCGGCGAGGCCGGCGTTGTAGCGGATGATGGTGGCGTGGCGGGTCATGGTGTCGCCGAGCTCGCGCCAAAGGCGGAAGGGGTTTTCGGTGCCCTTGTTGTTGAGCAGGCCGTGGTTGAGCTCGGTCTGACGCTGGACCTCTGCGGCGTCGCCGCCGGCGCCGGCCTGTGGGGCGAGCGATTTGGCGTACCCCATGCCGCTGGGGCCGGCGACGAAGCCGCCGTAGATGCAGCTGAGCAGCGAGTTAGCGCCAAGGCGGTTGGCGCCGTGGATCGAGTAGTCGGCTTCCCCTGCGGCGTAGATGCCGGGAACGTTGGTCATCTGGTTGAAGTCGACCCAAAGACCGCCCATGGTGTAGTGCATACCCGGGAAGATCTTCATGGGGATTTCGCGGGGATCGTCGCCGACGAACTTTTCGTAGATCTCGAGGATGCCTTCGATCTTGCGATTGAGGGTTTCTTTATCGATGTGCGAGACATCGAGGTAGACCATGGGCTGGCCGTCGATGCCGAGATTTTCCTGGTAGACGATGCGATGAATGGCGCGCGTGGCGATGTCGCGGGGAACGAGGTTGCCGTACTTGGGGTACCACTCTTCAAGGAAGTAGAAGCGGTCGGCCTCGGGGATGGTCTTGGCGGGGCGTGGGTCGTTGAGCTTGCGCGGAACCCAGACGCGGCCGCCTTCGCCGCGGGCGGATTCGCTCATCAGGCGCAGCTTGTCTTCGCCGGGGATGGCGGTAGGGTGCACCTGGATGAACTCGCCGTTGGCGTAGGCGACGCCCTGCTGGTAGACGGCGGACTGCGCGGAGCCGGTGCAGACGACGGAGTTGGTGGATTTGCCGAAGATGGCGCCGATGCCGCCGGTGCAGAGAATGATCGCGTCGGCGGGAAAGGTACGGACCTCCATGGTGCGGAGATCCATGGCGCAGATGCCGCGGCAGACACCGTTGCTGTCGAGCACGGAGCTGAGAAATTCCCAGCCCTCGTATTTCTGTACCTTGCCTTCGGACTCGTAGCGGCGGACCTGCTCATCGAGCGCGTAAAGGAGCTGCTGCCCGGTGGTGGCGCCGGCGAAGGCGGTGCGGTGGTAGAGCGTGCCGCCGAAGCGACGGAAGTCGAGCAGGCCTTCGGGGGTGCGGTTGAAGGGCACGCCCATGCGGTCGAGCAGGTCGATGATGGCGGGACCCTGCTCGGTCATCTGCTTTACGGGAGTCTGATTGGCGAGGAAGTCGCCGCCGTAGATGGTGTCGTCGAAGTGCTTGAGGGTGGAGTCGCCTTCGCCCTTGAGGTTTTTGGCGGCGTTAATGCCGCCCTGGGCACAGACCGAATGCGAGCGCTTGACGGGAACAATCGAGAAGAGGTCGACCTTGCCACCGGCTTCGGCGATCTTGATGACGGCGGAGAGACCGGCGAGGCCTCCGCCGACGACGATGATGCGTGGTGTTGTTGCTGCTGCCATGGAGTGACTTACCTGACCTTTTGCGACGATGGAGCGGGGATGCTGGTGTTCACAGCGGTTACTTGCGAGTGCCTCAGGCCTGCTTTGCGGAACGCGGAACGCTCGTGGTTGACCAGGAGAATGACTCCAAAGAGCGCACACGCCATGCCAAAGACAAAGGCCTGCGCAAACAGGATGGCCCTGGACTTCTCACGATCATTGAAGACGGATCCCCTCGAAACCGTCGCATTCGGCTTGGCTTTGCTCTGCAGTCGAGCGACGATGCCGAGCAGAGTGAGCGTAAGGCAAAGAAACCCGACGGCCACCGCCAGAGGTCCAGTAATAAGTTCCGATGGGAGCATGGTCCACCTTTCCTCAGGGGCTAACGACTCGACAACGGGGTGCTGCTATCGGCACGGCTGAAACCGTGCTCTTTTACCGGAGCTATCTCCAGCTCCTAAAACGGTCTCTCCTTCGTGAGAGCGATGGTTGTCGCCGCCACATTCAAGAGCAGACCAGCCACGAAACCGAGCGGCCAAAGTTTCCCGAAGCGGAGCATGGGACATCAACGAACCTCGCCGGGCTGGGTTGGGTTCGTGGTGCCCGGAGCCGCTGTTGAGGGTGCTGGAAGGACGACACCGGCAGGTTGGGCGGGCATGACGTCGTAGTCGACGTGGGGGTACTTCCAGACGACGGCGTACATGCTGATGAAGCCCATGACGCAAAGGGCGGTGCCGAGGGCTCCCCAGGCGTAGCCGGACTTGCGGCGGGCCTTGACGCCGGGGGTGATGCCCCACTTGGCGCAGAAGAGCCAGCCGCCATAGGCGAAGTGCCAGCAGGTGGCGAGCATGGCGATGGCGTAGACCGCGAACATCCAGGGGTTTTGCAGCTCGTGCTGGACCTTGGCGAAGGCCATGCCGGGGTGTTCGGGAAGCGAAACGCCCGAGAAACGTTGCCGCCAAACGTGCTGGATGATGTAGGCGAGGGCGATGATGCCGGTGACGCGCTGGGCGACGTAGCCCCAGTTGCCGGCCCAGGGATAGACGTTGACGTTGGAGCGGCCGCGCCACCAGATCCACATGCCGTAGCCGGCGTGGTAGGCGAGCGGAAGGAAGATGAACGCCCACTCGAGTATGCGGACGAGCGGAAGGCCGTTGAGGAATTTGACCTGCTGCGCGTAGGCGAGGGGGCCGTTCCAGGTTTCGAAGTTGCTGACGATGTGCTCGACGAGGAAGGCACCGATGGGGATGATGCCGGTAAGGGAGTGGAGACGTCGCCAGAGATAGCTGTGGCCCTCGCCGGCACGCAGCGGCTGGACTGATCTTTGGCCGCGGGCGCCACGGCGCTTTTCGCCCGGGGCGGACTGGGCGTGGT
>CAXTWN010000083.1:8483-15414 GCA_964248055.1 uncultured Acidobacteriaceae bacterium | reverse complement strand
CCTTTCAGTAGGGCTCGGACGGCCTGGCCGAAGGAGCGGGGTGGTGGGTGGAACGGCTGACAGACGCCCAGCGTTCTGGGTTTGCTGTCTCCTCCGGGTTCATCGCACGCCTTAGCTTCGGCGAACTCGCCCAGAGGGGCCGCGTGGACTTGGCCGGGGCGCTTAGCCCTGGCGCTGCTTGTGCTTGGCGCTCGCCGAGCAGATGACGCGCACGACACCCTTGCGGTGAATCACCTTGCACTTGTCACAGATCGGCTTTACAGATGCACGAACTTTCATCGAACCCTCAAATCTTGTTTGCTTCCCATACCAACGCCTGATCCCTGGGCCCTGCACCCAGAGCCCTCACTTGTACCGGTACACAATCCTTCCCCGGTTCAGGTCATACGGGCTGAGCTCAATGGCGACGCGATCCCCGGGGAGGATGCGAATGAAGTTTTTGCGCATACGCCCGGAAACATGCGCCAGCACCTGGTGCTTGTTCTCGAGCTCAACTTTGAACAGCGCATTGGGCAGGGTCTCCACGACCGTAGCCATCACCTCAATTGCATCTTCCTTCGACAAACGCTCTCCTTCAGAGCCGGGCGTTTCGCCTGGCCCCTCATTTGCTTGCACACAACCTGATCGTGGGCTTCTGATGTCTCCGCGCCCCGAAAAGAACAGCCGGGCGCACGGAGGCTGCGGAAGGTTCACGCACCATCTGCAAGTCTACCCGAAGGCGGGCGCTTTGGGAAGACAGGTCCGGCTCACCCGGAGGCGACGCGCCGCGTGCGGCAGATCTCGGCTCCATTCGCGAGCGGGAGCTGATCGCGGTCAGACAATCCTTCCCGCATCTCGCTCAATGTGCCGCCATCTGCTCCGGATCGACCTTCGCCCGCTTCGGCGGCAGGCGCATGATCCACACCAGCGGCGACAATCCAAACACCGTACACGCCAGCAGGAAGAAGGCATTCTTATAGGCCAGCATGTTGGCCTGCCGGACCATCTGCCCGTACGCCAGCGCCATCGCGGTGGACTGCGCCGCCGCCAGCGCCGTGTGCGTTGCCGCCGCAAACTGGGTGACGTACGCCGAGATCCCATACCCGCCGGCGCTGATGTTGGACGCCAGCGAGGTCTGGTTCACCTGCGCCGAGCGCGCCAGAAACGTCGTCAGCAGCGCCGTCCCCGCCGAGCCGCCCATGTTGCGCGCGAAGTTCGACAACGACGAGATCTGATTACTCTTGTCCCGCGGCACGCCCACGTAGTTCAACGTGCTGATCGGGATGAAGATGAACGGCAAGCCCAGCACCTGCAGCATGCGCCATACCGTGACCGTTCCGAAGCCGCTGTACAGGTCCAGCCGCGTCAGGTTAAACAGCCCCGCGGCGACTGCGATGTACCCCAGCATCACCATCAGCCGGGGGTCTCCCTTGCCCAGCGACCGCCCGGCCACGCCCATCATCACCATCATCACAAAGCCTGCCGGCGAAAGCACCATGCCGGCCCGCTCCGCCGTATAGCCCAGCAGCGTCTGCAGATACTGCGGGATGAGCACCGTCGACCCGAACAGGACCATGCCCAGCACCAGCTGCAAAAAGACCGCAGTGCCGAAGTTCCGGTTCTTCAGCAGCTTCAGATCCACGATCGGATCGGGGTGGTTCCACTCCCAGAACGCGAAAAAGATCAGCGTGCAGACTGCCAGCATCGCCGTGGTCTGGATCATCCCGGAGCCGAACCAGTCCTTCTCCTGTCCCTTGTCCAGCGTGAACTCCAGCAGCCCCACGCCCCCCGCCACGGACAGCAGTCCGATGAAGTCTACCGGATCCCGCCGCTTGGTGCGGGCCGTCACCTCCGGCGGGTCCTCCACCATTCGGTTGGACAGAAACAGCGAGATCAGCCCGATCGGCAGGTTGATGAAGAAGATCCAGTGCCAGTTGTAGTTGTCGGTGATCCAGCCGCCCAGGGTGGGGCCGATCGCCGGCGCCACCACCACGGCCATCCCGTACAGCGCGAAGGCCTGCCCGCGCTTTTCAATCGGAAAGGTATCGGCCAGGATGGCCTGCTCGCTGGGCGCCAGGCCGCCGCCCCCCAGCCCCTGCAGGATGCGCGCCAGGATCAGAAACGGGAGCGTCGGCGCCAATCCGCACAGCATCGAGCACGCCGTGAAGATCGCCACGCAGATCATATAAAAGCGCTTGCGCCCGATGCGGTTTGACAGCCACCCCGAGATCGGCAGGATCACCGCCGAGGACACCAGATAGCTGGTCAGCACCCATGTCGCTTCCTCCTGCGACGCGCCCACCGACCCCGCGATATGGGGCAGCGCCACGTTCGCGATCGAGGTATCCAGCACCTCCATGAAGGTGGCCAGCGTGACCGTCAGGGCGATCAGCCAGGGGTTGTGTTTCGGCTTCCAGACGGCTTCCGGCATATCAGGGTCCTGATGTAGAGTATCAGCAAGCTGATATGCCCGGGTTACCCAAAGGGAGACATGCGGAGGCCCGCCGGTGCACCGACGCCGTCCGCGACCTGCTGCTTGGCTACAAGGCGCAGCTGGAGGACGCCCTGCGCCCCACGGGCGTCACCCTGCCCCAGCTGCGCATGCTGCGCGCCATCGACCAGCAGAGCAACGTCAGCGCGGCCACCATCGCACGACACTGCCACGTCACCCCGCAGACGCTGCAGAGCATCCTCACCCGCGCCACACGCGAGGGCTGGATCGTCCGCGGCACCTCGCAGGCCAACGGTCGCTTCCTCACCGCGTCGCTTACGGCCAAAGGTCAGGCCATCCTGCGCCAGGGCACGGAGCTCGCGGAGAGCATCGAGGAGCAGATCTGGAGCGGCGTTCCGCTGGCTTCCATGCGATCCATGCGCGAGACGCTGGAAGCCGGTCTCGCCAACCTGAAACCCCGCTGAAGCCGCCGGCACCGCACTCCGAACGCATCCATCTGCCTGATGCCGTTCACCTTTCTCACTGCCGATTGGCGCAAGCTCCTCCTGGCCCAGTACGAGGTTCCGTCCGAAGCGCTCCGAGCACGCCTGCCGCCCGGTCTTGAGCTCGACCTCTTTCACGGCCGCTGCTTCGTCTCTTTGGTCGGCTTCCTCTTTGACCGCGTCCGCATCCTCCGCGTTCCGGTGCCGCTCCACACTCGCTTCGTCGAGGTCAACCTCCGCTACTACGTCCGCCGCCCCATGCCTGACGGCACCTTCCGCCGCGGGGTCGTCTTCCTCAGCGAGATCGTCCCTCGACCGGCCATCACGCTGGTCGCTCGCACGCTCTACGGCGAGGCCTACTCCACCGCGCCCACCGGGTATCGCTGGTCCAGCCAGGGGCCCGAAGCGCGTGCCGTGCGCCACGGCGAACGCCCGCTCGAGGTCGACTACGAGTGGAAGCACCGCGGTCTGTGGCAGCGCCTGGGCGTGCGCGCCGGCAACCGCCTCGCCCCCATGCTCCCCGGTTCGCTGGACGAGTTCATCACAGAACATTACTGGGGCTACGCACCCGGCCGCCGTGGCGGCATCACCGAATACGCCGTCGAACACCGCCGCTGGGAGGTCTATCCCGTGCACGAGCACCGCATCGCCTGCGACTTCGCCTCGCTCTATGGCCCGGAGTTCGCCAGCCTCACCCACCGCGCCCCCGACCATATCGTCCTGGCCGAAGGCGCGCCGGTGCGCATCCGCTGGGGCGGTCGCATCGCCTGACCGCACCCCAGATTCGCTCCGATCCTTAGCGGCGATACACCGTCTGCGCCCCGAAGTCGGTTGCGTGTCCAATCAGCGCGCCCACACCAAGTCCCACAATGCCGAAGACCGCGGCTCCGACGCCCGCTGCCTTGCCGCTGGAGCTCTCCCAGAAGGCGCTCTTCACGCCCACCCCGATGCCCGCGCCGACACCCACACCTACCCCGGCCCCGATCAGCGTGCCTTCCAGCGTCGACCTGCCGCTGCGCGCCACCTTCACCGATACGATCTCCGTCCGCGCAAGGCTCGTCCCCGAGCACACTAGCTGCTCGTCGCTCGCGCTGGTGATCCGGCAGGTTACCTTTCGGTGATCCGTCCGTACATGCACTTTGGTTTGGGGTGGAAGCGCCTCGACCTGCTGCCAGCCGCTGCGTACACCCGTTCCCTGCGCCAAGGCGCCGAAACCCATCCACATGGACACCACACACATCAGCCAGCACCCAGCACGCACACGCATCGGTTCGCTCCAGATTTCTTCGTCGGCGTGGCACCTGATGCTTTCTTCAAAACGGCGCACCTCGCCCGGCTGTATGCTCAACACCCCTGGCCCAGAATGCGTGTCAAAGATTTCTCAAATCCAGAACAGAACGGCATCACACGAGCACATCTGAGCGTCTAACACTCAGGTGCTGCCGCTTGACAGCGCGACAGCCTCAACCGCGGAGCCGGCACCAAAGGTAGGATTGCTCTCATGAGAACCATCGACGTATCCCAGGGCGGCGTTCGCGTTCTGGACACCCGCTCCACCGCCAGCCTGCTCAGCAAGGTGCTGTGGATTACCACCATCGGCTTCCTTTTTACGGCCTTTGGCGCCTACATCGCGCCGCCGTACCTCGGCGCCGGCATGTTCCTCATCTTTATCCTGAACTTCGGGCTTATCTTTGCCGTCAACGCCGCAGCCCGCCGCTCTTCGGGTCTCGCGCTGGTGCTCTTCTACGCCTTCGCAACCCTGATGGGCGTCGAGATCGGCCCGTTGCTGCACGCGTATATGCACTTCGCCGGCGGCCAAACCGTGGTCTTCGAGGCCGCACTGACCACCGCGGTCGGCATGGCGGCGATGGGCCTCATCGCCCAGATCGCGCGCTTCAACTACCAGCGCGTCGCCAACTACGCCTTCGCCGCGCTGCTGGGCCTGATCGTCATCGGTCTGATCTCCTCCTTCGTCCACTTCGTCTCCCCCGGCCTGTACGCGTGGGCGACGCTGGCCATCTTCTCTGTTCTGTTGCTGGTGGACTTCATGCGCCTCCGCGACGGCGGCAGGGGCCTCTCGCCCGTGCAGCTCTCGCTCTCCATCTACCTGGACGCCCTGAATATCTTCATCGCGCTGCTGCAGATCTTCGGCAACGGCAGCGGCGGCCGTCGCCGCGGCAGCTGGAGTTAAGCCCGCGCTACCTGCACAAGCAAGGCCCGGCGAACCTGCCGGGCCTTCGCGTCTCTGGAGTCCCATGCTCGGCCAATTGATCGTCCTCACCGGAGCCTCCGGCAGCGGCAAGACGGCCATCGCCCGCGCGCTCGCGGTCAGGAGCGCCGGCGCCTACGACTGCCTCTTCGCCGACGACGCCGGCATCCCCTCCGCCGAGGTCATGCGCTCGTACGGCGAGGGTTACCAGCCCGGTGGCGCCTGGCAGCGTGCCTTCACGCTTGCGTGGCTGGCCCGGGTCGCCGAGCGCCTCCGCGCCGGGCGCACGGTCCTCCTCGAAGGCCAGATGCGCCTCGCCTTCGTCTACGAGGCACTGTCGGCCGAAGCCATTCACGACGCCCGCATCCTCCTGGTCGACTGCCACGACGTCGAGCGCTCCCGCCGGCTCATCCACGACCGTCAACAAGCCGACCTCGCCAACCAGGACATGAGGAGCTGGGCGCAACACTTCCGCGAGGAAGCCGCCCTCTATGGCACCGAGATCCTCGACACCAGCCGCCTCACCCTGCCTCAAAGCGTCGCCTACCTAAGCTCGCTGCTCGAACAGCGTCCCACTTCGCAAACTGCGTTATCTACATGAGCGCGCCGCTCGAGCTACTTCCGACCCCGTAATCAGCGTCATCTCGACCGAAGCTGACGTCCGTCAGCGCAGTGGAGAGACCCCCCGTATTTTGCCCGGTCGCGCCGTTCACCAGCACCGTCTCACCGGCTTGCAGCTTGGCTCGGCCCAGCAGCGCTCCCCAACTCGCCAGCCCCGGATTGCCTAACGCCGCGGCGGTGACATCGTCCACGCTGTCCCGCAACGCGAGCATCTGCGCCCGCGCCACCACCGTGCGCTCTGCCAGGGACCCGAACGGCGGCCGCGGCCCCAGAAAGTACACCCGCTGCCCCTCCGCGGTGAGCCCCACGCCATCGTTGCCCGGTACAAACGGAAACCGCTTGCCGCTCGAGTAATGCTTGCCGCTCGCCTGCGCCTTCACCAGATTGCTCAGTGCAGCAGCCGTCACCGTAACCACTACCTCACCTGGCTGCGGCACAGGTTCTGCAAGCTCTCCCGACTTCGGAGGCCTCTCGTAGCTCTCCACCACCGCAGCGCGCAGGCCGTTCTCCTCCCTTCCGCTATGCTTGTCAGATGCCTCGCAAGCCCCAGGCTGACCTCACCGACGTCCGCACCTGGTTACAGGGACTGCCCAAAGCCGAGCTCCATCTGCACCTCGAAGGCTCCATCTCCCCGGCCACCCTCGTCGAGCTGTCCCGCACCAACGACCCCGTCCCGCTCACGCTCGACCAAGCCCGCCGCGTCTACACCTATCACGACTTTCCCAGCTTCCTAATGAGTTTCAAGGCGGTGACCGAGCGCCTCCACACCCCCGCGGACTACGAGACCATCACCTACAACATGGTCCGCGACCTCGCCATCCAGGGCATCCGCCACGCCGAGGTCTACCTTTCCATCGGCATCCTGTACCGCTTCGCCCGCCTCGATGTCGACGCCACCATGCAAGCCGCCGACCGCGGCCGCCAGCGGGGCGAACGCGACTTCGGCACCAGCGTCCTTTGGCTCATCGACGCCGTCCGCCACTTCGGCGTGGACGAGGCCCAGCGCGTCTTCCAGAAGGCGGCCACGCTCCGCGCCCACATGCCCTCGGTGGTCGGCATCGGCATCGGCGGCGACGAGGCCGGCGGCCCCGCTCACGGCTTCCGCGAGGTCTATGCCGAAGCGAAAGCGGCCGGGCTGCACCTCACGTGCCACGCCGGCGAGTCCACCGGGCCGCAAAGCATCTGGGG
>CAXTWN010000083.1:3209-8473 GCA_964248055.1 uncultured Acidobacteriaceae bacterium | reverse complement strand
ATCTGGGGCGCGCTCAACATCGGCGCGGAGCGCATCGGCCACGCCCTCACCGCGGTGCAGGACGCCGATCTCATCGAGGTCCTCGCCGGGCGCCAGATCCCGCTGGAGCTGAACATCACCTCCAACCTCCGCACCGGCTGCTGCCCCACGCTGCTCGAGCACCCCGTCCGCCGCTACTTCGAAGAGGGCCTCATGGTCACCCTCAACTCCGACGACCCGCCCTTCTTTGGCGCCAATCTCCTCGACGAGTACGAGCTAGCCCACCGGGACTTCGAGTTCCCCCTGGACCAACTCCGCGAACTTGCCGCCAACTCCATCGAGGCCAGCTTCCTCCCCCCGGAACGGAAGCTCGCGCTGTTAGGTGAGGTTGAGCGCTACGGCTGGTAAACCCCGTGAAGCGAGTCATAGGTTAGCAATCTGATTGGAGCGGACCATCAGCCTCGCGAACACAACGGAGCGGACCATCAGCCTCGCAATCGCAACGGAGCGGACCATCAGCCTCGCAATCGCAACGAAGCGGATCATCAGCCTCGCGGTCGCGGAACCATTGGCATCGTACCCCGGTGACGTCGACCGTGGCGTCGCAACTAATGAATTGTCATCCCGAAGCGCAGCGGAGGGATCTGCTGTTCGCCTAGGGACCGAATAAGCTAGCGGATCGCCGGGAGATCCTTCCAGATCGTACTCATGCTCCACACGTCGAGCCTTCGCGGGCCGACTGAAAGCTCACGCACCGCACGGGAAGGTATGTGTTCGTTGCGTCACGCGCAAGGTACGCAAGCGGCTCGCAAGAATGCGACTCCAAGCAGGCACGTCACGCCGCGGACAGGACACCCGTCAAGCATAGACGATGTCCCAAAAGCAGATCCCTTCGCTGCGCTACGGGATGACAACCAAGGGTACAGCAGCAAAGTAGCCCGAAAGGCGGCGCCGCTTACCGACCCGGTCCCTCCGGCACCATCACCGCATCGGGATCCACCTTCGGAATCCCGAACTTTCCCCCAAGGTGCACCAGATCCAAAGGCCGCAACATTCCCGAAACCTCGATCACGTTCATCTGCTTGGGCGCCCGGATCAGCACCGCCACATCGTCGATCTCGGTGCCGTGATAATGCAGCCAAAGATCGGTTATGGGCTTGAGCGGCGTCGCTTGCTCCCGGGGCGTCGCGTGGGCGTCCACCAGGTGCTTCCAACCCGCTGCGCGATATGCGGCGCGCAAAGCCGCCAGCGCCTCAGGCACGTAAAACGCCGGCTCATGATAGCGATAGTTTGTCACCGTCACCGAGTTCAGGGCGATCGGCTCCTTGCCTAAGATCGCCTGCAGCATGTCGCGGTCGAACGTGAACGAAGAGTGCGCTGCCGGCTGCGAGGTCAAGCCTGCGAACGCATCGGCCACCCCGGGCGGCTCCGCCCCGGCCCCCGGCTGCGGTGGCGGTGGGGCATAGCCCGGCCCCGGCGGTGGAGCATAGCCCGGATTCGCCGGCGGTGCATAGCCCGGCCCCGGCGGTGGAGCGTACGCCGGCTGCGACGGCGCGTCCACAGGCGGGGGCGGCGGCACGCGCTCGATCGGCGCCTGCGCGCTCAACGCCCCGGCCAACACCACGCCCGCACACCCAACCGCCAAGCTACGCAGAAGACTCATGGGACGTTAGACCCATCCGGTGCGCGAGGAGTTTCGCGCCGGAGGTCGAATGGCATCTACTGAGGCGCCCGCGGCGCGAAGTACCCCTTGCGCGCATGCACCTGGTACCGCTGGTCCAGGGAGACCAGGTAGATCGTGCGAAACGAGCCGTCCTGCTTAAAGTCGGCCGGCACATACTCCAGCGCATACTGCGAGCGCAGCTCCTGCTCCACGTTATTGAAGCCGACCGCCATCTCTTCCATCCGCGTCGGGAAGAACGGTCGTCCGCCGGTCGCGTCGGCGATCCGGGTCAGCACCTCGTCGCCCTTGTCCTTGCTGGGGCCCACATTGGTGCTGATCGTGTACACGATGGTCTCCGCGCGCTGGCACATCTTGATCGCATCGGCCTCCTGCGACCGGCTGTAGTCGTCATCGCCGTCCGAAACCAGCACCAGCGCCCGCCGCACCGGCGTCGTGTCCTTCAACGTCAACATCTGGTCGCGGCAGGTCTTATACAGCGAGTCGAACAGCGACGTCCCGCCTCCCGGCCGCAGCTTGTGAATGCCCGTATCCAGCAGATCGATCCGGTTGGTGTAATCCTGCGCGATGTCGGTCTGCACATCGAAGCCTTCAACGAAGGCTCGATCCGCAGGCCGCAGAATCTGCAGAAAAAAATCGATCGCGGCCTGCTGCTCAAAATCGAACCGCGAGCGGATCGAGTTTGATGTGTCGAGCATGATGCCCACGCGCAGCGGCAGATTACTCTGCTGCTGAAAGCGCACCACGCGCGCCGGCGGTCGCCCATCGTCCAGCAGCCCGAACTCCTGCTGCGGCAGATCGGTCACGAAGCGCCCATGGCCGTCGGTCACCGTGAACACAAGGTTCACCTCGCGCGAAAACACCTGGATCGTCGTCGTGGGCGCCTGCGGTGGAGCCGACTCGTCCCGTGGCTGCAGGGGCGGTGTTGTCTGCGAGGGCGTCTGTGGGGCAGGCTGCGTGGTGGGCGGAGCTGCCGTCTGGGCAGCGCCCGCCAGCGTCGAACTAACAATCAGGGCAAGGGCGAACCAGGGTTGCCGCACTCGTGCAAAGGCCGCGTTCATCTCGGTTCCATCTTACGCGCGAGCGGCCGCGCCCGGCTCGTCACCCGGCCCGCGAACCTCCCGGAGAAACGCTTCTAACTCGACCGGAAGCGGCGCGCGGAGGTCCAGCGGCACGCCCGTCCGCGGATGCCGCAAGCGCAGCTCCGCGGCATGCAGAAAGTTCCGCGTCAACGTAGGCTCCGCCTCGCTGCCGTCCCGCTTCCGCTGCTTCGGACTGCCAAGCCCGGGGTGCAAGCGCCCCGGAGCGCCATACAGCGTGTCCCCCACCACCGGATGCCCCAGAGCCGCCAGGTGAACCCGGATCTGGTGGGTGCGCCCCGTTTCGATCCCTACCTCCAGCAGCGTAAAGGCGCCGAGCACCCCCGGCCGCTCCCTGCTTCCGATCCGTTCCAGCACCCGCCAGTGGCTTACCGCGGGGCGCGCGCCCGCCTCCACGCTCCGCCGTGCCGTCATGCGCGTCCGCCGCACCGGGTCACGGCCGATCGGCAGATCCACCGTGCCCTCCTCCCTGGCCACGCTGCCGTGCACCAGCGCCAGATAGGTCTTCTCCACGGCCCGCGCGGCAAACATCTCGCTCAAGCGCCGGTGGGTGCGATTGTTCTTGGCCACCATGATCAGCCCGCTGGTCTCTTTGTCCAGACGGTGCACGATGCCGGGCCGCACCCCGCTGACCTCCGGTTCATCCTTCGCACCGGAGACCCCTGACAGGTTGCGCCCAAAGTGAAACAGCAACGCATTTACCAGGGTGCCGCGGTTGTGCTCCGCATCCCCCGCGCCCGCATGCACGGTCATGCCCGCGGCCTTGTCGATCACGGCCAGGTCCTCGTCTTCGTACACCACCTGGAGGGGGATGTCCTCCGGCTCTGCCCGCAGCGGCGCCGGCTGCGGCTCACCCTCGATCTCGAGTCGCTCCCCACCGCTGAGCTTGTAGCTGGCCTTCTCCACGCTCCCGTTCACGCGCACCTGCCCCTGGTCGATCAACAGCTGCACCCGGGCCCGGCTCACGTCCCTTAGAGCTTTCGCGAGGTAAGCGTCCAGGCGCTTCCCCTCTGCCCCAGCCTCGGCGACGAAGCTGCGCACCCCGTCTTCCATCTCGAAGTCGGGCGTTTCGGCGACCTCGGACGTCGGCTGTGGTCCCGCTTCAGCTTCGGCTACGAGCTCACCCGGAGCGTAATCAGCTGGGCTGGCCTCCCCGCCGCGCAGCCCCTCCGCCTCGTCCGCGTCCCGCTGCGCCTGCCGGTGCGCCCGGTAGGCCGGCTTCACGGTCTGTCGGCGCTTGCCCTTGGGCAACATGTTCTTTGAGGGCATTAGCGAGCCTTCGTTCCGAGCGGCGGCGTCGGCATGGTAGCAAGCTGCTCAGGTGGCAGCGAAGGCTTCCTTGCCGTCACGGCGAAGCCCCTGTGAGCCGGAGCCAAACCCCACAACAGCGCGCCGCAGAGCATCGCCGCGAGCGCCACCCATTGCCCGGGCTCCAGCCAGAGCTCCACCATCGCAGGCACAGGCTGCGTCACCATCGCTAATCCAAACGCGATCGCGCCCCCTGCCATCAGCGCCACGGCCGCGAGCCGCCCAAACGTCCGCACCCGCGGCGCGGTTCCCCAAAGCAATCCCGCCAGCAACAGCGCCGCGAGCGCTCCATACAGCGCGACAGGATGCACCCGCCCCACGCTGGCGTCCCAGGGATCCGCTACACCCCAGGGCGTCCGCGTCGGCATTCCCACCTCCGAACCGTCCAACCAGTGACCAATCTCCAGACACGCGGCCAGCATCGCCCCCGGGGCCGCAAACGCATCCAGCAAAGGCAGCAGGGCCATCTTCTTGCGCCGCAGGTACACCCACAGCATTACCGCCGCCAAAGCGAGACCGCCCACGGTCAGCGATGGCAGCCCGAGGACCAACAGGGGATAGTGCGCGAAGGCGATCGGATCCCGCAGCACCAGCAGGAGCCGAGAGGCGACAAAACAGCTCAAGACCGCGAACAGCCCGGCATCCCAAACAGCTTCGGGATCGAGCCAGAGCCGGCGTGCCGCCGCTCGCGCCAGCGCCATACCGGACAAGAGGCCCACCGCCGCACAAAGGCCATACGGCGTCAATCGAAACGACCCTAACCGCAGCGCGCGCAGGACCAGAACGAACGCCGGCAGGGAAGAAATTGTCATGGACGCCAGCCTCGGCAAAGCCGGAGGACAGAAGAAGAGGTAGAAAAGACCGACCCACGGGGCCGTGAAGCGAAGCGCCGGTGAACCCGTCCTAAGACGGCGGGACCCAACCGTGGCTCTTTAGGCATTCCGGACTGGCGGACGCTGCACACCGAACCATGTATACGAGTTGAACCCCTGTTCAATGAATGTTGGTTCAACCAGCGTAGATCGCCTCACCTGCTTTGCAGGCCGGTCTCTCTTCAACGGATGCTACCGGGCACCGCCCGAATGCGCAAGCGCGGCACCCTGCGGCTTCTGTGCCATTTCCCTCCGCTCAGGCGTGCGTCTCCCCTCCGGGCGTTCCCGCCTTCACGTCCTCGGGCACTGCAATCTGCTCGAAGT
>CAXTWN010000083.1:0-3199 GCA_964248055.1 uncultured Acidobacteriaceae bacterium | reverse complement strand
GCTCGAAGTCCGTCGCCAGCTTGTCTACCGCGCTCGCTACCTCGGAGCCCGTCAAGGGTTTGCCATGCCCCGGCGCCACCGTCGCCGGCCGCAGCCCCGCCAGCTTGCGTACCGACACCTTCGCCGCGCTCCAGTCCGAGGTGAAGTAACTCGGCGGCCCATGCAGCTCTGCGGGCTGAGAGAAGTTCGCGGCGAAGAAGCTCTCGGCCTTCGTCGTGCAAAACGCATCGCCCACCAGCAGCGTCTTGTCTGCTGCGCGAAAAAAACTGACATGCCCTGGCGTGTGCCCTGGCGTATGCAACAGCGTCCATCCGGGCAGTTCCGCCAGGCCCAGCTCTGCCCCTTCCCCGGGCAACGCCCTCAATCGTGCTCCGAGGTTCACCGGTCCCCGCGGCAAGGTCGGCGACATCAACGGCATCACGCCGCCGCCCGCCTTCCAGTCCGGCGCCGGGTACTCCTTCTGCCCGGTCAGGTACGGAAATTCCAGCGGGTGCGCATACACCGGCACGTTCCACTCCTCGGCGAGCTCCTCCGCCGCCCCCACGTGGTCGAAGTGACCGTGCGTCAACACGATCGCATTCGGCGCTCGCCCGTAGATCTCCTTCGCCCAGCTCTTGATGCGGCCCGCCGTGTGCGGCAGCGCCGCATCGATCAACGTCCACGACCCGTCCGCATGCGTGACCCCAAACACGTTCACAAACGTAATCTTCAGGCCGCGCAGATCCGGCGCAATCGAATTGATCGTCGTGACCTGGTCTTCACTCACCTCAACCTTGTCCATCGCCAACCTCCAGCCATGCTTTGACGCCGGCGAGCCACACCGAGACCGCCTCGCCCCTCACCGGCCAGACCCTTCAGAGATCCAGGACATCTCGCGATCAGCAGCAAACCACGCGACTCTGGGCCCTCGGGTCGACTAAGAGATACTTACCCGCAACGCGACCAGACCTCTCCGGAACTTCGCTGCTCCGCGTCCTCAGTTTCCCGGCCGTTGCTCCACTCCCGACGTCGCGGCCGTCTCCTTCTTCGCCTCGCGCGCCTTCGCAAGCAGCTTCTTCAACTTGCCCTCGACATCCGATCCCTCGCCCAGCATCTCCGCGGTCAGCACCCCGTCGGAATCGATAGTGAAATAGTGCGGAATGGCCGCCACCCCGAACTGCTCACTCAGCTTGTGATCCTGGTCCCGATACTGCACCCAGGTCATCTCGTGATTTGGCGACGAACTGCTTCCACGAGGCCTCGTCCCGGTCCCAGCTCACGCTGATCATGACCAGCGGCTGCCCCGCAAACTCCTTCGCGATCTTCTTCATCTCCGGCAGCTCTGCATTGCACGGGCCGCACCAGGTCGCCCAGAAGTCGATCAGCACCACTCGCCCACCCATGGCATCCAGGTTGAACTTCGATCCGTCCAGCGCGGTCACCTCAAAGGCTGGCGCCATCCTGTGCAACGCCAGCTCGGGATCCTCCGCAAAGTGCTGCGCCCTCAACTTTGACGGGTCCTGCGGATTCACGCAGCTCACGCAAGCGGTGAAGTCGGCCTTCGCCTCATCCATCCTGCCCAGGATGGCTAGTAACCGGCCATCAAGGAACAGCGCGGCGGCGTTCTTAGGCGAGTTGGCGATCGCCTCCACCAGCAGCCCATGTGCCGCCTGCAACTTGTCCGGTTTGGGCTTCTCCCCCGCGCCCTCGTAGATCGCGGCGGCCTCGCGGTACTCCGCAACCGACTTCAACTGCGGTGTCGAAGCAATCTGCTCCATCTGCGATGCCGTGTTGAACGCATCCTTGTAGCTCGCGTCGCTCATCTGCGCGTTGTACAGCGCCCAAAGACACTCGAAGCACCTGCCGCCGGCAAGTTTGTTCGCCTTCTTGTATGCGTCGGTCGCAAACACGTACTGATGACGCTTCATCAGCTGCTCAGCTTCCGCCATCGTCGCTTTGACCTTCGGATCCGCGCTATAGGACGGCTCCGGTTTCGCGGCTCCCGAGGGGGTCTGCGCGTGGGCACGTACGCCCAGCCAGGTCAGCGGCAATAACAGCAGACACAGCAGACTTGCGGCACTTCGCAGGCGCATACACGAGGACCTCAGGACGACGTGCGTCCATCATCCCCGAGCCTCTGCTCCGCGGCAAGCGTTTCTTTGCTTTTTCTTCGTGCTCGCGTTCCATTCTGGGAAAAGCCATCCCCGCACTCCGAATGGCCCGCTACCCGCCGGCTTACCCGACCTTCCGCTCCGCGAGCACCTCATCCAGCATCCCCGCCAGCGACCCTGTACGCGTGCGCACGTTGCTCTGGGTCTGGTCCAGATTGCCGTGCAAGGAATCAAACCGCGCCCGCAGTGCGACAAGTTCATCCGCGATGTTCAGAGCCGCCAGCACAGCCACCCGCAACGAGTCCACCGTCGCCCCATGCGCCGACACCGCACGCATCTTCGCGTCCACCAACGACGCCAGCCGGTGAATGTGCTGCGAATCCGTTCCGCGCAACTGGTACACCTGATCGTAGATCTCCACGATCACCGCACCCGACTCCTGCGCCGCCAGCTCCGCCCGCGACATCTCCGCTGCACTCTTTTGCGCCTGCTCTGCCAAACCTTCCCCTGCTTCCTGCTTGCGCGCTCTTCCGCCCGCTACTCCCTTTGCCTATCGCTCTAGAGAAGCTCATCCATCTGCGCCAGCATGCGCTCTACCCGGCCGCGCACCACATCGCGCTCACGATGAAATCCCTCCAGCTCCGTCCTCGCCGTGCTGTTGGCCTCTTCGAGCGACGCCAGCCGCTCCTGCAACACGGCGATCTCGGCCTGGGCCGCGTTGCGCTCCGCCTCGACAGCGGCCCGGGCATCGCGTTCACGGCGGATCATCTCCACCGCCTGCAGCACCTTGCCTTCCAGCGCCTGGAACTCATCCGCGCTGATCGTCGCGGCGCCGCCAGAACCGTTCGCCCAATCGCCGTCCATTCCGTCTCCCACCAAGTCCCATGATCCCTTGAGCTTCTTCAGACACGTTCCGCGATCTGCGAATCCCGTTGTAGTATAGCCATTCATTCCGTGGATACCGGGGTACGAAACCCAGGCAGGAACCTTCCTTAATCCCCCATCACCCCGCGCGGCGGATCAACCAAGCCAAAGGAGACCGCCGCGCAAACACCGCGAACGCCGCGTCCCCTGCGTTTGCCTTTGCAGTAACGCTTCAGGCCCGATGC
>CAXTWN010000082.1:0-15642 GCA_964248055.1 uncultured Acidobacteriaceae bacterium | reverse complement strand
GGGTGCAGTGGCGGCCATGCGTGTTGGACTCCTGAAGCGTGTGGCGGTTAAGCGCGGCGCGGGGTGCCCGGCGAGCAGCGAACGTCAGGACCCGTTGGCCCCGTACAGGCTGAAGATCGGCAGATACAGTGCCAGCAGAATCACTACGACCACAACACCCGTGACCACCAGGAGTGCGGGTTCGATCAGGCTCATGATGGCCGCCAGAGAGGTCTGCACGTCTTCTTCGAAGAACTCGGCTACGGAGTTCAGCATCTGCGGCAGCGCGCCGGTCGACTCGCCCACCTCCACCATCTCGACCGAGAGCTCCGGGAAGACCTTCGTCGCCTCCAGCGACTGCGAAAGCCGCTTGCCTTCGCGCACACTCTCCACCGAGGACGCCACCGCACGCGCGATCTGGCGCGAATCGATCGAACGCGCCGCCGTCTCCAGACTCGGCACCAGAGGCAGGCCGCCCGTCAGCAGCGTGGACAACGTACGCGAGAAGAGCCCTACCTGGTACTTGAGCCAGATCGCGCCCAACCCCGGCGTCCTGATGCGCACCCGATCCAGAAACGTCGCACCGGCCTCGGTCTTCGTCCACCGCACCACCCCAAACGCCGCCGCTGCCAGGAGGATCGCGATCCACCAGCCATCATGCTGTGCATACTGGCCGGCAGAAAGCAGGGCCAGGGTCAATCCCGGCAGTTGGGTTCCGAGCTGATCGTAGAGTTCCGCAAACCGCGGCACCACAAACGTGATCAGAAAGATGCAGAGCGCGGTGATCATCAGGAGCATGAAGACCGGATAGATCAGCGACGAACGCAGCTTCTTCCGGAACGTCAGCGACACCCGCTGGAACTCGAGAAAGCGCTGCAGCACCTCCTCCAGGTTTCCGGAGCGCTCGCCTGCGAGCAGCGTCGTCGTGTACACCAGCGGAACGCCGCCCTGCGCCTCAAAGGCCGAGGAAAGCGACTCGCCGGTACGCACCCGGGTCGCGACATCCTCCAGCTGCGCCCGAAAGTTGATGTCCTTCTGCCGCTTGGCAAGCAGCTCCACCGAGCCGAGGATCGGCAGCCCGGCGCGGATGAGCGTGAGGAACTGCTGGTTGAAGACCAGAAAGGTGTCGAGCTTGATCTTCTTCTTGCCGGAACCGGCAAACGACGATCGCGGCTTCACCGAGTAGACCAGATACCCGGCCTGGGTGAACCGCGAGCGCAGCTCCTCAGCCGTCGCCGCGGCGTGCGTCTGTTCCAGGATGCGGCCGCGTTCGTCGGCCAGGCGAATCGAAAACTCGGTCATAAGGCTGCTGACGTCTTCAGCTTAGACGAGTCTGCCGCTCTTTCGCCTCACCCGCTCGGGTCAGGGGCAACGACGGTACAAAGCAAGAGACCCCGCCAGGGCGGGGCCTCAGAAACTTCCGGCGATCGCCGGCGAAGCCTACACGCTGAAGCTGGAGCCGCAGCCGCAGGTCGACTTCACCTGGGGATTCTCGAACTTGAAGCCGGCCGCCTCGAGCGTCTCCACGTAATCTACCGTGCAGCCGTTCAGGTACATGGCGCTGGTGGCATCGACGAACACCTTCAGATCCTCGAAGCGCACGACCTTGTCCATCATGCCCGCCGCGTTCTCAAAGCTCATCGAGTACTGGAAGCCGGAGCAGCCTCCCCCGACCACGCCGATGCGCAGACCGGCGGGCAGCGGGTCCTGGGTCGCCATGATCTCCTTCACCTTGGCAATCGCTGCCGGGGTCAGGTTCACCGGGTTCGTCTTCGCCGGTGCAGGACCTGTCACGACCTCAGCGGTGGGAATTGCGGCAGTGGCCATTGATGCTCTCCTTGGGTGCGCACGGAACTCCGGGCACCTTGTCTTTAGTCTAAGCGGCTGCACGCACCGCAGCAAGCGCGCAAACGCAGTCATTGGATGCCGGCGCCGTTCGCTGGATGCACCCGCTCCCCATACACTGGGCCTCGTGCGCCTTCTCGAAGCCCTGGCCATGGCCTTCATTAATACCTTCGGCATCACGCAGCCGACGGAGGCCACCCGCCGGCGCGCGGCCTGGTTCATCCTCGTGCTTCTGCTGCTCATGGCCGCCGCCGTCTCCGGCATCGGGTACGCCGTCTACCTTTCCGTGCGACGCTGAAGCCTATCGTCGCGGGCAGCGCGCCTCCCCATCCCCGGAGCAAACGGCTCTCCGTCGAATCTACGACGGAAGGCTCAGCGGCATAGCACGAAAGGTCCCTGTTCCTGTCCCGGTAAGCCAACTACCGTTTCTTCAGGCAAAGTTGCCGCCGCGGTCCCTTGTGGACCCGCGGACCTTAAGCCTCAAGCTTGAAGGAATCCACATGCACATTACACCGGCCTTGACCCTGACCTGGGCAGTTCTTCTGCTCCTTACCGTCTTAGTGATGGTGTGCCGCGGTACGGTAACGCAGCACGAAACCGACCAGCTCTTCCTCAACGACGAAGATGCGATGAGCCTGAACAACAAGGAACACCATCGCCTCCTGCGGGTCGTCAACATTCTGCGTCCCCTGTACCAGGTCCTCCTGATGTCCACCATCGCCATCTCCGGCATCATCGTCGGGATCTATGTCGTGCAGGTTTGGCCGTACGTCCACATCCTTCCCCAGCACTAGAAAGAGGTCGCACACCACGGCGCTCCCCGGAGCGCCGCCAAATCCCATTGCAGCTACGCGCTTTTTGAGCTACACCTGAGTGGAAGATCTCACGCCCTTGCGTCAGGAGTTCTTCCATGCCAGCCTTTCTGCCCTCCAGCGTTCGTTCCAGGCGTTCCTTTCTCCGTACCGGCGGTCTGGCAGCGGCCGCGCTGCCCCTGCTAAGCGAAGGTCATCTGGCCTGGGCCGCACTTCAGGATGGCATATCCGCGGGCTCTGCGGCCGCGCCCGCTGCGCCCGCGTCCGCTGCGGGCCCGGTGATGCTGAACGCCAATGAAAATCCTCTAGGTCCCTGTCCGGCCGCGCTTGACGCCATCGGCGCCAGCGCCCGTACCGGCGGCCGCTACGACGCAGTGGGCGAGATCGATCGCCTTACTCCGCAGTATGCGCAACATGTGCATCTGCCGGCTGACCACGTCCTGATCTACGCCGGCTCCAGCGAGCCCCTGCAATACGTCGTGCTCGCGTTCACCTCTCCCACTGCGCCCTATGTCACGGCTGACCCCAGCTATGAGGCGGGTATGCAGGCGGCCCAAGCCGCCGGTGCGCCGGTGCTCAAGGTCGCGCTCACGCCCAGCTACGCGCATGACGTCAGGGCGATGGTGACTGCCGCGCCCAACGCAGGTGTCCTTTACCTCTGCAACCCCAACAACCCTACCGGAACCCTCACCCCGCACGAGGACATCCTCTGGGCCGAACAACATAAACCCAAAGGCTCCATCCTGCTTATCGACGAGGCCTACATCCACTTCTGCGGGGCGCCCAGTGCCCTCGAACTCGTTGCGCAGGGCAAGGACGTGATCGTCCTGCGCACCTTCTCCAAGATCTACGGCATGGCCGGCATCCGCTGCGGCGTCGCCCTGGGCCGTCCGGACCTGCTCGCGAAGCTGCAGAAGTACGGCATGAATCCCATGCCGGTCACCGCCGCGGCCGCCGCCCGGGCCAGCCTCGAAGACGCGGCCCTTGTCGACGCCCGTCGCCAGATCAATGCCCAGATACGAGACACCACCTTCGCCTGGCTGGACGGGAAGGGCTGGCGCCACACCCCCGGCGTCTCCAACTGCTTCATGATCGACACCGGCCGCCCGGCGGGTCAGGTTATCGCCGCGATGCGTGCCCAAGACGTGTACATCGGCCGCGTGTGGCCCGCGTGGCCCAACCATGTGCGCGTCACCGTAGGCACGTCCGAGGAGATGGCCCGCTTCCAGACCGCCTTCGCCGCCGTCATGGGTCAGCCTGCGAACGCCTGAACCTTGTGGCAGCTAAGCGGCACGATAACGACCCAGCTCCTTCACCATGCCGCACTCGCGCCGGAGCGCCTGGAGGACCGCGTCCGCCATCGCTTCGCCGTCGAACCGCAGGTCCAGAAAGAAGATGTACTCCCAGGGCTTGCCGGGAACGGGGCGGGACTCGATCTTGGTCAGGTCTGCACCCACGGACGCAAGCGCGTGCAAAGCGCCGGCCAGGGTGCCCGGGCGGTGGTCTAGGGCAAACGCGACACTCAATTTGTCGTTTGGCACTGACGCTGCGGGCGCAGCCTGGTCCGCTCTCCGCAGCAGGTGAAACCGGGTGAAGTTCTCGGCGTGATCCTCGACATTGGCGGCAAGAACTTGCCCGCCGTAGATCTCGGCCGCCAGTCGCGGTGCAATGCCCGCGGCGTTCCGGAGATTTTGTTCCACTACGTGCCGTACGCTGCCTGCGGTGTCGTCGAAGGAGGCCGCTCGCGCCTGGGGAAAGGCCGCCAAAAAGCGCCGGCACTGGGAGAGCGCCACGGGGTGGGATAGCACCGTACGCACCTCTTCGAGGCGCACGCCCGGTGCCGCAATCAGGTGGTGCTCCACGCGCAGCAAGCCTTCGCCATCGATCCGAAGTGGATTCGTCAGCAGCAGGTCATAGTGCTCGGCGACCGATCCGTGCAGGCTGTTCTCAATCGGCAGTACCGCCCCGGCAACGCTCCCGGATAAGACCTCTGCCACCACCTCGGCAGAACGCCCGCACGGCAGAATCTGCACCTCCGGGCCCAGCATCGCGCGTGCGGCCAGATGGCTGTTCGAGCCCGGTTCACCCTGGATGGTCCATGCTTTCACAATGGTCAAAACCGGCGCGCAACTCCCTCCGGCGAGCGTACAACCTTTACGACAATTTTGCGCCTTCAGAGGACAACCTCGGTCCGGGGGCCAGCAACCTACCCTAGCAGACACCGCACCTCTCTGTGCGGTACTTCGATTGTCTGCGCGTTCTCGGCGCGCGGGCCCTGTGGAGAGCCTATGCTCTGGACCATCACCATCGTCTTGTTCGTTCTATGGCTTCTCGGCCTTGTGAGTTCCTACACCTTGGGCGGTTGGATCCACATCCTGCTCGTCCTCGCGGTGATCGTCCTCATCTTCAATCTGCTCTCCGGTCGTCGCGGTATCTAGCTCTGCCGTTGACGCCCTCGCGCAAAAAATCAAAAGGAGAACCTTATGCTCTGGGTCGTTGTGATTGTCCTTCTTCTGTTCTGGGGAGGCGGCCTTGCCTTCCACATTCTGGGTGGGTTCATTCACATCCTCCTTGTCCTCGCGGTGATCGCGCTTGTCTTCCAGCTGCTCGGAGGACGAAGAGTCTAGCAAGAGGCGCACTCGCCCGGAGTCGGCCTTCAAGGGTGCGCTGGTTCCGCGAGTTCCCCTTCGTATGCTGTTCCAACAGAAAGCAGGAAAGCGTCATGAGCACAAGCGATAGCACCATCAAAGGCAAGTTCGACGAACTGGCCGGCAAGACAAAGCAGGCCTTCGGCGAAGCGACCGGCGACCAGTCCAGCGCGAACAAAGGCGCCGTCCAGGAGGTAAAGGGTCACGCGGAGCAATCCTGGGGTTCGGTAAAAGAAGCCGCCCACGATACCCAAACCCGCGAGAAGCCCGTCGCCGACGCGCACGCCCACGACCTGCGCGGAAAGATCACCTCGGCTGCCGAGAATGTGAAAGAAAACATCGAGCACGCCGCGGACAGGCACAACAACAAGTAATCGGCTGAGTTCGCTCTATCTAGGCAACACAGCACTGGCACCTTGCCAGTGCTGTTTTGCTTTGGGCTGCGGACGCAAGCGAAGTCTTCAGCGCCGCCTGAACAGGTCTGTCGCGATGAAGAGAAAGAAGACCACAGAGATGACCCCGTTCAGCGTGAAGAACGCGGCATTCATGCGGCGGAGGTCGCCGGGGCTGACGATCGCATGCTCATACGCCAGTAAGAGGACGACGAGCCCCATGCCCGTTAGCGCAATCGGACCCAACCCGAAGGCATGGGCGAACACAAACAGCAGCACCGCCGTAAGCAGATGCATACCGCGCGCGATCCAGAACGCACCGATCAAGTCAAACGTCTGCGGAACGCTATGCAATCCCGCGGTGCGATCGTGCTCGAAGTCCTGGCAGGCATACAGCACATCGAAGCCCCCGACCCAGAGCAGCACGATGGCCGTTAACCACAGGATTTTTGGGTCCAGGCTGCCACGTACGGCAATCCACGCCGCTGCGGGTGCGATCCCCAGTGCCAATCCCAGCACCAGGTGCGACCAACGCGTTACCCGCTTCATGTAGCTGTAGAGGAGCACCACCCCGAGCGCAACGGGCGACAGCAGCAGCGTCATCCGGTTCAGCATCGCCGCGCCCAGCAGAAACACCGCGGCAGAGACGATCGTGAAGACGGCCACGAAGCTCCGCGACAGCTCCCCTGCCGGCAGAGCACGCCTGGCTGTGCGTGGGTTGGCCGCGTCGAGTTCCGCGTCGGCGAGCCGGTTGAACGCCATCGCGGCGGATCGCGCGCTGACCATGCACACCACGATCCACAGCAGAACGCGCATGGGAGGCCAGCCATCGGCTGCCAGCAACGCCGCGGTCAGCGCGAAGGGGAGCGCAAAGATCGAGTGCTCCCACTTGATCATCTCCAGCGTGACACGCGTGCTGCGCAGAACTCGTTCCATCGATCTCCCTCTCCTGGGCCGAGCCCAGACAGCCACTCAGCGCTCGGGGGCCTCTCCCGCGACCTGCAGATCGTTGGTGACGGAGAACACACCCGGAACCGTATTCGCCCGTATGTTCGCCACCTCGCGGTCCCCGCGGTTGTCTACCAGACCGGTCAGCGTGACATGCCCGTTGATCACCACGATGCGAATCGGCTTCGCTGGATCAATGGCGTACTTGTTCAGCTGCGAAGCCCCATAGACAGCCTGGTACACCGCTCGGCGGATCTGCCAATCCTGATCGGACAACGGCGCTACCTGTAGATGATCGTCCAAGCCGCGCACACCCGGCGTGTTGACCACCTGCTCGATCGCGGACTCTTTGTCTATGGGAGCAACCACCTCTCCGCCCAGGATCGCTACCCCGTTCTGCACATGCAGCGTGATGCTGTTGAAGGGAAAAGAGGGATAGCCTACGCGGTTGTACGCCAGCGCCTTGCCCAGCTTGCGAAAGATCTCCTCGTCCGAGATGCCCGACGGCACGTTCACCTGGAGCTGGTCGTTGACGGAAGCGGTCTCGTGCATGCGCTCCACGCGCTTCTTGGCGTCCAGCTTGTCCGCAAGCCGGTCGACCTCGCCGGTGAGCGTAGCCACCCCGTTCGCGACCTGCACCTGGACTCCGCGGAACTGCTTTCCGTGCAGCTGCTTCTGCGCGTCGGCCTGCACCTGCGCGTCCGCAGGAGCCGCGCCCTGGGCTGCGGCAATGGAGACAGCTGCTGGGGCAAGAAGAAAGCAGGCTAGCAATGCTTTGAGAAGAGATCTGTTGCTGGCGGCCTCGCGCATGGCGGCTCCTCTTGGCAGCCAAAGCCGCCGCCCATTAGACGCCGCCACCGGATGCGAAGACGCCTGGTCGCCTCGCTCTCGCCAGGAACGACTTAGCGGTAGCGCTTCCTGATCCGGTACACGATCGAAAACACACCCGCCTCATCGCGGGTGGCCACTACGGAGGTGTTCTCGCTGATCTGGTAGGAGACCTGGATCAGCTGCTGCGCGGACTCGTTTACGTTCGTGGCGAAGACCAGGGTAAGTTGCTTGGTCAGCGGTTCTTGCACCGTGATGCGCGCCGTCGAGTTGCCCAGTGTTCCCACGTAGGAGGGGTCGATCTTCACCGAACCCGCACCGAAGAGCTTGCCCACCCGGCTGGAGATGGTGGCATTCAGCGCGCCGCTCAGAATGGCGCTGGTGGTCGGGTCCGTGCCGGCCTCGGTCGCCTGCTGGGTCGAGATCTGCGACTCCTCCTGGGTCTTGCCCAGGGCAAGCAGGTTAAAGATGTCGGCCTCGGTCAACGGCGGCGACGAGCGGTAGATCGGCTTCAGATTGGTCGCATCCCCCTGCACGCCCACGGTGATGTCGTAGTTCTCGATGTGGGTCGTTACGTCAAGGTCAATGATCGGATTAATCCGCACGGGATTGGAGAAGTAGATGACGCCACGCTCGAGCTCATAGCTCGTTCCGGCGAACGTGGCGCTGCCGTCGGTGATCCGTATAGTACCCAGCACGCTCGGAACGGCGGCTGTCCCGCGAACGTTCAGGTCCACCGTGCCGGCGATCTTGGCGTAGGAGTTCTGGAAGTCGAGCTGCGGTGCGCTTGCCAGATGCACGTCAAGGCGGATCTTGTTCAGAATCGACGTCGGATCCGGTGGCACGGAGATCCCGCCGGCACCGGCGAACTGGGCAAAGTCCACATCCGCCCCAACCCCGAAGCGGGTAATCAGCACATTGCCGGAGAGGAAGAGCGCCGCCTGGCCGCCTTGCAGCCGGATGCTGGCGTTGGCGGTGGTGCTCAGACCGGCGTAGCGGATGCGCACGTTGTCCACGGTCGCTGTGAGGTCCGAGAACAGCCCATTCTGGTAGCCGACATAGCCCGTCACCGTGACCTTGCCGCCGCCTGAGGTCGCGGTGACGTTTTCCACCTGCAGCCGGTTCTGGTTGAAGACCATGGAACCTGTCAGGTTGCTGAGGCCGTTGGGAATGCCGTCGATGGCGAGGTTCGCGTTGTCGAACAACACGCGGCCGGTAAGCTCAGGCTGCTTCAGCCGTCCCTCCGCCCCCACGTCAAAGGTCACCTTCCCCGAGGTGATCAGCTGGGGAGCCAGCGTGTGGGCGAGCGCGAGGTTCACACCCCCGGTGGCGTGAACGTCCAGAGCCCCGCCCTGGGGGTTGGGGTCGCCAAAGACCACGGCTGTACCCTGCGCGTCCAGCCTCGTATCCGGACCCTGGATGTGGAGCGAATCGATCTTGGCGGTGCCGTTCTGCAGGCCCACACGGATGGGTTCGGTCTGCTTCAGCGTCACGCCCTGCACCGTGACCGCGAACTGGGAGAATACCGCATCGGCGGTGAGCCTCTGCGGCTTCGCCGCCGGACCGCTCAGCGTGACGGTGCCGTCGATCTGCGAGCGCGCATCTGTGGACCCGGGCGAGAACAGCGCGACTGCCTTGGCCACGTCCACACTGGTGAGCGTCAGCTTGGCCTGCGTCTGGTACTCGCCGGTGAGCGCGGTCTGGCCGTTGGCTGCGATCTGCGCACCGACGAGATTGGAGTGCACGTCATAGAACGCCGTCGACCCTTGAGTATACGCGGTCGCCTGCAGTTGCCCCAGCACCTTGCCCTGCACCGTCACGCCGGCGAGGTTCAGGTTCGCCTTCAGGTTCGGCTGGTCTACCGTGCCGTTCGCGCTGAGGTCCAGGTTCACCAGCGCGTCGTACCCCGGGTAGTTCTTTTGCAGGTAGGCGATCTTTGACAGCCGGATGTCGTGGCCCGCAAGCTGTGCGGTGATCCGCTTGGTATTCAGGTTGTAGCCGCCCGAACCCGTGATCTGCATGCCATTGGAAGACACCGTCAACTGCGTTGCGGTCGCCTGCTTCGTGGTCAGGTTGAAGCCGCCCGCGGCGGTGACCGTCGCATCCTGCGCCTGCACCAGCAGCCGCGTCGCGTTGATCTGCTGGCCCTGCACATTGGCATCGACGGCGATCGTCTGGTACGCCTCGCCGTAGGCCACGCCGTTGGTCAGCGTGATGTTGCCGTTGCCGCTGAGGTTCTCCAGCGTGCCCACCGTATGTGCGTGGACATTGGCCGTGCCGGTGAGTTGCACGTTGTTCTGCTGGCCGGCAAGCTGCAGCAGGTCGGGAATCTGCGCGTTGGTCAGGCCAACGGTCGCATTCACGGCCGTATCGTTGTCCCAGGCGTAGGACACCACGCCATGCCGCGAGACTACGCGGTGCGGCCGTGCCGTACCCGCCAGCGTCAACACGGCGGTGCCGCGCTTGATCGTCGAATCGCCCACAGCGATCCCCTGGCCGGGCGCATACTCCGCATCCGCGACCACCGAATCCAGCAGCACATCCGCCGTTGTACCCAGCTTCACCTCGATCGCATTGGCCGCCAGATGACCCTTTACATCCAGGCTGCGCACCGCGCCCTTGGCTGTGCCGTTGAACGCCAGCGAGCCATGCAGCACAACCGGCAGCGCCGCGGTTCCCTTCTTCCCGTTGGCCGAAAAGCCCAGCGTCTGCAGCGTCTGATCGAACTCGCTCAGATCGCGGGCCTGCAGGTTCAAGCTCAGGTTCGTCAGCGGATCGCCGTTGTTCACCCCGAGAACCCCACTGGCGGTGAGGGTGGTCCCCGGCGTGTTCAGATCCACCTGCTGCAGGTTCACCACCTGCGTCCGGCCGTCGTAGTGCGCCAGCACGCGGCCGCTGACCGGGACGTTTGCGGTGCCGCGGCGATGTTCGCCCTGCGGTTGCAGCGTCAGATCGGCGCCCACCTGCACGCTGCTGGCGATATCGGTTGCGGGACCGCCCCACTCCGCGGTCACCGGCCCGCTGACCTCGGTATCCAGACCCAGATCCCCCAGCTTGCTGGGCGCCGTAATCTCCAGCACCGTCCGCAGCGTGATGCCCTTCAACGTGAGCTTCGCGAAGGCATGGGCGCGCTCCACGGGCGTCACGTTCATCGACTGCACCGGCGGCGCCGCACCCACGTTCTTGGCCGTGTTGTTCGCCGTATTCGCAGCCGTCACGGTCGTCGGCGACGTCGCCGGGGTGCTCGGCGGCACCTCGCCCAGCCAGTTCTCAATCTTTAGCTCGCCGGCCAGCGAGCCACCGCCTGGAAGGTAGCCCGTCAGCGTGCTGAACAGCAGCTCCGTGGGCGTCACCCGCAGCTCCGCTCCGGCGTTGACGTTGTGCAGACGCACGTCCTCTGTCCGGAAGCCGGCGTCCTGCGCCTTCACGTTGCCCACCAGCAGGTAGCCCGACTGGCAATCCGCGCTCGGCGGCAGCATCGGTTGATTCGGCGGAGCGGTGACCTTGCCGTGACGCTGCCAGAAGTGGGTGTCCTTCTGTGCCGTCTGCGGCGTGACCTCACAGTTGCGGCCGTGCACATCCAGGTTCACGACGCCGGAGGTGAAGCCCTCGATGCCCGCCAGGTAGCCAAGCTGCACCAGGCTGATGCCGCCGTTCACGCTGGCCTGCCATGCCGGATGCGCGAAGTTCTCGATCAGCGCATTGGCGGCCAGGTGCGTGTTGCCGCCGCTGTAGAAGTCGAAGTCCTCCAGGGAAGCCATGTTGCGGCCCAGCTGCAGATCGAGATGCAGCTTGGACTGCTCCACCGGCTCCTTGTTCATGTGCGTCTCGAGGTCGGCCAGGTCGATGCCGATGGCGTAACGATCGGTCGAGGGGATGTAGTACACCCGCGCGTTCAGGTCCTTCGCCGCGGCATCGAAGGGGATCGCGCGATCGTTGATGAGCAGCAGCCCATCGTTCAGCATCGTCGTCTTCGCCTGCAGGTCCAGCAGCGAGTCCTGCACCGGCTCCGTACTCGTCGACGGGTGCTTGGGGACCGGCTGGTTCGTCTTGCCGTCCTTGTCGATGATCAGGTGAAGGTGCGGCTGATCCGCCTCCAGGTAGTTGAACCCGAGGTGCGACTGCGCGCCCTTCCCCACCGTGTGCGAGACGAGCGTGTTGATCTTCAACCGGACAAGCACCTTCTGCACGGAGATATACGGCGCCTCGCCGGGGCCCTCGGTGCCATGGATGACGAGCCCGTCCACCTCAATCGCCAGGTGCCAGAGGTCGATCGAGATGTGGCCCAGATCGACCTTGCCGCCGGTCGAATCTTCCACAACGCTCTTCACCTCGCCGCCCACCCGACGTTGAAAGTCCTCCGTGGTCACGTACCAGGTGAGCCCGACGGCCAGCATCACCAGCAGCAACAGGAGCGACAGCACGCTCCAGCCAAGGATGCGCAGCACACGGTGCCGCCGCGGGGAGCCTCCGGGCGCCGCGCTGCGACCGCCGGACGCACCGGTGCCCTGTGCCGCCGTGGATCGGGGCGTCTCGCTCACGGCGCCTCCTCCCCCGGATGCAAGATGGTGATGCTGCCCTGCGCGCGCAGGCTCTGCAGCCAGTCGCGCAGCAGGTTGGAGATCTGCTCCTGCTGCAGCACATCCCGAATGCGGCCCTCGACCGCACTCAGCGGCGCGGGCTTCTCATGTGCCTTCGCATACTGCGGCAGCATGGTGTTCTGGTAGAACTCGCGGACCTGCGCTGCCGACACCGTCGTGCCCGCTCCGAAGCGCTCCTGGATGAACGCGAGCACCTGCATCCGCTGCTTCCACCAGTTCTGGAACTCGGCCGCGGAGAACCCGTTGGACGCCAGAAACTGCTGCCAGCCCGCATCCGTCGCGCAGTCGAACCGCTTGCAGGCGGGCAAAGTTTTGCGCAGCGCCTCAATCTGTTTCTCGACCTCCGCGTCCGTGATGGTCTCTTCCGATTGCAGCTTCGCCTGCTGCAGGATCAGCGTCCGGTTCACCAGCCGTGCGATCTCCTGGTCGCGTGTCACGCCGGTGCCGGCCGTACCTGGGTAGGGCTGGATCGTCTCGAACCGCCGCTCTTCGTTCACGTCCGAGTCCAGCACCGTCTGCCCGTTCACCAGCGCCACCACGCGGTCGATCTCGGTGCCCGGCTCCGACGGCATCATGGACGGCACGGCCTTCGGGACCGGCACCTGGTCCGGCGTCGCCTGCTGCTGCTGCGGGGTCTGCGCCAGGCCAGGGAGCGCGCCGAGCCAGAGCGCAACGCTCAAAGCCGCGATCACGCGCAGTTTGACATCGAGTTGGGGGCGTTGTGCCATGGCTCAGAACGCCTGTCCGATGCTGAAGAAGAACTGAAAGTGGCTTGGCTGTCCCACGTACGGTGGACGGGTGGTGTAGTCGTCGAACACCGGGTACACCGGCGGGTTCAGGTTATAGGCCAGGTCTAACCGGATCGGACCCACCGGCGTGTTGTACCGCACACCCAGGCCCAACGCGTGCGAGTAGTAGTTGAAGTTGCAGTTCCCTACGGCATCGGCAGCGGCCACCCCTGCCGGCAGCGTCACATTGCGGCAGCTCGCCTGGTTGGGCTGGTGGAAGTTCTTGATCGAGGACAACATGTCGCTCGGATACCGGAACACGTTGCCCATGTCATGGAAGATGACAAAGGAGACGTTGTCCCCGACATAGGGGAGGGTGGCCGGCGGCAGGCGCAGCTCAAACGAGTTCACCACCACACCCGACCCGCCCACCGGGTAGCCCGTGGTCAGATCGCGCGGCCCCGCATCGTTGATGCCGAAGCCGCGATGCGAGGTCGCACCGCCGGCGTACAACCGCTCCGGCAGCGGTACCGGGTTGCAGGTCGCGTTGATCGCCACGTACTGCGCCGCGCAGGCCACCGTGGCGTTCTGTCCCACGGCCGTCGAAGTCCCATTCGCCGCATTGCCGAAGACGTTTTCAAAGCCCACCCGCAGATTGCGGGCAAAGGTGTACTTGTGGCGCTTGCCCCAGCTGTAGTACGAGGAGTGCGACAGGTCCATGCGATTGAACTGGGTCTCGGAGCCAAACGTCGTGGCCGCCAAAAACTCCTGCAGCGAAAAGAACTGCCCGCGCGTGGCGTTCAGCGGACTCGGATCGCGCGTGTCATGGAAGTAGGTCACGCCCGGCCCGCCTACGCGTACCGGCTCGGACAGCTGCGGAATCAGGTTCGGCGAGATCTCAAGGCTGTTGGCGTCCACGTCGATGCGCCGGTATTGGAAGTCGTAGATGAAGGTGTCGGCGCGTTTTACCTTTTGCGTGACGCGGAAGTCTCCCTGCAGAGTCTTGGCCTGAAACGTCGTGACGTTCTGCACATTGGAGTAGCCGCCCGAGACGGTGCCGGTGAAGTTCGGGTTCCCGAAGAGCTGCGGCACGTTGTAGCTCAACTGCGCCAGCTGCTCCAACAGGCCGTAGCTCGCATGCAGCGTGAGGGACTGCTGCGTGCCGCGCAGATCGATGCGCGACACATCCACTGAGACCCGCGGACTCGCGCCCGCGCGGCCGTTCTGCGCCGCCGTCTGCCCTCTGGTCTGGCCGGGAATCACGCCCGGCTGCTCCAATTGCGCCTCAAAGCCCGCGCCATAGGTCACGTCCCAGCGCTTGGCCTCCGTTATTTGCACCAGCACATTCTTCTGCGGCGCATCGCCGGTCGGGTTCTGCACCGCCGTGTTTACCTCGTTGAAGAGCGCGAGGTTGTACAGGTTGCGCTGCGTCTGCAGCAGCGCCGCCTGATCGAGCGGATCCCCCGCGTGCACCTCAACGTTCTCCTGGACCAGCGACGGCCTGGTATGCGTGATGCCCGACACCAGCACATGGTCGATCGTGACCTGCTGGCCTTGCACCACGTTCAGGGTCACGTCGGTACGCGCCGTGTCGTCGGCCTCCACCTTTTGGTTCACCTCGACCTGCGCATGATCGAAGCCCTGGGCGATCAGGTAGCTCAGGATCGCATCACGGTCGTTGGCCAGCGTGATCAGCGAAAACGGCTGCCCCGTCTCGGCGGTGATCAGCGCGCGCACCTTGTCTTCGCGCGCGGCCTCCACTCCGGCCAGGCTCACCTGGCCGAACTTCTGTTGCGGTCCCTCCTCCACCGTGTAGGTGACGGCGATCTGGGCCTCTTTCTTGCCCTTCTTCGTCACCTCCGTATCCTTTACGGACGAGGTGACGTTGGCCTTCAGAAAGCCACTCGCCCGGTACAGCGACTGAATCGACTCGCGATCCGAGTTCACCAACTGCGTGCTGTAGGTGCCGTTCTTGACGTACAGGCTGGCCTTCTTCACCCGCACGCGCTGCTCCAGCGTGTCTGTGTCGAAGTAGTGATTGCCGGTGATGTGGATCGAGACCACCCGGTGGCGTTCGCCCGGCACCACATCGTACTGCACCGTGACATTGTTCGTGCCGGCGCCCAGCAGCTTCACCGAGTCCTGCACATCGAAGTAGCCGAGCTGCTGTTCGAAATCGCGAATGTTGAACGCCCCCTCGTTGAGCAGGTCGTTGTCCACCGCGCCTTCCTCATACACCGGGACCAGCAGCTTCTTGCGCGCAGGCGACACCTTCACCCCGTTGATCACGACTTTGACCATCGGACCCTGCTCGGCCTGGAAGTCGTAATCCAGCTGCTTGCGAGGTGGCTGGTAGGTCTGCTTCTGCAGGGTGATCGTTCCTTCCAGCCGGTTCTCCTTCATGTAGAACGAACGCACGCCCGAAAGTGCCGTGCTGGCCGTCTCGCGCGTCACCTTTGGCTCGCAGTGCTTGTTCACCAGCAGCACCAGCCGCGAGCAGTTCAGATCGCCCTTCTTGCGGAACTGTGCCACCGAGATGCCGGGGTCCTTGCCCGTGACCGTCACGGCGCCAACCTGCGCCTGCGGTCCCAGCAGCACGTTCAACCGCACGTTCATCTGTTCGGCCTCCCGGTCCACCGTCGTCGCAATGTCCACGGTGGGCTGGTAGTAGCCGTTCTCGGCCAGGGATTGCTTCACGCCGTTGACGGCGGCCGGAATCTCCGTCTCGGTGAACGGCGTTCCCGGGTCCAGCTTTGTCGCGAACTCCAGCAACGAGGTCAAGGGCTCGGAAGCGACCCCCCCCAACTCCACTCCGCCGATCTAGAAGCGCGCCCCGCCCGCGGACATCAGGGTCAAGCCCT
>CAXTWN010000081.1:3355-15653 GCA_964248055.1 uncultured Acidobacteriaceae bacterium | reverse complement strand
GGTACAAGCAGCTGATTGCGCTGCGGCGGTCCAACCCGGCGCTGCATGATGGCGGCATCGTGATGCTGAACAAGGATGATGCCGATGTCTTGTCGTATCTGCGTACGGCGCCTGCAGGGAAGGCCAATGTGCTAGTGGCGATCAACATGAGCGGGCAGGCGAAGACGGTTTCGTTCGATCTATCGGCTGCAGGGGTGCAGGGCACTCGCGGAGAGTCGCTGGCGGGAAGCGACGCGGCGCTGCAACGGGGTATGGATCTCCATGCGGTGAGCTTGCCGCCGTTCGGGGTTTGGGTGGCGACGGTTCGGTAAACGCGACGAAGGCGGGCGGGCGTGAGAGAAGCGCAAGGCAAGGCTGTTCTGCTGCTGGTGAAGAGTGCCCTGACCGGAGCGCTGGGCGGGCTGCTCTTTGGTTTCGACACGGCGGTGATTGCGGGAGCGACCCATCCGCTGACGACACAATATGGGCTCTCCGACAAGCAGCTCGGACTCACCGTGTCCATCGCCTTATGGGGCACGGTGGTGGGGGCCATGGGCAGCGGCTCGCTCGGCCAGCGGATCGGTAGCCGCGCCGCGTTGCGCCTGATGGGAATGCTCTATGTCATCTCGGCACTGGGCTGCGCGCTGGCGCCGGGCTGGGCGATCTTTCTTGTGTTCCGATTTCTGGGCGGGCTTGGGATCGGCGGTTCGTCGGTGCTAGGACCGGTGTACATCGCGGAGCTGGCGCCGGCGAAGTGGCGCGGACGTTTGGTTGGGCTGTTTCAGATCAACATTGTCATCGGCATTCTGCTGGCGTATCTATCGAACGCGATTGTGGCGCATCTCGTTCACACGGAGGCGGTCTGGCGTTGGGAGTTCGGCGTGGCGGTGCTGCCTGCCGTGTTCTTCCTGATGATGCTGTTCACGGTGCCGCACAGCTCGCGGTGGTTGGTGAGCCAGAACCGGCTTGACGAGGCGATGACGATCCTGGCCCGCATGGGCTCGACGGACTCCCGCGCGGAGGCGGACGCCATGGCGCTGTCCTTGAAAGAGGAGGGCGGTGCGGCGCAGACGAGTCTCTTCTCCGCGCGGTACAAGCTGCCGATCTTTCTTGCCATCTCCATCGGCATGTTCAATCAGCTGACGGGCATCAACGCAATTCTGTATTACCTGAACGACATCTTTGCGAGCGCGGGCTTCAGCAATGTCTCGGCGGATGTGCAGGCGGTGGTGATCGGCGCTGCCAATCTGCTGGCGACGCTGCTGGGGATCGCGATCATCGACAGGCTGGGCCGCAAGACGTTGCTGCTGATCGGGGCCGCGGGGTGCTCTGCGTGTCTGGCCGGGGTTGCGGTGCTGTTCGGGAAGAACTTTCACCTGGCGCTGCTGCTGCCGTTGCTGGTGGCCTTCATCATCTTCTTCGCGATCTCGCAGGGCGCGGTGATCTGGGTGTACCTGAGCGAGGTGTTTCCAACCAACGTGCGCGCCAAGGGGCAGGGCCTGGGCTGCTCCTCGCATTGGGTGATGAATGCGCTGATTGCACAGATCTTTCCGACGCTCGCGCGCAGCTCCAAAGGAGCGCCGTTTGTGTTCTTCGCGGGAGCCACGGTGGTGCAGTTTCTTGTCGTGCTGTTTGTGTACCCGGAGACCAAGGGCTATTCGCTGGAGGAGATGCAGCGTCATCTGGGCGGTAGCCGACCCGCTGAAGATGCCGCCGTGTAACCTTGCGCGGCGCCTCGTGGTCAATACTCTGACGATTCTAAGAACCAGCGCATCGAGGTACGTGTAGGACCCGGCGCTTACTGCTTTGCGCCGCTCCATTCGAGGTAGGACCTCCACTCGGATTGTCCTGGCATGTGCATCTGGAACTTGCCCGCCATGACGGAGCCGGTCAACTCATAGGTGAGGCGGAATTGCGGACCCGGCTGCGCAGTATCGGAAAGGAAGACAACGCTGGTCGCGGTAGGCGTGGAGACGTTGTAGTGGATGACGTGGCCTTCATTATCGAAGTAGATGGCTTTCAGCGGCTGGTTCGGAGCGTTCTGATAGATGTAGAACAGATCGGTGTGGTCACAGTCAAAGCTGCCGGCCGCTTTACAGGCGGCAGTTCCGCCATGGCGGGCCATGACATGGTTGTTCAGCTCAAGCCCGAAGGTGTAGGTGCCGTCTGTGGTCGTCCCTGCCGGACCCTGGGATTTTGCGTCCCACGTTCCTTGCAGGAAGGCGAGGCTCTTCCACGGGTCGGGCGAGGACACCGCCTGGGCGAGCAGAGACGGGCAGAGGCATAGCAGGGCGAGGGCGAGCAGTTTCACGGATCGAGCCTTTCGTTAGCTCTGCCAGCAGAGCGTCAGGGACGCATACGTTTCTACCATGTGCGGCTGCACCCGGCAGCGTTCCAGCGTCTTCGCAGGCGTCGCCGAGCGCCGTAGCGACATCCGAGTAGAGGATGAGATCCTCCCCTGATCCTGCGATTGCTGACCCGGAGACCGCCCGCAACGATTCGGGCCACGTCGCCTTCGGCTTTGAGAACACCTATGCCCGGCTACCGGAGCGGTTCTATGCGCGGGTAAACCCAACCCCTGTTGCCGCACCTCGGCTGATCAAGCTGAACGTTGCACTTGCGCAAAGTCTGAGACTAGATCCGGAGGCGCTGGCGAGTGCAGAAGGGGTGGAGATCCTGGCGGGCAATCGGATCGCGAACGGGTCCGAACCGTTGGCGATCGCGTATGCGGGGCACCAGTTCGGACACTTTGTGCCGCAACTCGGCGATGGCCGCGCCCATCTGCTGGGCGAGGTGGTGGGCAAGGATGGCAGGCGCTATGACCTGCAGCTGAAGGGCTCCGGCCCGACGCCGTTTTCGCGAGGCGGCGATGGCAGGGCGGCGCTGGGTCCGGTCTTGCGCGAGTACCTGGTCAGCGAAGCGATGGCGGCGTTGGGCGTGCCGACGACGCGATCCCTGGCCGCGGTGAGCACAGGGCAGCCCGTGCAACGAGAGACCGTGTTGCCGGGTGCGGTGCTGACTCGCGTAGCGTGGAGCCATCTCCGGGTGGGAACGTTTGAGTACTTTGCGGCGCGTGGTGACGCCGAAGCGACGCGGCTGCTGGCGGACTTCGCGATGGCGCGACACTATCCTGAGACGAGAACGGCCGCGCGGCCGTACCGGGCCTTTCTGGAGGGCGTCATCACACGCCAGGCGCAGCTGGTGGCACGGTGGATGATGTTTGGCTTCCTTCACGGCGTGATGAATACCGACAACACATCGATCTCAGGCGAGACCATCGACTACGGCCCTTGCGCCTTCATGGAGGCGTACGATCCCGAGGCGGTGTTCAGCTCTATTGATCGATACGGCCGCTATGCGTACAGCAATCAGCCCAAGGCTGCACTATGGAATCTGACGCGGCTTGCGGAGGCGTTACTGCCGGTGTTGCTGCAGGAAGAGGACGGAAACGAAGAGGCGGCGCTCTTCTCCGCGAACGAAGCGCTGGCAGCCTTTGAACCGCAGTTCCAGGCAGCGCGCAGCGCCGGCTTGCAGCGGAAGCTCGGTCTGTTCACCGACCGTGAGGGCGATGGGCAACTTGCGGAAGAGCTGTTGCAGCGCATGGCCGCAGAGCAGGCCGACTTCACGCTGACGTTTCGCGGGTTGAGCGACGCCGCGGCGGAGCCGGACCAGGACGCGGCCGTGGGAGCTTTGTTCAGCAACCCCGGTGCCTATACTTCGTGGGCTGCGGCGTGGCGCCGCCGGCTCCTGCAGGAGCAGGTTCCCGCGAAGGTCCGCGCGGAAGCGATGCGACTGGCGAACCCGGCGTTCATCCCGCGTAATCATCGCGTCGAAGCGGCGCTTACTGCGGCGATCACGCAGCAGGACCTCGGGCCTTTCGAAGAGCTTCTGGAGGTGGTGTCCCATCCCTATGAGGACAGAGCGGAGATGGATCCGTATCGCACCCCGGCCCGGCCCGAGGAGTGCGTTCGGTATACCTTTTGCGGGACGTGAACCAATCGTTGCTCAGGGACACAATGACTGACCGACTCAGCGTAAACTGTGTGTTGTACCCGACATTGCGAACCTGCGATGCCGAAGCGAGCAAACTGGCCAGTGGAGGTGCTTCCCTCCTAGATCAGACGCCTAAGCGGCGTTCTTCCCAGTGCAGAGGAATACTCTGGGAGGAACTTCGCGTTGTCGAATACGAGTCTACTTTTACCGGCGCAGCCTGGCGAACTCGCCGCGCCCTCTGACACCTCCGGACAGCCGGAGAGCTGGTACGCTCCGGTTCCTTCAGACGAGATTGCCTTCGCGCTGTCCCTTTTTGTTGCGGCCGGAAGTGGGCGTGGACCGGCCTCCAAAGTCAGCCAGGAATGCCGCTCATGTGCGCGCCGTTGCTGCGTGCCGAGAGGTCTTTGTTGAGTTTTGCTCGCAGGTTTCCGCATGCAACCTCGCCACCTCGCCGTTCGAGCGGACGCTGGCCAGTGCATTTCTCACATTATGGCAACACTTCGAGGATCATCCGCTCCAGAGGTCGATTTGTGCGCGGGTGCTGAGCTTTCACCTGCTTGTGGAGGCGAGTTCAGGCTCGGCGATCGAGACCTGGGTAACCGCCTGCGAGGAACATCCGGAGATGGTTCTGCTCCATCCTGCCCTTGTCAAAGCTCTGGCCTGTGTGCCGTTGAAGCGAACGGAAGGACTGCGGCAGGTTCCGTTTTTGGACCTGGTGAGGTCCATCGCGCTTTGCCGGGCAACGGATTAGGCGTTCTATCCGCGGCCCTGTGAGCCGGTAGCAGCCTGTCTTTGAGTGCATCACGGCATCACCGGACTCCAACCCACCTAGACCCTGCCCTATGTTCGCAGCTTCGGGAGAAAACATTTCCGAAGTGGCAACAGGGAAGCGTATCGTTGAAGCTACGGACCCACCCCGGTCCACTCTAGTCAGAGACGCATGTTCCTGCGCCGATCTTGGCGGCTCTCCCCTTGCGAACTGAAGCAAAGGAGGCCGGAACATGGCCAAGGCAAAGACGAACCGGCTGCTCGAACTGCTCCCGCCAGAGTACAAGGTGGTGCTTCTCGCACGCATGGAAGAGATCCTGCTGAAGGTCTCGGACACGCTGTACCGCGCAGGGGAGGTCCCGGAATACGCTCACTTCATGACCTCAGGCGTCACTTCCATCGTGACCTTCATGACGGATGGGCACGGTGTGGAGGTCGGGCTGATCGGCTCCGACAGCGTGGTGGAGGCACTCCACCTCATCGGCTCCGGCAGGGTGCCTACCACCGGCCTGGTGCAGGTGGCGGGATCAGCGCTGAGAATGCCCTTCGCGGAACTAAGTAACGAGTTTGTGGAGTCCAGGCTGTTGCGCTCGCTGATCTTGCAGGCGGTACAAGGACAGGGGCTGATCGTTCATCAGTTGGCGGCCTGCAATCGACTGCACGAGGTGGAGGAGCGACTTGCCCGATGGCTGCTCATGGTTTGCGATCTGCTTGGGGAGCAGGACTTTTATCTCACGCAGGAGTTTCTGGCGGAGATGATCGGAGCGATGCGCACCACAGTGACCCTGGCGGCCGGCAGCCTGCAACGCAGTGGGCTCATTGAGTACCGGCGTGGGCACATCTTCATTCTGGATCGAGAGCGGCTGGAACACGCAGCGTGCGAGTGCTACCCGATCGTTCGCGATCTGATGGCGAAGCTCTACGGATAGCGTTGCGTCGGCAGCCACGGTCGCCGTTCGGCAGTGTCTCTGGCCTTAACGCATCATGGCGCGACAGTGGCGCGCAATCTGCAGATCTTCCTGGCTGGGCACCGTACGTACCAGAACCTTGGGTCGCTCGGAGTCTTCGCCAGATGCTTCTGTCTTGGAGGATACGGACGAGATGCCGAGGAATTGCAGACCTCCACAAACGCGGCTTCGCACCTCGGCGCTGTTCTCGCCGATGCCGCCCGAGAAGATGAGCATGTCGAGCCCGCCTAGAACAGCCGCAAACGCCGCAATTGCCTTGCGCACGTTGGCACAGAAGACCTCGATCGCCAGTTGCGCCTGCTGCTCCCTGGCTTTAGCCGCGGCTTGCAGATCGCGCATGTCTCCCTCACCGCCGGAGAGGCCTGCGAGCCCTGAGCTGTGATTCAGCATGGTCTCCAGCGCATCGGCATCCATCCTTTTCACCCGAAGAAGATAGAGGAGAATGCCTGGATCCAGATCGCCGCTGCGGGTGGCCATAGGAATGCCGCCGGTCGGCGTCAGGCCCATGGTGGTGTCGACGGAGCGCCCGTCCCGCACCGCGGCCAGGCTCGCGCCACTGCCCAGATGCGCCATCACGGTGCGCGGAAGCAGGTCCTTGCCGAGCGCATGCACAAGGCTTTCATAAGAGAGTCCGTGAAAGCCGTAACGGCGGATGCCTTCGTCGTACAAGCTGCGGGGCAGCGGGAATCTCGCGAACTCTTCAGGGATCGTTCTATGGAACGCCGTGTCGAAGCACGCGAACTGCAGCACGTCCGGGTAGGCCTGCTGGGACTTCCTGATGAGTTCCAGCGCGACCGGGATGTGCAGCGGAGCGAAGTGAACGCACCGTGCCAACTCCTCCATCACCTCGGGCGTGATGCGCTGATGGGCGACGAGCCTGGGTCCGCCGTGTACGACCCGGTGTCCGATGACAGCTGGCTGTGATGGCACGAACTCGGGCAACCATTGCGCGGCGCGGTCCAGGGCGTCGGCTTCGTATTCGAAGCGGCGCGCCTCGGAGCGCAAGACTGTGCCACGCGCATCTCTGACCTCCAGCTTGCCGGTGTCTCGACCGATGCCCTCCGCTTCGCCATCGAGAACAAGCGTCTCGTCTCCGCCATGATTGGCGTACACACCGAACTTAAGCGAGGAGGAGCCTGTGTTGATGACCAGGATCAGGTCGTTTTTGGAGTTAGGCATCGTTCCTCCCGGCCGTCGATTGCTGTCTCACGGACCGCTCCTTGCTCCGCTGGGGGCACAAGCAGAACACGCGCCGTGCACCGAACTACTCCGCATCGACAACCCTTTGAAGGATAGTCCACCCTGACTCCTGTATATCTCTATGTCGCCTCGGCGTCGCGAAGTTTCACCGAGCATCCTTTGCTTGTGAGCTACATCGGACGGCCTTTTCGCTGAACAAAGCGGAAATTGACAAGGTGACCACGCAGCCGGGCTGACTTCTTGTTATCCTGCGCTTCCGGGTGAGAGGGCAATGTGCCGATCTCGCTGACGGTTGATCGTGCAGCATTAGCCTGACTGGAACCGCTTCGTTCTATCGTGATCTCTGCCGTTTGAGGACTACCTATGAGTTCCGCCCAAGCTCCGTTGGACCTGATCTCTGACTCCACAACAGGGAACGCGCGGCTGTCGCCTGACGAACTGCGAAAGATCCACGCCTACTGGCGCGCCTGCAATTACCTGTGTGCGGGAATGCTGTACTTGCGCGCGAACCCTCTGCTGCGCGAACCGTTGAAGCCGGAGCACATCAAAAACAGGCTGCTCGGGCATTGGGGTTCTGATCCTGGGCAAACCTTTGTCTGGGTGCATCTGAACCGTCTGATCAAGAAGTACGATATCGATCTCATCTATATCGCCGGCCCGGGTCACGGAGCGCCGGCGACCCTTTCGAACAGCTATCTCGAAGGGGTGTACTCGGAAATCTACCCGGAGATGAGCCAGGACATCGCCGGCATGCAGAAGTTCTTCAAGCAGTTCTCCTTCCCGGGCGGAATTGGAAGTCACTGCACGCCGGAGACGCCGGGATCAATCCATGAGGGTGGAGAGCTCGGGTATAGCCTTTCGCACGGCTTCGGGGCAGCGTTCGACAACCCCGATCTGATTGTCACGGTGGTGGTGGGCGATGGTGAGGCGGAGACAGGGCCCATGGCGACCTCATGGCACTCGAACAAATTTCTGAACCCGATCCATGACGGCGCAGTGCTGCCGATCCTGCACCTGAACGGGTACAAGATCGCCAATCCTACCCTGTTGGCAAGGATCTCGCCCGAGGACCTCCACAGCCTGTTCCGTGGCTACGGGTGGGATCCGCACGTCGTGGAGGGCGATGATCCTGAGTTGATGCATCCTCAGATGGCCGCCGTAATGGAAGCGTGCCTCGACGCCATCCGCGCGATCCAACAGAAAGCGCGCAGTGGGGCGGGGACGTCGGCACTCCCACGATGGCCAATGATCATCCTGCGGACGCCCAAGGGCTGGACCTGCCCGAAGGAGTTGGACGGTCACAAGCTGGAAGGCTCCTGGCGTTCACATCAGATGCCGATCCTCGACCCGGTCACGAATCCGGCACATCTGCAGCTGGTAGAAACGTGGCTGCGCAGCTATCGGCCCGACGAGCTGTTCGATGAAGCCGGCAGTCTCATTCCTGAGCTGAAGGAGATGGCACCGCAGGGTACCAGCCGGATCAGCGGCAACTTGCATGCGAACGGTGGACTGCTGCGCAAGCCGTTGCACATGCCTGACTTTCGCGCGTATGCGGTGAACGTCGAGAAACCGGGCCAGCTTGAAGTCTCGTCTACGGATGTGGCGGGGCACTTTCTGCGCGACGTGATGCGCAAGAACATGACCAACTTTCGTGTCTTCGGGCCGGATGAAACGGCTTCCAACAAGCTGGACGTGATCTACGAGGCGAGCGGCAAGACCTGGATGGCGAGTACCCTGCCCGAGGACGCGGACGGTGGCTTTCTTTCCACCGACGGACGCGTGATGGAAATGCTCAGCGAGCACACGCTGGAGGGCTGGTTTGAAGGGTATGTGCTGACGGGAAGGCATGGCTTCTTCTCCAGCTATGAGGCCTTCGTCCACATCATCGATTCCATGTTCAACCAGCACGCGAAGTGGTTGGAGAAGAGCAAACTTGAGCTGCGCTGGAGAGAACCCATCTCCTCCATCAACCTCCTGATCACATCGCTGGTGTGGCGGCAGGACCATAACGGCTTCACGCACCAGGATCCTGGCTTCTTGGATATCGTCACGAACAAGAGTCCCGAGGTGACGCGGATTTATCTGCCGCCGGATGCCAACTGCCTTCTGAGTGTGACCGACCACTGCCTGCGGAGCACAAATTACATCAACGTGATCGTTGCCGACAAGGCACTGCACCTGCAGTACCTTTCGATGGATGCCGCTGTCGATCATTGCACCAAGGGCATCGGCATCTGGGACTTCGCCAGCAACGACCAGGGTATCGAGCCGGATGTCGTGATGGCGTGCGCCGGCGACATCCCGACCTCGGAGTCCTTAGCTGCGGTGGCCATTCTACGGGAGCGTTGCCCGGAGCTGAAGATCCGCTTCGTGAACGTTGTGGACCTGTTCCGGCTGATGCCCGAGAAGGAACATCCCCATGGTCTTTCGGACAGCGACTTCGATGGCCTGTTCACGAAGGACAAGCCGGTGATCTTCAACTTCCACGCCTACGCATCCCTGATCCACAAATTTACCTACAGCCGCGCCAATCACGACAACTTCCATGTTCGTGGGTACAAGGAGAAGGGCAACATCAACACGCCGCTCGAGCTTGCCATCCTGAACCAGGTGGATCGTTACAACCTGGCGATGGATGTCATCGACCGCGTTCCTTCGCTGCAGGCCACTGCGGCGCATACCAAGGAATGGTTGCGGGGGCAAGCCATCGATGCCGTCGCCTATGCTCATGAGAACGGCATCGATCGGCCGGAGGTTCGGAACTGGAAGTGGCCCGCGTAGCAGGGTCGTCGATGAAGGGTATTTCAGGTGCCGGGCTACTTGGGTCCTCACAGGCTAGTGATCGTGCCGTATTCAACGCTCTTGATGCTTCGGAGAAAAGCAGGGGTCCTTCACTCTCCGTAGGGCACCCAGATGTTTTTGATCTGCGTGGCATGACGCAGGTACCAGCGCCCTTCGCCCTGCGCCGGATCGAACCAGTCCGGCAGGCGTGACGCGCCATCACTCGCGTTGAACGCGGTCCAAGTCTGCTTTAGATTGCCCACAGAGGCCGCCTTCACCATCACGGACGCGGCCTCGTCCCGGAAGCTCCACACCGCGTCGACGTCGTCGTGTTCGGCCAAGGTCTTGCCCAGTTCCATGGCCTTCCCGGCAAGCAGGTTCACGACGCCGCCGGGAAGATCGCTGGTGTCGAAGACCTGGTACAGATCGCCCATCAGCGTTGCCGCCCGTTCGCTCGATACGGCCACCACCGCGTTGCCCATGGCGATCGCAGGCAAGATCAACGACAGCAGCCCCAGCAACGGCGCCTCATCGCCCGGTAGCACGCCCACAACACCAACCGGCTCGTGCATGGCCAGCGCCATCATCCGGAAGGGTGGATTGTGCACTGAACCCTCGTACTTGTCGGTCCAGGCAGCGTACGCGAAGGTGCGTTCGACACTGAGATCGAACTCCACCGCGGCCTGCGCCTCACCCACGAACGCCGCCAGTTTGCTGACCATCTCGTCACGGCGCTGCAGCAGATTTTCCGCGAGAAAAAACAGCACCTGAGCCCGACCGTGCGCGGTCTGTTTCATCCACTTCGCGGCCGCGGCTCGCGCCGCCTCCACGGCGTTACGCACATCCTTGCGCGACCCAAGCGGTGCCTGTCCCACTTGCTGACCGTTCGCGCCGAAGACGGGAAAGCTGTACCCGGAGTCGGGTCGCACCTGCTTGCCGCCGATGTACTGCTTCACCGTGCGATCGATGCTTACGGAGTTCCTTGAGCCGTCACGACTTCCTGCAAGCTCTAGCTCCGCGTACGAACCAACGGCCGCCCTCTCAGCGGCTCCGGCGCGAACGTCAGGCGCTCCCCCAAACTCGCTGCCCGCTACCGGCTCCGGAAGCGCCCTCACCACCTCACCCGCGCCACCCTGCCCGGCATCCTGGATCCACGCCGGCTCGAGGTACTCCCACATCCCCTCCTTGCCGCCCTCACGCCCAAACCCCGACTCGCGATAGCCCCCGAAGCCGCACGCCGCGTCGAACAGGTTCGTTCCATTCACCCACACCACGCCGGCCTTCACCTGCGCCGCGACATCGAGCGCTACGTTCACGTTCTCGCTCCACACACACGCGGCCAAGCCGTATGCGGTGTTGTTCGCGAGCTCGATGGCCTCGGCCGGGGTGCGAAAGGTCATGCACGCCAGCACCGGCCCAAAGATCTCCTCCTGCATCACCGTCGAACTCGACGCCACGCCGGTCAGGAGCGTCGGTTTCAGGAACAGTCCCTGCGCAGGCAAGGTCATCTCCGGTTGCCAGCAGGTCGCCCCTTCGCTGATGCCCGCCGCGATGTAGCCGGAGATCCGCTCCCATTGGCTCCTATCGGCGATCGCGCCCAGATCGTTGGCCTTGTCCAGCGGGTTTCCTACTCGCAGCGTTGCCATGCGCGCACGGATCTTTTCGTACAGCCGCTCGGCAACGCGCTCCTGCACCAAAAGGCGAGATCCCGCGCAGCAAACCTGCCCGCCGTTGAACCAGATGCCGTCCACCAGCCCTTCGACCGCTGAATCCAGATCCGCATCGTCGAACACGAGGTAAGGACTCTTTCCGCCCAGCTCCAGGGAGAGCTTCTTGGAGGTGCCTGCCGTCGCCCTCCGAATCAGCCGCCCTACCTCGGTGGAGCCCGTGAACGCTACCTTGTCCACGTCTGGGTGCGCAACGATCAGCTCGCCCACGCGTCCATCGCCCTGCACCACGTTCAGCACACCTGCGGGCAGCCCGATCTCTTCTGCGATTTCGGCCATCATCACGGCGGTCAGCGGCGTGTACTCCGCGGGCTTGATCACCACCGTGCAGCCCGCCGCGAGTGCCGGTGCCACCTTCCACGCAAACATCAGCAGCGGGAAGTTCCAGGGGATGATCGCGCCCACGACGCCCACCGGCACCGAGCCACGGAACTCCTCCCCGGAAAATCCCGCCCCGTTTGCATCGAGCGCGCCCATCAGCTGCGCCCAGCCTGCGTGGTAGTAGAAGTGCCGCGCCACTAAGGGTACGTCGATGTCCCGCGACTCCCGGGTTGGCTTGCCGTTGTCCAGCGTCTCGAGCACCGCGAGCCGCCGCGAGTGCTTCTGCACTCCACGGGCCAAGGCATACAGGTACCGCGCCCGCTGATGCCCCGACAGCGCCTGCCATCCCGGCAGTGCAGCGCGCGCGGCCCTCACCGCAGCATCCACCTCCCGTGCATCCGCCTGCGCAACAGTCGCTAACAGCTCATCAGTAGCCGGATTCCGCGTCTCGAACGTGCCCTCGCCTGCGGCGTTGTCTTCCGGTCCGTCGGGCATGGTCCAAGCACCATCGATGAAGCTGCCTACCTTGCGCCCAAGCCGGTCGAGCCAACGGTTAACCTC
>CAXTWN010000081.1:0-3345 GCA_964248055.1 uncultured Acidobacteriaceae bacterium | reverse complement strand
ACCTCGGCTGCATCCTCCAACGCCGGCCCGTATTCCATCGAGTGAAACTTCTCCATCACAGTGCTCGCCATGGTGCTTCCTCTTCCAGGTGTCCGGGCGTTCCAGGTATCTGGGCGCAAAGCTTCTCGCCCGCACGTGCAGGCTGTCGGCTACATCGTACTCGCTGCGGGGCCAGCAAATGGATTGCGACCGTTCCGGTTGAGGCGACATCTGAGGCGGAGGAGAACCAACCATGTATCTGATCACGGGCATCACGGGCAAGGTAGGCGGCGCAGCGGCACGGCACCTGCTGCAGCAGGGCAAGCAGGTACGAGCCCTGGTGCGAGATACGGCCAAGGCTGCCAGTTGGGCCAGTCAGGGCGTGGAGCTTGTACAGGGCGAGTGGGAGGACGGAGCCGCCGTGACGCGCGCGCTCGCGGGCGTGGAGGGCGCTTACCTCATGATGCCTCCCATCCAGACACCATCGCGCGACTTCCGCGAGGCCCAGGCAGTCATTGCGGGCTACAAGCAGGCGTTCAGCCATGCGGCGCCGCCCAAGGTGGTTGCGCTGTCTTCGGTAGGTTCAGAAAAGACCAGCGGTCTGGGTCTCATCACCTCGACACATCTGCTGGAAGAAGCCCTGCGCGACGAGCCTTTTCCGATTGCCTTCATTCGTGCGGGCTCCTTCTACGAGAACTACCTCTTCGGATTGCAGGCGGGTCAGGGTGGCACGTTGCCGGTCCTGTACATTCCGACCGACCGCAAGCTGGGCATGATCGCGACAGAGGACATCGGCGCCGAGGTGGCGAAGCTCCTCACCTCGGAGTGGACCGGCAAGCGTTACATCGAGCTCGGCTCCATGCTGAGCCCGGATGAGCTTGCTTCGGAACTCGGCGAGGTGCTGGGCCGCGAGGTCAAGGCGCAAGCGGTTCCGCGTGAGGCCTGGGCCACGGCACTGGAGCAGATGGGCCTGCCCAAGGGTGAGACGTGGGGCTACGAAGAGATGATGGAAGCCATCAACTCCGGTTGGATCAGCTTCGGCGTAGAGGGTACCGAGCACGTGGAAGGAACAACCAGCGCGAAGCAGGTCTTTGCAGCCGCCCAGGAGGCAGCAGCGGCGTAGGTCGCTGCCTCGCTTGGGGCTCCCGAGGCTTACGCCAAAGCGTGGCGGTACCCAGCGGAGTACCGCCCCGTAACAAAGTGCTCCAACTGCCGCTCGATGTCATTCAGCATCGAGCTGGCGCCGAAGCGGAAGAGCGAGGGCTCGAGCCAGGGCCGGCCGAGCTCGTCCTTCATCACGCTCAGCCAGTCCAGCGATTGCTTGGCGGTCTTGATGCCACCGGCGGGCTTGAACCCCACGGCCATGCCGGTCCGCTCGGCATGCTCGCGGATCGCGCGCACCATCACCAGTGAGACGGGCAAGGTCGCGTTCACCGCCTCTTTGCCCGTCGACGTCTTGATGAAGTCCGCGCCCGCCATCATCGCCACGTGAGACGCCCGCGCGACGTTGCGCAGGGTCAACAGGTCGCCGGTTCCAAGGATCGCCTTCATGTGCGCCGGGCCGCACGCCTCCTTGAACGCGGCGACCTCATCGTACAGCGCGTTCCACTCGCCGTTGAACACATGCGAGCGCGTGATCACAATGTCGATCTCGCCGGCCCCCGCAGCTACGCTGCGCCGGATCTCCTCCACGCGCGTCTCCAATGGTGAAAGCCCGGCAGGGAAGCCCGTGGACACCGCGGCGACTGGAATCCCCGAGCCCTCCAGCGCGCGCACGGCGGTCTCGACGAAGGCGTGGTACACGCAAACTGCGCCAACCGTCAACCCCAACGGCTCGATCCCCAGACCCCGCACCAGGGCGTCGCTCAAGGGCCTCCGGGCCTTCGCACACAAGCGCCGCACCCGCTCCGCGGAATCATCGCCGCTCAGGGTCGTGAGGTCCATGCAGGCGATGGCGCGCAGGAGCCAGGCTGCCTGCCAGGCTTTCTTCACCGTCCGCCGGGTGCCGACCGTCGCGGCGCGCCGCTCCACCGCGCTGGTGTTCACGCGCACCTCTTCCACGACGGCGAGGTCCAGGGTTGTACGCCGGTTCGGCACCAGCTCTCGCCCATGCAGCGCCAGCGGCACCGCGGCCGTCGGGGTCTCGATCTGGTTCACCTGGTCAGTTGTGTGTGTCTGCATCGCGACGCCTCATCCGAGCACGATTATCCGCTACCGAGGCGCCGGTTTGTAGTCGCCTTAAGGCGGGCTTGGATGGAAAAGTGTGATGAGGGGTAGCAGGGCACCGCCCGAGGTTGTTACCTTGGGCCATGCGCCTCTGCGCCCTTCTGCTTGCTCCCAGCCTATTGCCCGTCTTCGCGCCTCATTTTGCCCCGGCGCAGTCCTTTACCCCGGTCCGCGAGCAGAAGAACCTTTCGCCCGCCGCGCTTGCCAAGCTGCACACGCTGGAGGAGATCGACGCGCTGCCGCCGGGTGACTGGCGCTACCACGCGGGCGACCTTGCCCATGGTGAATCGCCGACCGTCAGCGATGCCACCTGGCAGCTCATTCCCGCGCCCGTCAACCGCGCCTACGTGAAGGCGCCGAAGGATGCGGTATGGTTTCGCCACGAAATCACCATCCCGCGCACCGTGGGCGGCTATGACATCAGCGGTGCGCGTGTCTCGTTCCAGTTCCATGCGGATGCCAATGGCTCGGTGCCGGAGATCATCTACTTCAACGGTCGCCGCGTCGCCTTGGGAGAGGACCTGGAGCCTATCATCCTCGCCGAACCCGCGCACCCGGGCGACAAGATCCTCGTCGCGGTGAAGCTGCTGCAGACCGTTGACGAAAAGACCTGGTCCGGCGTGTCGCTGCGGGTCGATCTGCCGTTCGACACCAAGCGTCCTAACCCGAACGACGTTCGCGTCGAGTGCCTTGCAGCCGCCAATCTCTTGCCCGCGCTCGCCACACCGCGTAAGGACCTTCTGCCGCGTGTGGAAGCTGCTGTGGCCGCGATCGACACCAACGCGCTGGCGCACGCGAACCAGGTTGCGTTCGACGCCTCACTTCGGAAGGCGCAGGGCATTCTCAGCGAGCTCCACCCCGTGCTTGCGCAGGCCAACATCACCGAAGACGGCAACGCGCACATCGATGCGGCGTGGCTGTGGCCCCGCAGCGAAACCATCGACGTTGTGCGTCGCACCTTCAGCACCGCGCTGCAGCTGATGAACGAATACCCGGACTACGTCTTCACGCAGTCTGCCGCGCAGTACAACGAGTGGATGGCGGACAAGTACCCCGACCTCAACGCGCAAATCAAGCAGCGCATCAAGGAAGGCCGCTGGGAGATCGTGGGCGGCATGTGGGTGGAGCCCGACCTCCACA
>CAXTWN010000080.1:0-15888 GCA_964248055.1 uncultured Acidobacteriaceae bacterium | reverse complement strand
GAAGGATAGTGGACTGAGGCTCGGGACCGCTGGCGGACGACCCTCACCTGGATGCCCGAGAGCACCAAGGAAGCAGAGGCGATCCAGAGCCACATCGCGCAGATCGATGCCCGGCTGCAGGCGGAAGCTGAGCGTAAAGCCAAGTGGACCAAGCGTTTGGGGCCGTTTGCGCCGGTGTTTTTCCTGCTGCTGAAGCTGAAGTCCGCGCTGTTCCTTCTGCTGAAGCTGAAGTTCTTTCTGGGGCTCTTTGGATTCTTTGCGATCTACTGGGCGCTGGCGGGCTGGCAGTTTGCACTGGGTTTCACGGTGTGCATCTTCATTCATGAAATGGGCCACTATATCGCCGTGAAGCGGCGCGGTCTGAAGGCCGACCTCCCGCTCTTTGTGCCTGGGCTGGGCGCGTATGTTCGTTGGTACTCGATGGGTGTTCCGCTGGAGGACCTGGCCTCGATCTCGCTGGCTGGACCGCTCTTTGGCCTGGGCGCGGCAGCACTCTGCCTGGCGATCTCCTCGGTGCTTCCCGCGGGCACGCATGCTCACCTGCTCTTTCTGCTGCTGGCCAACATCGGCGCCTGGTTCAACCTGTTCAATCTGACACCCGTCCTGGGCTTCGACGGCGCGCAGGCCACCTACGCCCTGTCGCAGGTGCAGCGCATCCTGCTCACGGTCACCTGCCTGCTGTTCTTTGCCTTGACCGCGATGGACGCGAACCCCTTCCGTGCCGGAACCCAGTGGGTCTTTCTGATCGTGGCCGCGGGCATGGGATGGCGCTCGTTCACCCGGGACGCCCCGCCGACGCCGCACACCCGTACGCTGGTCAGCTTCCTTGGACTAATCCTGCTGCTCGGATTCTTGCTGTACGTGACCCCGGTTCCGGGAGGTCGCTAAGCACACCGGAGACGGGCCTGGCTGCATGGCCGGCGCGGAACAGATAGCGCCGCCCCTGTAAGGAATATTGGCCGCTCACCACGCGGCGAATCGCCTCGATGTAGCCGTCGTGCTCCTCCGGCAGAAGGCGCGCGCGGAGCGTCTCCTCCGTGTCCCCGTCGGCGACACGGACCGCCCGCTGCACGATGATGGGACCGCCGCTGAGAGCCTCCGCGGAGTCTTCTACAAACGACACCGTGCAGCCGGTGATCTGAACGCCGCACTCCAGCGCCTGTCGCTCCGGCCGGGCGCCGGGAAAGGCAGGCAAGAGCGATCCATGCACGCTGAGGAGACGGTACGGCCAGCGTCGGATGAACTCGCGCGAAAGCACGCGCAGGTACCCGGTTTGACAGACGAGGTCCACGCCCATCTTGCGCAGTAGCAGATCGAGCGCCTCCTCGTACTCACGCTGCTGGTGACCCCGACCTTCCAGGGTGAGGGCACGCAGGCCGGCCTTGCGGGCGGCCTCCACCCCCGGCGCGCCAGTGACGTTGCAGACGATCAGGGCGATGCTGCAGCCGGGCAGCTCCCCCCGGTCGATAGCGTCCTGAACGGCGAGGACCGTACCGGCACCCTCGCTGATGAGAAACCCGAGACGACAGCTGCGCGGCTCCACGCCGACACGGGTGCTCTCACCTGCGGGAAGCTCAGCGGCGGAGAACTCTGGGGGCGGCATGACAGGGGACCTCTCGGAGCGTAAGGCCTCCGACGGGGCGCCGCAAGCGCAATGTGCTCCGGGGACGGTACCTCTTTTAGCGCTCCCTATACTTAGGTCATATGACCTTGCTGCTTTCCCGCTCCGCGGAGCTTCAACGACGTGCGGAGCGCCTGTTGCCCGGCGGGGTGGACTCGCCGGTGCGCGCCTTCCGCGCCGTGGGCGGCCATCCGCCGTTCGTCGCCAGCGCCCGAGGCGCTACCCTGACCGACGCCGACGGGAACCGCTATGTGGATCTCTTCGGCTCCTGGGGGCCCATGCTGCTGGGGCACGCGTTTCCCCCGGCCGTGGAGGCCATCCGCGAGGCCGCGGGACGGTCGGCGTCCTTCGGGGCCAGCACGGAGGCCGAGGGCGATCTCGCGGAGCTCGTCCAGCAGTGCTTTCCGTCCGTGGGGAAGCTCCGATTTGTGAGCTCCGGCACGGAGGCGTGCATGTCGGCGATCCGGCTGGCGCGGGGGTATACGGGGCGGCCTTTCGTCCTCAAGTTCGAGGGCTGCTACCACGGGCATGCCGATGCCCTGCTGGTGAAGGCGGGCTCGGGCGTCGCGACCTTCGGCATCCCCGGGTCAGCGGGTGTGCCGGCCGAGACGGCCATGCATACGCTGGCGCTGCCCTACAACGACCTGGGCGCGGTGGAAGCGGCCTTCGCGAGCCATCCTGGCCAGATCGCGTGCATCATCCTGGAGCCGGTGGTGGGGAACGCCGGGACGGTGCTGCCCGCGCCGGGCTTTCTGCGCGGCCTGCGCGAGCTGACCTGGCGGCACGGCGCACTGCTGATCTTCGACGAGGTGATGACCGGCTTCCGGCTCTCGCCCGGTGGCGCGCAGGGGCTGTATCAGCAGGAGCTCGGCGGCACCGGCGACACCCCGGCATGGCCGGACCTGACCACCTTGGGCAAGATCCTGGGTGGTGGACTGCCGGTGGGCGCCTTTGGCGGGCGGGCGGAGATCATGGACTTCCTTGCGCCGCTGGGCCCGGTGTACCAGGCCGGCACACTGAGCGGCAATCCGCTGGCTATGGCGGCCGGTATCGCCACCGTGGGTCACCTGCTGCGGCATGCGGAGGCGATCTACCGCCGGCTGGAAGACACGACAGCGGCCATCGCCGACGGGGTAGCCCAGCTTGCCATGGAACGAGGCATTCCGCTGCAGACCAACCGGGTCGGCAGCATGTTTACCTGGTTCTTCACCGGGCTCCCGGTGCACGACTTCGCCGGGGCGAGCACCTCGGACACCGCGGCGTTTGCGCGTTTCCATCGCGGCATGCTGGAGCGCGGCGTGTGGCTGCCGCCCAGTCAATATGAGGCGGCCTTCGTCTCCACGGCACACGGGGATGCGGAGATCGGCGCCATCCTGGAAGCCGCGCGCTCGGTCTTTGCAGAGTTCGCGTGAGGGCAAGCGCGGCGCCCTCACCGTTCGGAGGCGCCGCTAACACCGCAGTGGGATTCCGCACAGCCAAAGCGGCTCGCTACAAAGGCGCGCATGCAAACGGAATACCTTGCACTGGAAGGCATTGTGGAACGCCGCGAAGGACAGCTTGTCCTGCGCGTTCCGCTGGACGTGGGCGGTCACAAGCTGCGGTCAGTGGCGCGTGCGATCTCGTTCGTTGAGGACGGCAAACTGGTGGTGCTGATCCCGGACTGGCTGGCGGAGAAGATGCACCTGCGCGAAGGTTCGGAGGTCCATGTCGACGACCGCTGGGGCAAGCTGAACATCGCGCGACTGCAGTAGCGCGGTTGGCTGATGTCCGGGAGAGAACGGCAAACGCAGGGGATGCGGTGTACGCTGCGCTTCCACTGCGGCTAGTGCGCACACCGGGTTCGTCGTTGCCGGCCTACCCCGCTAGGCATCGACCAGTTCGACCAGCAGAACCTGCTCGTCGCCGTCCACCTCGCGCAGCTTCACCTCGATGATCTCGCGGCGGCTGGTGGGCACGGTGCGGCCGATGTACTTGGCCTCGATGGGCAGCTCACGGTGGCCGCGATCAATCAGCACCAGCAGCTGCACGCTCTTGGGGCGGCCATGGTCGAAGAGCGCGTCCAGCGCGGCGCGGATGGTGCGCCCGGTAAACAGCACATCGTCCATGAGAATGATGTCGCGGCCCGCAACCTCGAAGCCGATCTCGCCCTCTTCAACCACCGGACGCACATCGCGCGTGGACAGATCGTCACGGTAGAAGCTGATGTCGAGGACGCCGGTATCGATAGGGTGTTTTTCGATGGAGGCGATGATCTTTGCGAGCCGTTGCGCCAGCGGCACCCCACGGCGCTTGATGCCGACCAGGCCGAGGTTGGTCGCGCCGTGGTTGCGTTCGACGATCTCGTGGGCCAGCCGCACCAGCGTGCGCTCGATCTCCGAACCGGACATCAGCCGGCCCTTTTCGCGCAGCTGCGGCGAGCGCGCGGGTGCGGTCTCGGCTTGGGAGACAGCCGTTTGGTTGGGGGCCAGGTCGCTCATCTCGCCGATGATAGCAGCGACTCTGGTCCGCAAAAGAGCGACGGAGACCGGTGACGCGCTGCACGCCGCCAAGTTCCGTAACTCGGGTTTGTAGTGAGGCCCGGAGCCAACCGAAGGCGCTGCGGGACGGCCTATGCGGGACGGCGGCGCGCGAGCATGAAGCCGACCAGCCCGGCCGTTGCGGTCGACATCAGCAGATAGATCGTGCCGGTCACTGCCGACATCCACAGCAGAAAGCCGACTCGGAACTCGGGGATGCCGAGCAGTTGAAGCATCGGCTCGGCGGCGTTGCCGTACTGGGCCTGGGTGGTGCTGCGTATCTGGCTCAGGGTGTCGGCGATCTGGCTGTCGATGCCGGTGTTGTGCAGCGCAAAGCGCGAGACGACCAGGCCGACGGTGAGGACCACGGCGCAGCACAGCGCGACCAGCAGCCCCGTCAGCAGCCCCAGCCGCGCGGCAAAGCCGGCCGTCAACGGCCCGGTGCGCTTGCGGGCGTTGTAGAAGCCGACCGTCAGGATGGGGGCGCTGACGATCCAAAGCCAGGCGATCAGCCACAACGGGGCGAACAGCATGGCTCCCAGGTTCAGAGCCAGCGCGATGGCGCCGCTGAGCAGGGCGTACTCCACCGCCATGGGCCAGCGATCTTCCCGGCCCGCGCGCTCGCGCCGCAGACGACGCCGGAGACGGCCGGTGGTGCCCGGCGCGGCCTCTTCCTCGGCGGCGGGCTCTGCGGTGGTGGCCCGTTCATGCCATTGCCGGACCTCCGCAGCGGCCTGTTCCTGCAGCTCTTCGGAGAGAAAGATCTGCGGCGCACCACAGTGGCTGCAGTACATCAACTGCCCGCCGTCCGGGGTGAGCGGGTGCTGACAGCGGATGCAAGGTCGTTCGGTCACTCCCTCCAAGGCTATCCGAGCCAGGCAGCTTCGGCAACGCACGCGCCGGCCGCGTGCACCTACTCGCGATCATCGTCATGGTGGCTTTTGAGTCCGGAAGGCAGATCCAGCGCAACCAGACCGACCCGGGTGCCACCGTTCTCCGCCTGCACGCCAACGATGTGCTGGTGGGTTGGCGAGCCGGCGCGAAGCTGCAGCTCGTCTTCATCGGAGTTGTGCTGGTCGCTGCTGCAGGTAAGCCCCTCGCCGGTACGCGTGGGCTCCCCGACGGGGTCATGTCCATGGCAGGTCAGCACAGCGCCATAGCGGCCCATGTCCTTGCGATAAAAGGCAAGCACCTTGTCCTTGGGGTCGGGGGTGCGCATCTCGACCGCATGTACCCCGAGCTTGAAGCCGCCGAAGTTCATGCTGACATCTGCGGAGCCGTTATCATCCTTCTCGTGCACCAGGGAGGCGCCCGGATAGGGTGTCAGACCGGTCTGCGCGGTCGCGTTCTCATCCGTCTTCACGTGCATGGAGCCGAACGGCGTACCGATGTCGACGTTGTTGTTTTCGCCGTTCTTGTGTGTTTCGACGCGGCAGCCCGCGAGCAGTACCGGGACGAGCAGGCAGGCGGACGGAAGCAGACGATGCAGCACGCGTTTGCAAACCATAGGGACCTCCGGGGGCGTAGGCGCAGGGTGGCGGCCCAGCACTTTCCCCGCAAGCATACGAGCGCGGAGCGGCTTTGGTTCAGAAAAGTTCGGGGCTGCACCGCTTGCTTCGGCGGACGGTCCCCGCCGTGCGCCTCGCCCGCGCTCCTGCCTTGCGTCTTTTCGCGTCCAACTCCTGTCCACCTCTTCAGATGGTCTTTGCTCTCCAGCGTGTTGGGGGCAAACGAGGATCGCTATGACCGCCCGCCCGTTCCGCCGTGTCTGCTGCCCGCTGCTTTCCTCTGCTTCTCGCCCGCGGAGGCGCGCCTCGGCCGGGTCCCTGGTGCCGGTGGTGCTGGTCCTACTGCTTGGGGCTGCGGCGCGGCTCTCCGCCCAGCAGCCGGAGAGCGATCTCCCCGCGGGTGATGCCGGCCAGAGCTTCGGAACGCCCTATGCCCAGACCGGCGCCGCGACGGCGGCTGCCCCGGCCTCGGACCCGCCGGCCCGCGTGGTGCGACTCAGCGTGCTGCAAGGCAACGTCTCCGCCGAGCCCCCGAGCGTGGATGCCTTTTCGCCCGCCGAGTTGAACCAGGTGCTCACGACCGGCGACCGGCTTTACACCGATCCTTCTGCCTCGGCCGAGCTGCAGGCCAACCAGATGGCGGTACGGCTGGGCGGCGGCACCGACCTGACCGTCACCGCGATGACCGACACCCTGGCGCAGTTTGGGCTGGCTGCCGGATCGGTTCACCTGCGGTCCTTTGCCATCGACCCCGGCACGGTGCTGGAGCTCGACACGCCGGATGTCGCCGTCACCGTCCTGCAGCCCGGGGACGTGCGCGTGGATGTGGATGCCGCCGCGCATACCACCACGGTCCTGCTGGGCTCCGGCCAGGTGCAGGTGGACAGCCCCGGCTCCAGCCAGGTGCTGGCACCCGGACAGCGGATTCAGATTCACAGCGCCGATGCCGCCACTGGCCAAAGCGCCTATCCGGAGGCGCTGCAGCCCGCGTCGCCGGACGCTCTGGACGGGTTCTCCGATGCGCGCGACGCCGCATACGCCAGCGGCGCGGATGCCGAAAGCCCCTACGTCAACCCCGACACCGTGGGCGGTGCGGACCTGGCCACCTACGGCTCCTGGGAGACCTGCGACTACGGCCCCATCTGGTACCCGGTGGTAGTGGGCGGATGGCAGCCGTACCGCTATGGGCGTTGGCGCTGGATCGTGCCGTGGGGCTGGACCTGGGTGGGCAGCGAACCCTGGGGTTTTGCGCCGTTTCACTATGGCCGCTGGGCGAACCTGGGGAACCGCTGGGGATGGATTCCGGGACCGCCGCGTCTGCACCCGGTCTACGCCCCGGCGCTGGTGGCCTTCGCCGGCGGACCACAGCTCTCCGGCGCGCCCGGCAACCCCGGCGGCGGCGTGATGTCCTGGTTTCCGCTGGGACCGCGTGAGCCGTTTGCTCCCTGGTACCACGGAAGCACGCTGTACCTGAATCGCGTGAACGCCAGCAATCTCTACAACACGAACCTCGCCGAGGCACGCGGCCTGTACAACCAGCGGGCCGTGAACGTCTTTACGAGCACGCCGCTTACCAGCCGCACCTTTGTGAACCGCCAGATCGGCACCGTCGCCGTGCCCGAGGCCAGCTTCGCCGCCGGCCGCGAGGTGGGGCGCAACGCCCTGCACCTTTCGCCGGAGGAGCTCGCCGCCGCCCCCGTGCTTGCGCACCCGCCGGTCGCTCCGGAGCGCTCCATGCTGGTTCCGCAGGCCGCACGGGCGACGCCGCCCGTGCTGGCCAGGCCGGTGCTCACCGGTCGCGCGGCGGAGACGACCGCGGAGGGAAACACACCTCTCGTGGGAGGCACCGTGCTGTTCCATCGCGCGGAGCCGCCCAGCCCGCGGCCCGGCTTTGAGCAGCAACGCAAGGCGATGGAGGCCGAGCCGGGCCGGCCCCTGAGCGTGGGGCAGATGGAGACGTTGCGGGAGAGCCGACCGGCGGGCGCGCTCTCGCATCCGGCTCCATCGCATCCGGCGCCGGCACCGGCACCGGCGCACAGTGCGCCGCCCCCCGCGCCTGCCGGTCACAAGTGAATGCACCGGCGTGTCTGCGAGCAAGTAACCAAAGTGTCGCTTACCGAACAGACCGTGCCTAGACCCGCGCTCTACGCTGTAGGTATCTTCCGAGGAGCACGGACATGGAGAAGTTGCACGGTAAGGTTGCATGGTTCAACAACGCCAAGGGCTACGGTTTTCTCAGCCACGAGGGTGGCCCGGACGTCTTTGTACACTTCAGCAGCATTCAGGCCGAGGGATATAAGTCATTGTCTGAAGGGGACGAGGTGCGGTTCACCATCGTTCAGGGTTCCAAGGGGCCGCAGGCCGACGGCGTAGAGCGGGCGTAAAGCTTCCCGGAAGCGGGCTGTTCCAACCTCGGCCCAGCCCGTGTATGCTCACTCCGTAAGCGGCAAGGATCTGCGCACGACCGGCTGAGCTTACCCGTGTTCGAGGAGCAGTTTCCTCCTTGAACAGGAATCCTTGACCGGTTCTTGATCGATGACGCAGAGCAGACCGAGTAATCGCCTTCTCGATGCGCTTCCCCCGTCTTGTCGTGAGCGGCTGCTCGCGGTCTCGGCGCATGTGGATCTGGAGCTAGGGGAAGGGATCTTTGAGCACGGGCCCAAGCCGCGCTTTCTCTACTTCCTCACCTCAGGCATGGCTTCCGTCGTCTTCAGCTCGGAGGCGGGCGCGACCGTGGAGCTGTCCGCCAAGGGCCGGGAAGGGCTGCTGGGCTGGGTCTTCCTGTTAGGCTCCGCTTCCGCGGCCTACGACTGCCAGATGCAGGTAGCCGGCGCCGGATACCGGATTCCGCTCGCGGAGATGCAGCGCGAGTTCGACAGCGCCCCCGAGACCCGGCTGCGCGTGCTGGAGTACATACAGCACCAGTATGGTGTGGTCAGCCAGGTTGCGGCGTGCAACCGGCTTCATCGTGCCGAGGCCCGTTTTGTGCGCTGGCTGCTGATGGTCTCCGACCGCATCGAGAGCGACGAGCTCTCCATGACCCAGGAGTTTCTGTCCATGCTGCTGGGCGCCCGGCGAACGACGGTGGCGGAGGTCTGTGCCGAGCTCGCGCGCGCCGGGGCGATCGAGGGACGGCGCGGCGGTCTGCGCATCCTCAGCCGGCCGGCGCTCGAGGCCCGGGTCTGCGAGTGCTATGGCATCCTTCAGCCGCGCTTCCACGCGCTGTATCAGCAGCCGTTGCGCCCCCTCGCAAGCCGCCCCGCTCTCGCAGCGGCGGAGGGCGCCCATCGCTGACACGCAGAGTGTGCTTCGCGCCTGTACACTGAGCTTCGCGTAGTCACGCGTCGCGCCGCTCGAGAGCAAGGCCCGAGCCGTGCCGCTCCATCCCCGCACCGAAGGACCCGGACCGCATGAGTGATACCGCCATCTCCTCTCCCGTACTCGACCAGCCGACCACCGCCGAGCTGGATCAGCTTTCGATCAACGCCCTGCGCATCCTCTCCATCGATCAGGTGCAGGCGGCCAACAGCGGCCACCCCGGCGCTCCGCTCGGCTGCGCGCCCATCGCGTACCTGCTCTACCACAAGTTCATGAAGTACAACCCGAAGGACCCCTTGTGGTCGGATCGGGACCGGTTCATCCTGTCCAACGGGCACGCGTCGGCGCTGCTGTATGGCGTGCTGCACCTCACCGGCTATGACCTGCCGCTCGATCAGCTCAAGCAGTTCCGGCAGTGGGGCTCGCACACACCCGGGCATCCGGAGTACGGCGAGACGCCGGGCGTGGAGGTCACCACCGGTCCGCTGGGCCAGGGCTTTGCAGAGGCGGTCGGCCTCGCCATCGCGGAGAAGCACCTCGCGGCCGTGTACAACAACGATCACTACAAGATCGTCGACCACTACACCTATGTCCTGTGCGGCGACGGCGACCTGATGGAAGGCATCTCGCACGAGTCGGCCTCGCTCGCCGGCACCCTGCAACTGGGCAAGCTGATCGTGCTGTATGACGACAACCTGATCTCGCTGGACGGCCCCACGGACCTCAGCTACACCGAGGACGTCACCAAGCGCTTTGAGGGTTATGACTGGCACGTGCAGTTCGTCTCCGACGGCAACAATCTGCAGGAGCTCAACAAGGCCATCGAAGCGGCCAAGATGGAGCGCACCCGCCCGTCGCTGATCCGCGTGCGCACCGTAATCGGCTATGGCGCGCCGCGCGCCGGCACCAAGGCCGTCCACGGCGAGGCGCTCGGGCCCGACGGCGTACGGGAGACCAAGAAGTTTTTCGGCTTCAACCCGGACGAGAGCTTCGTGATCCCCGAGGAGGCGCTCAATAACTGGCGCCAGGCGGGGGACCGCGGCAAGCAGGAACAGGACAACTGGCACAACCGCTTCGACGCCTACCAGAAGGACTTCCCCGAGCTCGCCGCGCAGTACACCCGCACCACGGAGATGAAGCTGCCCGAGGGCTGGGAGAAGGCGCTGCCCACCTTCCCCGCGGACAAGCCTGTGGCGACCCGCAACGCCGGCCAGGTTGTGCTGAACGCGCTCGGCAAGGTCATGCCGGAGATCTTCGGCGGCGCGGCCGATCTCACCAGCTCCACCAAGACCATCTTTAAGGACTCGGAGAACTTTCGCCGCGATCCCAAGGGACGCAATGTGTTCTTCGGTGTGCGTGAATTCGGCATGATGGCCGCGGTGAACGGCATGGCGGCGCACGGCGGCATTCTGCCCTTCGGCTCCACGTTTTTCACCTTCAGCGACTACTGCCGCTCGGCGCTGCGCATGGGCGCGCTGCAGAGCTCGCATTCGCTCTACATCTTTACCCACGACTCGGTCGGCCTGGGTGAGGACGGCCCGACGCACCAGCCGGTCGAGCACCTGATGGCGCTGCGCGTCATCCCGCAGCTCACGGACTTCCGCCCCGCCGACGCCAATGAGACCTCTGCGGCCTGGGGCCTGATGGTGGAGCGCAAGAGCGCGCACTTCATGGCGCTGTCGCGGCAGGATCTGCCGGTCCTCGACGCGGACAAGTACAAGGTCTTCGAGGGCACGCGCAAGGGGGCCTACATCCTGGAGCAGTACGGCAAGGACGTCGTTCTGGTCGCCACCGGCTCCGAGGTCCAGCTGATCGTGGAGGCAGGCAAGAAGCTGAAGGACGAGGGCATCAACGCTACTGTCGTCTCCATGCCGAGCTTCAAGATCTTCGAGGAGCAGCCCGACGAGTACAAGGCCTCGATCTTTCCGCGGGACGTGCCCAAGGTCACCGTTGAGGCGGGCGCGACGATGGGCTGGTACAAGTACATCGCCGGCAACGGCGTCGCGATCGGCATCGATCACTTCGGCGCCTCGGCCCCGGGACCGGTGGCGCTGGAGAAGTTCGGCTTCACCGTGGCCAACGTCGTCGAGAAGGCTAAGGCGGTGGTGAAGAAGTAGGGCCGCCTTTCATCGCAAGACAAAGACAAGAAAGGGACCAGGGCTTCGGCTCTGGTCCTTTTCTGTTTGGCATTGCTGAACCGAAGCTCTTCAGAGCAAGATCCGCCGCTAGCCTCCCGGGCTGACCACGCGGAAGTCGTCCGGCGAGTCGTCGGGGTTGGGAACGTGCCATCCTCCCGGCGGCTGGACGGCCTTTTCCATAGCCTCCGGTCCCCAGGTCTGCGGGTCGTACTGGTAGACCGGCGTGTCGGCTTTCAGAATCGGGTCCACGATGCGCCACGCCTGTTCCACGTAGTCCTGTCGGGCAAACAGCGCGGCATCGCCCGCCATCGCATCCCCGAGGACACGGGCATACGCCTCCATCTCTTCAGGACGAGCATGGCGGCTCGCGATCATCTCCACGGACCGGCGCGGCCCCTTGCCCGATTGCGACACCACCGAGATCGCGGTGGCGATCGTGACATCAGGGCTGAGCCGGAAGCGAAGGTAATTCTGTGGGTTATCCGGCTCGCTGAAGTTCGTCACCGGCGGTGGCTTCAGCCGGGCGACGATCTCCAGGCAGGTCACCGGCAGGTTCTTGCCCGCACGAATGTAGAACGGCACGCTATCCCAACGCCAGGAGTGAACGTTAAGCCGCAGGGCCGCGAACGTCTCCGTCTTGGAGTCCGGGGCGACCCCTCTTTCCTGCAGATACCCTTTGAACTGTCCCCGCACGAGGTCCTTCGGTTGGATCGAAGGGATGCACTTCAGCACCTTCACCTTTTCGTCTCGCAGCGACTCGGCGTCCTTGCCCGCGGGGAGCTCCATGGTGAGGTTGCAGAGCACCTGAAAGATGTGGTTCTGAATGACGTCGCGGACCGTGCCGGTCTGGTCGTAGAAGGCGCCGCGCCCCTGCACGCCGAAGTTCTCCGCCATCGTAATCTGCACGCTCTCGATGTAGTGGCGGTTCCAGAGCGGCTCATACAGCGAGTTCGAAAAGCGGAAGGAGACGAGATTGCGGATCGGGTTTTTTGCCAGGTAGTGGTCGATGCGAAAAATTGAACTCTCCGGAAAGGCGCTCAGCAGGATCTCATTGAGCTTCCGCGCGGAGGCCAGGTCGTCGCCGAAGGGCTTTTCGACGATGATGCGCGCGCCGTTCGCTGAGCCCGAACGGACGAGTTGCTCCACCACCACGCCGAACAGGGAGGGCGGGATCGCCAGGTAGTGGGCGGGGCGCTTCGCATCGCCGAGCTCCCGGCGCACCGCGTCAAAGGTGGCGGGATCGGCATAGTCTCCATCGACGTAGCGCAGCAGCGACGACAGCGTCTCCCAGCTCGCCGCATCCACCCCGCCGTGGTGCTCCAAGCTGTCCTTGGCGCGCGCCTTCAACTGATCCAGGTTCCAGCCGGCCTTGGCGACGCCCACGATGGGCACCTTGAGCGTGCCGGTCCGGATCATGGCCTGCAGCGCTGGGAAGATCTTTTTGTAGGCGAGATCGCCGGTCGCTCCGAAGAAGACCAGCGCGTCGGAAAGTTCCTGAGCCATCCGTTCACCTCGATGCAGAGCGGTTGCCGATGCTCGTGAGATGCGAGGCGCACCGCAGCGGCGACGGAACTTCGCCGCCCTGTAACCTGCTCCCGCTTCAAGTTCACGATATGCCATCCTATGAGAGCGATGACCCAGGACGAAGCCAAACTGCTCGCTGCGCAACGCGCTGCAGAACGTATCCAGGACGGGATGAACGTGGGCCTGGGCACCGGATCGACGGCCACCCTGTTCATCCGGGAGCTGGGCAAACGCGTGCAGAGCGGCTTGCGCATCCAGGCGATCGCGACCTCGGACGCAAGCCGGCTGCTGGCCGAGCAGCTCGGCATCCCGATCACGACCTTCGAGGCAACCCCTGTGCTCGACATCAACGTCGACGGCGCCGATGAGGTCGCCCCCGGCTTGGCGCTGATCAAGGGCGGCGGCGGGGCGCAGCTGCGTGAAAAGATCGTTGCGTCCGCGGCGAAGGAGTTCCTTGTGGTCGCGGATGCAAGCAAGGTCGTGCCCCAGCTCGGGAGATTTCCGCTGCCGGTTGAGGTCATTCAGCTCGCCTTGCCGCTGGTGCAGCGCAAGCTGGAGGCGCTGGGCCTGCATCCGTCGCTGCGGCCGGCGCGCAATGGCACGGGGCCGTGGATTACGGACGAGGGCAACGTGATCCTGGACTGCCACTGCGGTGCCATTCCAGACCCGGAGAAGACCGCCGCCGAGATCCGCGCGATCGTAGGCGTGGTAGAGCATGGGCTGTTCCTGAAGATGGCCACGCTGGCGCTGGTCGCCGGCGAAGATGGCGTCAAGGAACTTCGCCCCTGAGCTACGGCGCTGGGCTAAGGGTCGAGCCAGGGGTCGAACCGGGAGTCGAGCCAGGCGTTGAGCCAGGAGCCGAAGCGGGCGCCGGAGCCGTGCGCGGGTAGCCTTGCCAGAGATACTCCAGCGCCTCCGGCAAGGTCTGGTCCTCCGTGGCGCGATCCACGTGTGCGGCGTTTTCGGCGAAGACGAACTGGTAGTTGTAGCCCTTCGCGGCCAGTGCCTTGGCCATGTTCTCGTTGGCCAGAACCCAATCATGCATGCCATCGCGCAGGGTGTTGGGGTTGAGCAGGTCGCGATCGCCCACCTCCATCCAAAGGCGGATCGGCTTGGGAGGCGCGTTCGGGATCAGGGTTTCATGGAAACCCCACGCTCCGTGCGGCGTGTCCGCGTTCCACGGCCACTGCTGGTTAATGAATGTGCCGGAATAGGTGAGCACGCGGTGGTACCACTCCGGGTGGTACCACGCCATGATCAGGGCGCAGGAGCCGCCCGAGCTGCCGCCCATGGTCGCGCGGCCCTCGGGATCGTGCGTCAGGGTGACGTGGTACTGCTGCTCGACGCGCGGCAGCACCTCGGTCTCCACGAACTCGGCGTAACGCCCGGACATGGTGTCGTACTCCAGGCCGCGTTCGCTGCCCTGCGCATCGCCGCTGCCGTTGCCGATGGAGATGGCGATCATCACCGGTACGCGCCCTGCCGCGATCAGGTTGTCCAGCGCCGTAAACAGGGAGCGATCCGGCCCGTCCGCACCGATGAGGAAGGGCGCCGCGGTGCCCGGCACGTACTGCCTCGGCACGTAGACCGCGACCTTGCGGGTGTACGGCGCGGGATGGCTCGTGGTCACGATCAGCTTCGCCGGGTTGTTGGGGTCCGGCGTGCCGAAGGTGCCGGGATCGCGCGCGATGCCTGGGTAGAGCTTGCTCTCCGCCGAGCTCATGGTGAACTCGTACACACTTCCCTGCGGCACTGCCGGATTCACTGACATCTCCGGGGCGAGCGTATGGGTGGGGCGGAGGATGAAGTTGCCGTCAGCGTCCGCAGGCGGCAGCTGGCCGTCCGGCAGCTCGGTGGCGTTGACATAGCCTGCGGTGTGCGGATCGCGCGTGGGCGGCGAGGTGGCTGCTGGCCTCTGCGCCATCGCCGAGCGTGTTGCCAGAGTCCAACACAACAGCAGCAACGTGCTTTGACGCGCCATGGCGGAATCTCCTCCTCCCAGCTTAGTCTGGGTGTCCGGCCACATGCCTGCCCACCGCCTCATGCCTCCGCACCCCATCCGGCGAGTGCCCTCGCTTGCCCGTTGCAGCTTGCTGGGCCTCGCCACGCTCCCTGCGCTGCGAGCCCAGACGACACAGGAGGCGATCCCCACGTTTCGGGTTGCCGCGCAGCTGGTGCTGGTCGATGCCTCGGTCGAGCTGAAGCGGACCGGCGCGCCCCTTCCTGACCTCACGCCGGCGGACTTCGTGCTCACGGAAGATGGGGTGCCGCAGACAATTACCTCGCTTAGTGAAGACCAGCTTCCGCTCTCGGTAGTGCTGCTGTTCGATCTCACGGATACGGTGCATCCGGTGCTGGTGCACCTGGCCGGGGGCGCGGCCGCGGTGCTGCGCCATCTGCGCCCCAGGGACGAGGTGGCGGTGATGACCTTCTCATCACAGACCACGCTGGTGCAGACCTTCACGCATGACCGCATGACGGCGGTCGAAGGCATCGACTCGGCGTCGTCGAGCTATGACCGGAGCGAGCCCACCTTTCTGTTCGAGGACCTTTGGGAGGCCGCGCAGCAGTCGGCGCGCTCGCCGCTGCCGGAGGCGCGACGGGTACAGATCTGGCTTTCCGACGGCTCGGCGAACGATCAGGATCTGGAGCGGCACCTCGCCCATCACGCGCCGGCGGTGATGCACACCGAGGCCGAGGCCACCGAGGCGCTGTTGCGCTCCGACGTGGTCCTCAGCGCGCTCATCGAGCGCAGCCAGACGCCGCTGACAACGGGGCGCTTTGGCGATCTGGAGCGCTATGCGGCGCTGACCGGCGGCCCGGTGCTGCAGGCCACCGCCGGCGACGTGGACGAGCGGCTGGCGACGTTGCTGGAGACCCTGCGGCGTCGCTACACGCTGGGCTATCGGCCAAGCACCGCGAAGCCGGACGGCACCGTCTGCCACCTCAAGCTCACCCTCAGCCCGGCCTTCTATGCGGCGCATCCGGGGCTGCGCGCGCGGGATCTGGTAGTGCGGTCGCGGACAGGTTACCTGCGGAAGGGCGCAGCACCCTAGCTGCGGCAGGTAAAATGCAGGCTGGGCGCGCCGTGGGCGCGGGAGGAGGCAGCTTTGGACAATACTTTGGGAGACTCGTTGACGGATCGGTTGGGCCGGTTTGCGGACCGGTGGTGGCCGGTGTTTCTGATCGCCTTTGGGGCGGTGTTTATCTACGGCATTCCGACGCAGTAGGCTGGTAGCCGCACGCCCAGCCCTGAGGGGGAG